>URZP01000044.1 GCA_900552365.1 uncultured Coriobacteriaceae bacterium
GACGAAACCGGAGTTTTGGGGCTGCTCGAAGAGCTCTCCATCCTTCTTGAGGAGTCGAAGCCCGCTTTCGGTAAAAGCAATTTACGCCAGGTGGATATTTCCGCCGCTTTCGAGATCATGGACGAGATCCGCGACACGTTCCCGAGCGAGTTCTCTCAGGCTCGTCAGATCGTCCGCGAGCGTCAGAGCCTTTTGGACGACGCTGAGGCCGAGGCGAATCGCATGATCGAGGATGCCCGTGATCAGGCTATGACTATTGCCTCCGAGCGCGAGATCGTCCGTATCTCCCAGCAGCAGAGCGACCAGATCTTGGCCGACGCTCGCGAGCTCGAACGCCAGACCCGCGCTGGTGCCGAGGATTACGCCGACGAGGTGTTCGGCCATGTCGAGCAGAGCCTTGACACGCTGCTTACCAACGTTCGCCGCTGCCGCGATCGTTTGAACGCCACTACGCAGAACCGTTAAACACGGTTTGGGTTCGGTTTCATGAACGACGCAACTATAAAGATCCCGGCCGAGCTCTTCGCCATTGCGGAGAGCTCGCATTTTGAAGGCCAGCTCAAACTTGACGTCCTTATGGCGGGCTTCGACGAATACCGCTTCTCGACTCCCGTAACATGGGATGTTGAGGTAACAAACACGGGTGATGCACTGCTTATCATGGGTCGCGCTTATGGCGTTGCTTCCACCCAGTGCGCTCGTTGCTTGGAAGATGTCGAATACGACCTCGATGGAAGCATTGAGGGCTATTTCCTGATTAACGACGAGTCCGCTGTGCCCGACGATATGGAAGGCGACGAATTCGACGTTCTTCCCGAGAACCATATCATCGATCTAGCCCCGCTTATCGAGGCGGCTCTTATCGTCGATGCCCCCGAGATCCCACTTTGTTCTGACGATTGCAAGGGTCTTTGCCCTGAGTGCGGCGCCAACCTCAATGATGGCGACTGCGGTTGCAAAAACGAAGAGCTTGAAGAATTCGAAGAGGCCAAGAACCCGTTTGCGGCCTTGAAGGGTCTTTCATTCGAAGAGTGACCTTGCTTAGGTCAAATACTTGTTTTGGATGCGCGTCTGCCGTTCGTTCGGCAGGCGCGTTTTTCATAGCCAGGGTCAATGCAGACGCCGCTTTTTGGCGTGCGTCCCTGGTTTTCGAAGGTCCTTCCGGCTGTTGAAATCATGCCCAAAAACTGTATTACTGCGTAATATTATGCAACCCGATTCAGGTGGCAAGAGATTGTCTTCGGTCGGCGGCATGGTATTTCTTGATAACAGGTAAACCTTGTCTGACCTGCGAAAACAGTGCAACCTTTAACCGAGCTTAACGGACGTTTCGCCCTTGCTAGAACCTGCGCTGGGCACTCGGGACTAAGATGGCACCATCATCATTGATCACGTCAAGATGGGAGAAACGAAATGGGTTGTTTGCTGGAAGGTCGCGTCGCAATCGTTACAGGCGGCGGCAAGGGTATCGGTTATGGCATCGCTAGCAAGATGGCTGAGCATGGCGCTAACATCTTCATCACCGGCCGCACCGAGTCTCGTTTGCAGGAGGCTGCAAAGAAGCTTTCTGCCGAGTACGGTGTTGAGTGCAGCTACGCTGTAGCTGACGGCTGCAAGGAAGAAGAAGCCGCTGCCGCTATCGCCAAGTGCGTTGAGGAGTTTGGCAAGCTCGACATCCTGGTCAACAACGCCCAGGCTTCGAAGTCCGGCGTTCCGCTGGTCGATCAGAGCATTGAGGACTTCGACCTTTCCATTGATACCGGTCTCCATGCTGCCTTCTTCTACATGAAGCATGCTTACCCCGAGCTCAAGATGACCAAGGGTTGCGTCATCAACCTGGCTTCCGGCGCTGGTCTGTTCGGCCGCATGAACCAGTCCAGCTACGCTGCTGCCAAGGAAGGCATCCGCGGTATGTCCCGCGTTACTGCAACCGAGTGGGGTCCTGACGGAATCCGCGTCAACTGCCTGTGCCCGCTTGCCATGACTGAGCAGCTCATTCAGTGGAAGGAAGAGTACCCCGAATCCTTCGCTGGTATCGTCAAGTCCATCCCGCTTGGCCGCTACGGCGATCCGAAGGACGACATCGGTGGCGTTGCCGTCTTCCTGGCTTCCGATCTTGCCCAGTACGTCTCCGGCGAGACCATCGTTGCTCAGGGTGGTTCGGGCCTGCGTCCGTAAGACCTTCCGGTAGCAGTCAAGGATCAGCAACAGTTGAAGGCGGAGCTTGGCACTATCGCTCCTGCCGATTCCGTTTCAGCCACCCTGGTTGTCAACGCTCAGCCTAGCATTGTTGCTGACGGGGCCATTAATAAGGCGAAGAGCGAAAACGAAGCAATCACGCCTCTTGACCTGTCGGTGAGCCTGCTTGTTTCAGTTACCGATGCAAATGGCGTTATGAAATCTGCCAGTGCCGAAATTGCACAGCTTCCCGAGGAGCTGACGATCACCGTTACCGTTGACCCTTCCACCGTGAAGGGCAAGGTCATTCGTATCGCTCGCAACCACGATGGCAAGGTTGACTTCATCGATCCGATCAACGTCGACGAGACCACGGGAGCCATCACGTTCAAAACCGACCGTTTCTCTTCCTATGCGGTTTTTGACCAGCGATAAGACGCCTGAGATGATTTATCACGAGGTGAAGTTCGTCGACAAGTTCAACGATTTCACGAATGTCGCGAGGGTTGAGTCGGGTAAGGCCATCGAGCAGCCCGAGGATCCTTATTTTAGGGGATACCAGTTCGCTGGCTGGTTCACCGATGAGGCTGCTTCTGAGAAGTATGATTTCTCGAACCCGGTGAGCGGGGACATCACGTTGTACGCTGGCTACAAGAAGGTTGAATACGAGGGCGAGAAGACCGATGAGGCTGACAAAACGGCAGATAAGCCCACCACCGAGCAGCCTGCTCCTCAGAAGGACTCGGCAATTGCCCAGACCAGTGATGACGCTTTGATGCTCGTCGTCGGTGCCGTTAGCGCTGTCGCTCTTGTTGTCGCGCTTGGTGCGATCATGATGCGTCGTCGCAACCAGCGTTAATCATCGCCGATCGATGCTTTGCGAGAGGCGGCCAAAGTGCCGCTTCTCGTTTTATTTGGTGGGGAAGAGGCGAGAATTGTGCAGAACAAGTACATGATCTCGCTTTGTCGCTTGCTTTGAACAAGGTGCTTTGATACCATTACGTGTCGCATGTTTAAGCAACAAGGTCGTCGACGGTGACGGCTTTTGAAGAAGGAGATTTGAAATGGCAGTACCTAAACAACGCATGGGCCGTATCCGTACTCATACGCGCCGCAGCACTCACGACCGCATGGATGCACCTTCGCGTTCCGTTTGCCCGCAGTGCGGCGAGGTCAAGCTTCCTCATCGCGTATGCCCCAATTGCGGTTTCTACAAGAACCGCGAGGTCATCGAGACCGAGTAGGTTCTCTCCTTTCAGTGAATGCAAGCCTCCTGTCTGCACGTGTTGATAGGGGGCTTTCTTTTTAATCCCGCAATCGTCGGGAAAGCAGAGCATCGTGGGGGATATCATGGCTGATCAATCTACTGACCGATTCACAACCATCGCAGTAGACGCTTTGGGTGGCGATAACGCTCCCGGTGTCGTTCTAGAGGGCGTTCAGGCGGCTTTGGCCGCCGACAACACCCTGAAGGTCATCTTGTGCGGTCCCGCAGACGTCGTCGAGCCTTTTGCGGCTAAAAACGATCGTTGCGTTGCACGTGTTACCACCGAGTTCATCGACATGGGCGAGCATCCCGCCGAGGCCGTCAAGCACAAGAAGGATTCTTCCATCGTCGTCGGCTGTCAGTTGGTCCGCGACGGGGAGGCACAGGGCTTCTTCTCGGCTGGTTCAACTGGCGCGTGTCTGGTTGCGGGCACGCTTGTCATCGGCCGCTCCAAGGGCGTCAAGCGCCCGGCCTTGGCAACCGTCATCCCGTCGCCCGTCAAGCCCGTTGTTATGTGCGACGTTGGCGCCAACGCCGATTGCAAGCCCGAGTATCTGGTGCAGTTCGCAAACATGGCAACTATTTACGCAAGCAAGATCCTGGGCATCGCCAACCCGAAGGTCGGTCTTTTGAACATCGGCGAAGAGGATACGAAGGGCTCTCAGTTCGCCCAGGAAGTTAATGCGCTTATGCGCGAACAGGTTCCCAACTTCGCGGGTAATGCCGAAGGCAAAGATATCATGAAGGGCACCTTCGACGTCATCGTCACCGATGGTTTCACTGGTAACGTGTGCCTGAAAACCATCGAGGGCACGTCCAAAGTCCTTTTATCCGAGCTCAAGAGCATCATGAAGACATCGCTTCTCACTAAGTTGGGCGCTGCAACCATGATGGGCGGCTTGCGCGGCCTTATGGACAAGGTGAACCCCGACGCGTACGGTGGCGCGCCGCTTTTGGGTGTGAAGGGCGCTTGCATCGTCGGTCATGGTTCATCGACCGCCGAGGCAATCAAGAACGGCGTCATCACCACGGCGCAAACCGTTCGCCAGCAGGTTTCTGAATTAATCGCGCAAACCATATAGCAACGTCGGCGAGCTTTTTAGCTGGGATACAATGAAACGGGATAGGGCTTGCCCTGTCCCGTTTCTTCGGTTCGTCAACGGTTTCCCTTATGCGTTGACCAAAGCGTAAACTGAAGGCAAGCCGCAACCTTGCGAATAGCTTTGTTGAAGCGCGTCCCTGTTGGAAAGGACGCTTCGACAATGTTGATTTGCGGATGTTGGCGATTGCAACACAATTTGGCACACGAGGATCGGAATTCCGTGAATTTGAATGAAGAACAGCGGGTGAAGCTCGGCCGCGCCGAGAAAATCATCCAGCATGATTTCGATGACAAGCAGCTTATCCTGTCGGCTATCACTCATCCGTCGGCCACAGAGGGACGCGCCGTCAAATACTCTTACGAGCGCCTTGAGTTCCTTGGGGACAGCGTTTTGGGCGCCATCGTCGCGTCGGTCGCGTTCCATCGTTATCACGATCTCGACGAAGGCGGCTTGACGCGTATCAAGGTCGCTCTCGTTTCGGGCACCAGCCTTTCCGATGTTGCGAGCGATCTTGGCTTCGCCGATTTTATCGTGTTCGGCTCATCCGAGGCTGGCACAGGTCGTCGTGGCCTGCATTCGGCCCTTGAGAACGTTTACGAAGCGGTTGTCGCAGCCCTTTACCTTGATGGCGGCATCGATTGCGCGCGTGAATTTATCGACCGCACGCTCATTCCCAAGATGAACATCGACATGGCCAAAGAGCCGGAAAACCCGAAGAGCGCCCTTCAGGAGCGTCTGCAGGAAGATGGCATCACGCCCACCTATAAGCTTATCGAAACGCAAGGCCCTCCGCATGATCGCACGTTCGTCGCGCAGGTGTTCGCGGGTTCCCGCGGCTTGGCCAGCGGCACCGGCCGTACCAAGAAAGAAGCGGAAAGCCAGGCCGCGAAAAGCACCCTTGCTCGTTTGAGCGAGTTCTTCGGCATCGGTCTTGACGAGCAGGAGCGTGCCGAGAAAGCCGTCGAAAAAGCGCAGGCCAAGGCGGAGAAGACCGTCGCCCAGGCTCAGGCCAAGGCGGAGAAGACCGTCGCCCAGGCTCAGGCCAAGGCGAAGAAGGCCGCTAAGCGTAACGGCAATAAAAAGAAGAAAAGCCTGCCAGCCGCCAACCCCGATTCGGAGTAGGCCTGCGCGAAGCAGCGTCTGAACCCAGAAGGAACCGCCTCGATGTACCTGAAATCACTTGCGCTCAAAGGCTTCAAGTCTTTCGCCGATCGCAGCGTGCTCTCTTTGGAGCCCGGCATCACTGCGATCGTCGGTCCGAATGGCTCGGGCAAGTCAAATATCTCTGATGCGGTGATTTGGGTTCTCGGCGAGCGCAACGCGCGCAATCTGCGTGGTCAGGCCATGGAAGACGTCATCTTCTCGGGCTCGTCGGCGCGCAAGCCCGTTTCCGTCGCCGAGGTCGAGCTGGTTCTTGACAATTCCGATGGCACGCTCCCCGTCGATTTCGACGAGGTGTCCATCACGCGTCGCATGTATCGCAGCGGCGAGTCAGAATACCTGATCAACGGCGTGGTCGCACGTCGCATGGACGTTCTTGACATCCTGCACGACTCGGGTCTTGGAACAGGTACGCATTCCATAATCTCGCAGGGCAAGCTCGATCAAATCCTGCAGTCTCGCCCTGAAGATCGCCGCGCTCTCATCGAGGAAGCCGCGGGCGTTCTGAAGCACAAGCAGCGCAAAGAGAAAAGCGCGCGCAAACTCGAGCAAATGGACAATCATCTTTCCCGTGTTCGCGACGTCGCTTCCGAGATCGGTCGTCAGTTGGGGCCGCTTGAACGCAAGGCCAAGCGTGCGATTGCTTACGAAGAGGCAAGTGCCCGTTTGCACGAGGTGCAGCTTGCTCTTGCGGTTGACGACCTTCGCACCCTGCAAGTTTCCTGGGATCGCGTTTGCGCAACCGAAACGCAGCTCGAAACCGAAGTATCCGACATGAAGCAGCAAGTCGGAGCAGCCGAACAAAAAGTGAATGACATTCAGGAGCTCATCCGAACCAAGGCCAATGACGCCGGCGAGCTTGCTCGCTCCCAGCGCAAGGCAACGGCTGTGGCCGAGCGCCTTGATTCAGCTGAGTTGCTCCTTCGCGAGAAGCGTCGTTCTGCAGAAAGCTATGAAGCCGATATTGCGCTATCCATCGAGAACGCGAAGGCCTCTAAAGAGGCGGCGGAGAATGAGCTTCAGGCTGCTCGCGAGCAGTTTTCGGAGGCCCAGAATGCATTTGCCGCCGCGCAACAGAGGGTTGCTCGGGTTGATGCAGCCCGTCAAGAGACGTACGACAAGCGCCGCGCCCTCGAGAAGACGGTTGATGAGCTTGATTCCACCAAGCGCCGCCTCGACCGTGATTGCGACGAGGCACGTCGTAAGCTCATGGGCATGAAAGACCGCCTTTCTGCGGGCATCGCCCAAGAGAAAATGGTCGATGCGCGTCGTTCCGAGATCGATGCCGATCTGGCGAAGGCAACCGCCGAGCACGATGCTCTTTCCGAGGCGCTTTCTGCAGCAACGTCTGCACTAGAAGAGATTCAGGCGGCTGACAAGGCTGCTCAAGAGCGCCTGGGTTCCGCTTTCACCGAGCGCAATTCCGCTCGCTCTGCGCGTGATGCCGCGGCGGACGAGCAGCGCGTTCTTTCTGCCGAGATCAAGGCGGTTAAGCAATCCCTCCGTGCCAGCCGCAGCGACGATCCGGCTTTGATTTGGCTTCTTGACAACGCCGAGTCCCTCGAAGGAGGGCTTGCTCCCCTGGCTCAGGCTTTGGGCGCGCCCACCGGGCTTGAGTCGCTGGTCGAGCGCTTGTTGGGTGATGATCTCTCGGCCCTTATGGTTTCCGATGCGCCGGCTGCGTCCCGCGTCATCGCTGCTTTGAAGGCGCAGGGCGCCGCAGGCGATGTGTCGATGGTCTTCAGGAGGTGCAACGGCTCTGTGTCGGCTTCCGTTCATGATGTTCCCGCCCGCATGTCGAAATCCGGCCTGGTTTTGATCGATCAGTTGAATTATCCCGCCGACGCCGCCCGTATCGTCGAATCGCTTTTGGGCGACGTCGTGCTGTGCGACAGCGCCGAACAAGCTTTTGCCTTGCATGATTCCGACGACAAGGGCTTAAGGTTCGCCACGGCCGACGGATGCGTGGTATGGCCGCAGGGCAAGGTTTCCGTTTTTGGGGCAGCTGCCGACGAGAACGAGGGCGTTTTGGCCCGTGAACGTCGCATCGCCGAGCTTACCGGTCAGCTCGCGCATGCGGATCAATGTCTTGCCGCCGCGCAGGAGTCGGTTTCCAAAGCTGAGGAATCGTACCGTCTTGCCCAGGAGGCAAGTCTTAAAACCAGTCAGGAGCTTGCTAAGCAGAAGGGCGTGGTTGAGGCCGCCCGTGCCGACGAGCAACGTTGCGCATCGCGTATGAATGCGCTTGTTCGCGAGTGCGAATCCGTGAACGCGCGCCATGACAGCGCGCGCAAGACGGTGGAAGAGCTGCGCCCCGACGTCGAGGCGCTTGAGGCGTCCATTGCCGACATGGAGGCAAAACGCACGCAAACGCTCGAGCAGCACACCGAGGCGCTTGACAAGGTCGTTCCGCTTCGCCGTGAGGCGGGACGTTTGAACGACGAGCTTTCAAACGCCAAGCTCGAGCTCGCCAAGCTCACCGAGCGCAAAACGTACGCTTCGCGCATTGTGGACGCCCGCCTTCGCGACATCAAGCAAGCCGAAGAGTCCGATCGCGAGTCTCGCGTCTCGCTCGAGCGCAAGCGCGCTGCTCAGCGTCGCGCCGTTCCGCTGCTCGAGACGCTTTCCCTTCTCTCGCAAAGCCTGCGCGAACGTGTTCGGGCAATCGACGAGGCCATCTTGGCTTCCGAAGACACGGCCAACGGTTTTCAGGAAACCGCGGCTATGGCACGCGAGTCGGCCCGCCTTGCTCGAGACAACTTCGATGCGGTCAATTCCCGCATGACTCAAACGCGCGTCGAGAAGGGAAGGCTCGAGCTTCAGGTTCAGGCTGCGGTGAAGGCTGTGGTCGACGATCTTTTCACGCCGCTTGAGGTTGCCCAAGAGCTGCCGAAACTCGAGGATCGCCCGTCGTTCGAGGACGAGTCCTTCAAGCTTCAGAAGCGCATCAAGAACATGGGCGTCATCAACCCCGATGCCGCCAAGGAGTACGAGGCCTTAAAGAAGCGCCACGACTATTTCTCGGCTCAGCTTGAGGACATGGAGGCGGCCCGTCGTTCGCTTGCGAAGATCGTGCGCATCATCGATAGGCGCATGCGTGACGATTTCGTTGTCACGTTCGAGCAGGTGAACAAGAACTTCTCCGAGACGTTCGCCACGCTGTTCCCAGGTGGCTCTGCCGAGCTTGTGCTTGAGGATCCTGATGATCTTGAGCATACGGGCGTCGAGGTGAAGGCGCAGCCGCGTGGCAAGCGCATCGCGAAGATGTCGCTCATGTCGGGCGGCGAGAAATCGCTGACCGCGCTCGCGCTTCTGTTTGCGATCTATCGCATCCGCAAGGCGCCGTTCTACATCCTCGACGAGGTGGAGGCCGCGCTTGACGACACTAACCTGCGCCGATTGGCGGCTTATATCGACTCGCTGCGCAGCACCACGCAGCTTATAATGATCACTCATCAGCGTCGTTCGATGGAAATGGCGGACGTCTTATTCGGCGTTTCCATGCAGGCGGACGGCGTTACGAAGGTTCTCAGCCAGAAGCTCGAGCATGCGCTCGAGAATGCCGAGTAAGGGGTTCACATGGGTTTTTTCGGACGATTCAGCGACGGTCTGACCAGGTCGCGCGCAACGTTTCGGGAGCGCATGAACATCATCCTCGATCGAGGTCCAAAGCTTGACGAGGAATTTTGGGACGGTCTTGAGGAAACGCTGATCTTGGCCGATGTGGGCGGCGGTGTTGCTGCTCGCATCGTCGAGAATCTGCGCGATCAGGCAACCATGAAGGCGCTGCCCAACGCCTATGCGGTTCTCGATCTTCTGTACGACGAGATCGCCGAGCTGTTCGTCGAAGGCGGCGAAGGGATCTTCGACGGCGATCCGAGCGTCGTCCTTTTCGTGGGCGTCAATGGTTCTGGCAAAACCACTACGTGCGGGAAGATCGCCAAGGAGCTCCACGACGGCGGGAAATCCGTGGTTTTGGGCAGTGCCGACACGTTCCGCGCTGCTGCCATCGAGCAGCTTGAGGTTTGGGCCAAGCGCGCTGATGTCGAGATGTGCTCGCGCGAACGCGGGGCCGACCCTGCCAGCGTATGCTACGACACCATCGCGCGCGCCGAGGAGTTGGGCGCCGACAAGGTTCTCATCGACACCGCCGGCAGGCTTCATACCTCCGCCGACCTCATGCGCGAGCTTGAGAAGGTTGTCAATGTGGTGCGCAAGCGCTCGAACGTGCCGGTCTACAATGTGCTTGTCATTGACGCTACCACAGGCCAGAACGGTTTGAATCAAGCGCGCGAGTTCAACAAGGCCTTCGATCTTGACGGCGTGATCATCACCAAGCTCGACGGTACGGCGAAGGGCGGTATTGCCCTGGCCGTTTCCCATGAGTTGCAACTGCCCATCCTGAAACTCGGCGTAGGCGAGGGGATGGACGATCTTAAGGACTTCGACGCGTTGGAATATGCCCGCGACCTCATCGGCGACTTCGGCCGCGAAGGGCAAAGCGGGGAAGAGGAGTAACGAAACATGTTCGAATCGCTTTCCGACAAACTTCAAGGAGTATTCTCGGGTCTGCGCGGCAAGGGTCGCCTTACCGAGAAGGACATCGCCGATGCCATGCGCGAGATCCGCATGGCGCTGCTTGAGGCTGACGTCAACTTCAAAGTGGTGAAGAACTTCACCACGACGTGCACCGAGCGCTGCATGACCGCCGAGGTCCTTGACTCGCTCACTCCTGCCCAGAACGTCATCAAGGTTGTCATGGACGAGTTGACGCGTCTTTTGGGCGAGGAAGATGCCAAGCTTGACCTTACCCCCAACAAGATTCCCAACGTCATCATGCTCGTGGGTCTTCAAGGCTCTGGTAAAACCACCGCTGCTGCCAAGCTTGCTTATTTGCTGAAAAGCGAGAAGCACAACCCGCTGCTGGTTGCATGCGACGTCTATCGTCCCGCCGCAGCCGATCAGCTTGAAACGCTTGGCGGCGAGATCGGCGTGAAAGTCTACCGCGGCGACGGCGTCGACCCTGTTCGCATCGCCAAGGAAGGCGTCCAGGAGGCCATTAACGGCCTGCGCGATATCGTGATCATCGACACCGCCGGCCGTTTGCACGTCGATGAGGCCATGATGGTCGAGGCCGAGCGCATCAAAGAAGCCGTCTCGCCCGACCAGATCCTTATGGTCGTTGATGCCATGACCGGTCAGGACGTCGTGAACGTTGCCAAGTCGTTCGCCGAGCGCGTCGACTTCGACGGCGTCATCATGTCCAAGATGGATGGCGACGCCCGTGGCGGCGGAGCCCTTTCCATTCGCGAGGTAACCGGCAAGCCCATCAAGTTCATTTCCCAAGGCGAGAAGCCCGATTCCCTTGAGGCGTTCCATCCCGATCGCATGGCTAAGCGCATCCTTGGCATGGGCGACATGATCTCGCTCATCGAGAGCGCCGTTAAGGTTCAGCAGCAAGAGGAAGAAGCCGAGGCCGCAGAGCGTTTGATGCGCGCCGACCTTAGCTTGAACGACTTCTTGGACATGAACCGCCAGATCAGGAAGATCGGCGGCATCTCTAAGCTTGTCAGCGCCCTTCCTGGCGGTGACAAAGCCCTTGCAAGCGGTCAGGTTGATGAGGGTGCCATGGACCGCATGGAGATCATCATCAACTCCATGACCAAGCAGGAGCGATCGAAGCCCGATGTCATCAACGGCAGCCGTCGTGCACGTATCGCTGCCGGCGCGGGAGTCACCGTCCATGATGTCAACGACCTTATGAAAAAGTACGCTGAGGCACGCAAGATGGTGAAGAAGATGGCCCCGGCCATGG
>URZP01000045.1 GCA_900552365.1 uncultured Coriobacteriaceae bacterium
GTAATCTACGCACGATGCCGCCCGATAGGCCGGGGCACCGCACCCCGTATGATACACGCCGACCGCCGCACGCGCAACCTCGCATGGCTACCGCCCCAGCGTCCGCCTTCGAGCATCCGAAAACCATCAGTCACTGCGGCCATGCGGACGCCAGCATAACGCTCAACTGGTACGCGCACGCCATGCCGGGCAACGACGAGCAGGCCGCGAACCTTCTAGCCGCCGTCATGGAGCACCCCGAGAAGGCCGCGAAAACCGCATAGGCCGAGGCATTGTGACCATATGTGACCAAAGCCCGAAATCGGGCTAAACGACAAGGAGAAAGAGCAGCCGAATCAGGCCGATGAACTGGGAAAATCTGGCGCGCCCAGCAGGACTCGAACCTGCAACCGTCGGATTAGAAGTCCGATGCTCTATCCGTTGAGCCATGGGCGCACATGGCGGGCAATCGAATGGTCGGGATGACAGGATTCGAACCTGCGACATCCTGCTCCCAAAGCAGGCGCGCTACCAAACTGCGCCACATCCCGACGTCCAGACAAGATATGCATTATACCAGAAGGTGACTTATTGAGAAAGGGGATTTTTGGCGAAGACGCGCCCGTTGGAAGCCGTTAGCTCATTTTGGTTTTGCGCATTGCGTATGAGTGGCGGCGAATTGCGCTATGATTACGCAGTGCGCATTGTCTGCGGCGCAAGCCGCTTCGTGCGACATTCGTCTTTCGCGCGCCCATGGCTCAATGGATAGAGCAACGGACTTCTAATCCGTAGGTTGTAGGTTCGAGTCCTACTGGGCGCGCCATCTTCTTGCCACGGCTTTTCCGCCCGTCCCCCGAACGTGAATTCGACGTGCTCCGCCACCAAACTTGCTGTCCGTGACGGCAAAGGCGCTATAATTATTGTTTCATTGTCGTCGAAAGGATGGGCATCATGGCAGACAGCCTGAAAGGCCGCGATTTTCTGAAGCTTCTTGATTACTCCAGCGCCGAGATCGAGCATCTTCTCGATGTCGCTGCGAAACTAAAGGCCATGAAGAAAGCCGGCGTGCCTCATCGTTTCTGCGAAGGCAAGAACATCGTTTTGCTGTTCGAGAAGACATCCACTCGCACGCGTTGCTCGTTTGAGGTTGGTGCTTACGATCTGGGCATGAACGTCACGTATCTCGATTCTGCCGGTTCGCAGGTTTCAAAGAAGGAATCCATTGCCGACTCCGCGCGCGTGCTTTCTCGCTTCTACGACGGCGTCGAATACCGCGGTTTCGGCCAAGCGGTCGTGCAGGAGATCGCCGATTTCGCCGATTGTCCCGTTTGGAACGGCCTTACCGATGAATGGCATCCCACCCAGATGATCGCCGACATGCTTACCATGCGTGAGATCTACGGTAACGACTTGCGCGGTCGCACGCTCGTGTTCATGGGCGACGCGCGCAACAACGTTGCCAATTCTCTCATGGTCGTTTGCGCCAAGCTGGGCGTGAATTACGTCGCTTGTGGTCCGGTTGAAAACCAGCCTGACGCCGCCCTTGTTGAAACATGCAAGGAAATCGCCCAGCAGAACGGTTCCACCATCCTGTGCACGGCGGATGTCGCCGAGGGTTGCCGCGATGCCGATATCCTGTATACCGACGTGTGGGTTTCCATGGGCGAACCCGACGAGGTGTGGGATGCGCGCATCAGGCTCCTGTCTCCCTATCAAATCAACGAGCAGGCGTTCTCATATGCCAAACCCGATGCGAAGCTCATGCATTGCCTTCCCGCGTACCACGATACCAAAACCGCGGTAGGGAGGAAGATCGCTGACAAGTTCGGCATCACCGAGATGGAGGTCACCGACGAGGTGTTCGAAGGCCCGCGCTCGGTGGTGTTCGACGAGGCGGAGAACCGCATGCACGCCATCAAGGCCATCATGTACGCTACGCTCTCTGATGAGCCCCTTCCCGAGATTTAATCTGTTAACGCATTTTCGTAATCACTCGAGCCCAAGAAAGAAAGACTATGCAGATTCGCGAACAGTTAGAGAACATCGTCAACGAGGCGGTAGCCGCGGCCATTGCCGACGGCTCGCTTGACATGCCCGAGGCCCCGGCGGCTGCGCTCGAGCGTCCGCGCGACGCAGCGAACGGCGACTGGGCTTCCACGGTTGCCATGCGTTCGGCGAAGCTCGCCCACAAGGGCCCGCGCGATATCGCTCAAACGCTCGTCGACCATCTCCCCGAGAACGACGTCATCGCTTCTGCCGAGATCGCCGGTCCCGGCTTCATCAATTTCCGTCTTTCCGTATCGGTGCTGCAGGGCGTTGTGGCTGCTGTTCGTCAGCAAGGCTTCGACTATGGTCGTGGTCAGGCAAAACCCGGCCGTATCAACCTTGAGTACGTTTCGGCCAATCCTACGGGCCCCATGCATGTGGGTCATGGTCGTTGGGCTGCTTTGGGCGACGCCATGGCTCGCGTCATGCGTCATGCCGGCAACGACGTGTACGAGGAGTTCTACGTCAACGATCACGGTGTTCAGCTTGACGTGTTCGCGAACAGCGTGAACGTCCGCTACCTTCAGGCTCTTGGCCAGGACATCGAGATGCCCGAGAAATGCTATGGCGGCGGCTACGTTTCCGACATCGCTCAGGACATCATCGCCTCCGATGGCGACAAGTGGCTTTCTGTTCCAGAAGACGAGCGCGTCCTTGCTTTCCGCGAGCTTGCTTATAAGAAGATGCTCGCTCTGACGCAGGAAACCCTTGCGGGCTTCGGCAATCATTTCGACATGTTCTTCTCGGAACGATCTCTTTACGTTCCCGACGAGGACGGCAAGAGCGCCGTTGATCGCGCGCTCGATCTGATGCGCGAGAAAGGCTGCATCTACGAGAAGGACGACGCAACTTGGTTCCGCTCCACCGACTTCGGCGATACGAAGGACCGCGTTCTTATCAAGGCGAACGGCGAGTTCACGTATTTCTTCAGCGACATCGCTTATCACTACAACAAGCTTAGCCGTGGTTTCGACCACCTCATCGATATTTGGGGCGCCGATCATCATGGTTACATCGCGCGCTGCGAGGCCATGCTTGCGGCTGGTGGCCACGAGGGCGCTCTTGAAGTCGTTCTTGGCCAGCTGGTCAACCTTTTGCGCAACGGCGAGCCTGTTCGCATGTCGAAGCGTACCGGCGAGATGATCACCTTCGCCGAGCTTATCGAGGAGGTCGGCCCCGACGCTACGCGTTATCTCATGCTGTCGCGCTCGAGCGACCAGCCTATCGATTTCGATATTGAGGTTGCCAAGAAGCAGGACTCCACGAATCCCGTTTACTACGTTCAGTATGCCCATGCTCGCATTTGCTCGATTCTGCGCAAGGCCTCGGGCATCGAGCTGAACGATACGCCCGCCGAAGAGCTTGCGGCCGCAGCGGTTCCCGTCGATGTCGACTTGAGTGTTCTCACGCATCCTGCTGAGTTTGCCCTCATGCGTAAGATGGATGACTTTGCTGAGCTTATCGAGCTTGCTGCTCGCGACCGTGCTCCGTTCCGTTTGACTCATTACGCCGAAGAGCTTGCGGCTGCGTTCCATCACTTCTATACCGAGTGCCGTATTATGGGCGAAGACGCTGCGGTTCAGAATGCACGACTTGCGCTGGCGGACAGCGTCCGTATCGTGCTGGCTCTTACACTTAGCTTGCTTGGTGTTTCGGCTCCGGTGTACATGCAGCCTCGCGAGGAATCTCAGGTGGAAATCGCCTAGTCCTCGTTGTCGCTTCCGTTTGTGAATAAGCAGCGCCCTGATGGATTGCCGTCAGGGCGCTGCTTGCGTTTGCGGGGGATTGGGACGATTGCTGAGACACGTTGCGGCTTGTTGTGGTTGATTCGGTGGGGCCTGTGTTAACCAGACGCTTTTGCCGCGTACGCAGGTCCTGATGGGGCGCTGCGGCCCTTTAGAAGTAGTCTTCCAGATCGAGTTCCATCATGTGGACGTTGCGGCGCATATGCTGCGCTGCGGCACGGGAGAGGCGGCCTTCGTCGTAAGCAAGCTGAATCTGCTCGAGTTCAAGGTGCAGGGCGGGGCGCAGCACGTCTTCAGCGCGGTCTTCGAGGCTGGTGATGTCGGTGATCGAAGGACTTTTCGCCTGCAGCGCCGCAATCGCGCGTTGGTATTCGATGATCAGGCGGCTGAACGACTCAGAGGCGTAATCGGAGTTGGCCATCTCTTTCTGCATGCGCTCGATGCCGTACTTCAGAGCATCGATTTGCAGCTCGCGCCTGACACGCCCGCTGTCTTCTCCGCCTTCTTGCAAGGGAATCTTTTCGCGAAGGGTGTGGAATACCGCCCTAAGCGAACCGATCATGCGACGCGCTCGGCGATTCAAGCTTGCTTTGCGTACCTTCTCTTGGCGGAGCATCGATTCGCCGCGTGCAAGGATATTCATGACTTGATAGCCTTCGACGGGCGGGGCCGTTCCGGCGTCGATGCGATCCCATACATATTCCTGCTCCCACTGAAGGACGAGGATGCGCACGTCGGTATCAGACTCTTCTTCAAGGTAGTCGCTGTCGTTTTGCAGGCGCGTGATGCGGTCATTGTATTGGCGGATGACCTCCGTCACGCCGGCGCGGTTGCCGGGTGTGATATGCGCACTGAGGTCTTCGACGACGGCGCGCAGGATCTCGATGCTGGTTTCGGCGTCTTGTTTTTGGCTTTCTGATTTCTTCTCGACGCGCGGGGCAAGCAACGGAACTACGTAGGTTGCCAGTAACAGCGAAACGACGATAACGCCGCTGGCAAGGAAGATGAGCAGGTCGCGATCGGGGAATCGCATCATGCCGCCGCCAGTGGTCACCCACGTGGGGATGGTGAACATGATTGCCAAGGTGATGGTTCCCTTGGCTCCGGAAAGCGTGGTGATAAGGGCAGATCGCATTTGCTCTTTGAACGGTCTTGTGCGTCCCTTGCGCCTGTCGACCAGCTTCTCGGAGACGATGGACCAGATAAGGCGCGTTCCGTGCATGATCAGCACGATGACGATGATATAGATGACAAGGTCGAATGACGAGATGCCGTCGTCGCTCCAGGTGTTGCCTATTGCGTTGGGCAGTTGTGTGCCCAGTAGAACGAACACAACGCCATTCAGCGCGAAGGCGAAGACCTCCCAGAAGCTTGAGGACACGATGCTCAAGCGCGAGGCGTGGGGTCCGAGGTGCTGCTTGCTCAGCGACATGACGATGCCGCACGTGACAACGACGATGACGCCGCTGACGTGAAGGATGCCGCCCAGCATGTAAACGATGAAGGGCGTGAACACCTCGAGAGTCACGTGGAAGGTGATGCTCTCCAGACCGAGGTCGCTGATCTTGTGGATGAGCCAGTTGATGAACAGGCCAAGTGCCAAACCCAAGAGCAATCCCCCGATGAACTCGATAGCGAAGTCTTCGACGGCGTGGAGAAGCGAGAAGGCTCCTGTTGTCGCGGCAGCGATGGCGAACTGGAATGAGACGATGCCTGAAGCGTCGTTGAGGAGGGACTCGCCTTGTAGGATGGCTTGCTGTCGGGAGGGGATTTGTGCTTCTTTAGACACAGAGGCCACAGCAACGGCGTCGGTGGGTCCAAGGGCGGCGCCCAACGCGAAAGCCGCAGCAAGCGAAATCGAGGGGATCATGAGGTGCACGGCGAAACCTACAGCAAGTGTGATGACCACGACAAGGCCGATGGCGTATGAGAGGAACGTTTTCTTGTAGTGCCAAAGAGCGGTTTTGTCGGAATTGACGGCCTCATGGAACAGCAGCGGCGCGATGAAGACGACTAGGAATAGGTCGGCGCTGAGTCCGATCTGAATACGGTTTCCCGCAAGGATGGCGATAACGACGCCCATGGCGATCTGGGCGAGAGGGACTGATACCTTGGGGATGATCTGCTCGACTACCGACGAGACCAGAACAGCTGACATTAACAAAAGAATAAGTTGGAATGTGGCCATAGACCGAGCCGCCTTTCGGGGTGTGGGATTGACCTTTGATTATACGCGACGCACATTGCGGGTTTGAGAAAACCATTGCGTTGTCGCAGCTTGGTTACTTGGCTGATTTACCTTCAATATGCCTTAGGCGCTGGATGGCGCAATCTATTTGCGTGTTAGTTTGTGTGCGTTTTGGGGAAGGGAGGGGCTTTGAAAAAAACCCTTGCATTTTCTTCGGTACGTCCGTATTATCTATCCTTGCGCACACGGTGGGTGTCGCCCAGTTGGCTAGGGCGCCAGATTGTGGCTCTGGAGGTCGAGGGTTCGAGCCCCTTCACCCACCCCAGCGCGCTTATACGAAATACACGGACTGTTAGCTTAGTTGGTAGAGCAGGGGACTCTTAATCCCAAGGTCCGGGGTTCGAGTCCCCGACAGTCCACCATTTGAACACAAAGCCCCGCAAGGGGCTTTTTCATTTTTCTTTAGCAAGCCTTTTGTGCACGCTTTTCTTTGGCGTGGTCGATGAATGAGGGAACCTGCGCAAGCATTACAGCGATGAACACCAAAGCACAGCCGAACAGTTCGATGCCGCCCAAGCGCTCCCCAAGGATGAGCCAGCCGCCAATGCCCGCAAAAACCGACTCTAGGCTCATGAGAATCGAGGCGACCGTCGGGTCGGTGGTTTTCTGCGCAACGATCTGGAGCGTGTAGGCAACGCCGTCAGAGAGGACTCCTGCGTAGAGGATCGGGATCGCCGCAGCGACGATCATCGCGAGGGTGGGATGCTCGAAGACAAGGGCCATAACCAACGAAACGCTACCTGAGACGATGAGCTGCACGCGGGACAGGCGCACGCCGTCAACGTTGGTGAACCGATCGATGACGATGATGTGCGCTGCGTATCCCACGGCGCAGATCAGAACCAGGACATCGCCTACGTAAAGATCACCGAACCCGTTGGGTACGCAAAGGAAGTGCATGCCGACGACGGCTACGCCGACCGAGCAGAACACCAAGGGGTGGGGTTTCTTGCCAACGAACACGGTGAAAAGGGCGACCATGATCATGTACGTGGCGGTGATGAAGCCCGATCTGCCCGAGGCTCCCGCGTCGGCGGGATAGGACGAGATACCGCATTGCTGAAGAAAAGACGAAGCGCACAAAACCAAGCCGCATGCGGTTCCGCCAATGATCAGGGCGCGTTTGGTGTAACGGCCATTAAGGACGGAGCTGTTGGATTTCGGCGCCCCGTCAGAGGACTCATCGGTTTTGCTGCGTACGGCGTCGCAAGGTGCGGTGTCGCTGCCGCTTTTCTTCCTAAAAGCGATGACGAAGGTTAGGAAAAGCGCGCCTACGAAATTTCTTGAAGCGTTGAAAGTGAACGGCTGGATATCGCCTGCGGCGCTTGTCTGGGCAACGAAGGCAAAGCCCCAAAGCGCTGCGGTTGCAAGGAGCATAAGGGGGCCTTTGAGCTTGTTCATTGAGTATCCTTGATGTTTGATTGGGATGATTCTTGCGTCGCACATCGCTTTTGGCTTGATGCCTGACCGTCAAAGCTTCAACTAATTAGTGAGTGGGGCGTGTTTGAAGGCACGCAGATTTTAGCAAAACCCGCATTGCGTTGATTGGTTGTGTACTAAGATACACGAAGCGAAGGTAACCAACTCCTCGTGAAAGGATCGCAATGTCTCGAGTGGTGCAAGGCGACAAGCTCGCCGACTTCACGTATCAAACCGCATACGAACAGAATCTGAAAATCTCAGACACGGTGAAGCGTGTTGAGGGGAAAACCGCTATCGTTTTCCTGCGCTACTTCGGATGCGTGCTATGCCAGTACAACATGCGTGAGTTCATTGTGAATCATGGCGTCATTTCGAAGACCGGCGGCCAGCTTATCGTGGTTCTGCAGTCTGATCCTGCCATCGTTCGCGAGCAGACTGAGGGCAAAGATCTGCCATACGACATCATCTGCGACAAAGATCAGGAGCTTTACAAGCTCTTCGAGATCGGTTCGGCTGCCTCCAAGATGGATCTCTTCGACGACGAGGGCCGTGCGTTCATCGAGAAGCTTAAGGCCGAGGGTTTTGCTCATGGCGCTTACGAGGGCAACGAGCAGCAACTCCCTGCATTGTTCATCGTCGACAACGACCTTAACGTCGAGTACGCGCACTATGCCACCCTGGCAACCGATATGCCTGACTCTCACGAGATCGCTGCGATGATGTAATCGCTTTTCGTTTGCTCTTTTGGGGTCAATCGAGGGCATCGAATAACGTCAACGCATGTGGGCCGCCGACATTGATCGGCGGCCTTTTCGTGTCTGTTGCGGGTTCCTCTAAGCGTTTCGGCGCAAGTTGGATGCAAGGGCTTGTCCAACTAAGAAACCCCGTTTCATTGAAGAAACGGGGTTTCGCTGCGCTGGCCGTGCAAGTGGCGAGCGTTGTATGTTCGTATGCCGCTACTTGCGGTGAGCGTGAGCCTCGTCGGTGCAGGGTTCGACAAGCGGGGTGTTGTCCTTGCCCATGTCGAAGTCGGTACGGCCGGCGCGGATCCACTCGCGATACTCTGCGGTAGCGGTGAACAGAACGTCGGAGGACGAGTTCAGAGCGGTTTCGCAGGAGTCCTGGATAACGCCGATGATGAAGCCGATGGCGACAACTTGAATGGCGATGTCGTTGGGGATACCGAACAGCGAGCAGGCAAGCGGGATCAGCAGGAGCGAGCCGCCGGCGACACCGGAAGCACCGCATGCGCTGACGGATGCAAGCACTGACAGGATGACAGCGGTGGGGGCGTCGATGCTGATGCCCAGGGTGTAAGCCGCGCACATTGCCATGACGGTGATGGTGACGGCAGCGCCAGCCATGTTGATGGTTGCGCCCAGCGGGATGGACACGCTGTAGGAATCCTTGTTCAGGCCGAGCTTCTCGCAGAGCTCCATGTTAACGGGGATGTTAGCGGCGGAGCTGCGAGTGAAGAACGCGAACAGACCGGAATCTTTCAGGCAGCGGAAGATCAGCGGGAACGGGTTCTTGCGGGTAACCACGAAGACTATGAGGGGGTTCACGACCAGGGCGATGAAGAACATGCAGGCAACCAGCAACAGAATGATCTGACCGTACTCGACGAAGATGTCCAGGCCGTTGGTGGAGACGGAGGTGTACACCAAACCGAAGATGCCGAACGGAGCGAGTTGGATGATCCAACCGACGACGGTGGAAACGGCAGTCGAGATGTCGTTGAACACGTCGTTAGCGGCCTGAGTAGCCGAACGCATGGCAAGACCCAGAACGACAGCCCAGACAAGGATGCCGATGTAGTTAGCCTTGACCAAGGCCTCAACGGGGTTGGAGACCGCGTTCATCAGAAGCGTGGTCAGAACTTCCCAAACATTTGACGGCGAGGACTGGGAAACGCCCTCGGCGCTGGTGAGCGTGAGCTCAACAGGGAAGATGGTGGTGGCAACCACCGAGACGATGGCGGCGGCGAAGGTGGAGACCAAGTACAGGATGATGATGGTCTTCATGTTGGTCTTGCCCTGGGCGCTGGCAAGGGCGCTCAGAACCAGGAAGAAGACCAGGATGGGGGCAACGCCCTTAAGTGCGCCGACGAAGAGATTGCCCAAAAGGGTGATGGCCTCGATACCGGCAGGGCCGACGGCGCCGATGATAGCGCCGAGGATCAGGCCGACTAGAATGCGCTTGATCAGGCTGACGCTCGTCCATGCGCGTGCAATCTGTTTCACGATGTTCCTTTCTATGGGTACTTGCTGCATCTATCTAACAGACTTGCTGTCGAGAGCCTGTTGCAAAGCATCGGTTTCGCTGTAGGGCTGCCAGATAGATGCAGAATTGCATAGTCACGCATGATAGCAAAGTCAAGGTGCTTCACCGCGCTAAAGCGGATTGTTTGCATCTTCTTAACGGATAAGCGGTTGATTCTGCTATGATGGCTCCCATGCGGGCGTGGCGGAATTGGCAGACGCACCAGATTTAGGTTCTGGCGGGTAACCCCCGTGAAGGTTCAAGTCCTTTCGCCCGCACCATCCTTTTCCAGTGTCCCCGATGACCTATAATCGGATGCAGGCCGCATGCCGTAACACTGCTCTAAACAAGGTATAAACGCGAAAGGTTCGTCGTGGCAGCAATTCCGCTTAACATCGCGCAGGAGCGCGAGCTTCATCGTCTACTGGAATACGAACGCAGGAATTGCAGCGCAGGCAACGAGCTGGTGTATCATTGCGCATTCCCTTATCGCCCCGATAACGACCTTCAGGCCGAACTTATCGACGCAGGCTACCTTGTTGCGAAGGCCGACCGCGCCCATGGAACCATCGTGCGCATTACCTCGGCCGGTTATAGTTACTTCCCCGAGCTCATGCGTGAGGAAGATGAGCAGCGCGACCGATCCCGTCGAGATGCCCGTCTTATCGGTCTGACCGCGGTCTTTTGCGCGCTTTGCATGGTCGTCGGCGTCATGTTGGGTTATACCCTTCGTTAACGCCGGGAAATACCGTACGCCTTCAAGCCGCGCCGTCCGTGCGCGGCTTTCTCTTTCGTCGGATTCGTGAAAGCACTTTATTCGGCGAGACTACTGTGACATAATTCGACCTTGGCATTATCGGATGAAGATGTTCGGATCAGTTCGAAAAAACCCGCTTAAGCGGTCTCGTCTCAAAATGCCGAGCATCTAATGTTGTGCCTAAGGCGCACGCTGCCGGCGTTGCGCTGTGAGGCGGGAAAGACAAACGGAGGAATCAAGTGGAAACTAAAGCAGAGCTTCTTGAGGGCGATCGCGCTAAGGTGACGGTCACCATCGATGCGGCAACCGTCAGCAATCGCATCAAGGCGCAGTACAAAGACTTCGCCGGCCGCTATCGCATCCCCGGTTTTCGTAAGGGCAAGGCTCCGCGCCAGGTCATCGACAACTTCCTGGGCAAGGAAGCCGTTGTCGCAACCGTTACCGATTCGCTTGTGAACGACACCTGCATGCAGGCTTGCGACAAGGCCGGTCTGTATCCGCTGGGTCAGCCGCAGTTCGACGAGGACCTGGGTCTGGTCGAGGACGGCAAGGAATTCACCTATGCATTCGAGGTCGGCATCAAGCCCGCTCTCGAGCTTTCCGGCTATGACAACGTTGAAATCGAGATGCCCTCTGCCGATGTCACCGAGGACGAGGTCAATGCTGAGATCGACGCCATGCTCACTCATTATTCCGAGTACAGCAACGCTGCAGCCAACAAGAAGTTCGCTGATGGCAACATGGCTGAGATGAAGATCACCGCAACCGACGACAAGGGCGAGAACATCGAGTCCATCACCGCTGACAACCGTCAGTACGCTATGGGTTCCGGCCTGTTCCCGCAGTCCTTCGACGAAGAGCTCAAGGGCATGAAGAAGGGCGAGACCAAGCAGTTCACCATCGACGTTCCCGAAGAGCCCACGGTCATGACCTCCAG
>URZP01000046.1 GCA_900552365.1 uncultured Coriobacteriaceae bacterium
GAGGTACCCTAACAGCCGACTTCACAAGATTCAAGAGCCGTAACCCAGACGTAAGAATCACTCCAGAGCTTGAGTTCGGCCGCAGTGCGTCTTTCGCTCCAAGTTAGGCGGCTCGCCTCGTGCCTTCGCCCCAGACGCATGTGCGGGTTTTCGGAGCCGCTTTGCGGATTCTCAGATTCGCCGCAATCGGGCTTGGCGATGGGGTAAAGTATTTGGTCGAATTTTCAGTTCAGCCATCTTGGCGCAGCGCAAAGGGGATCTATGGACACCGATCAGAACGTCGCAAACGAGGCTTTCGAGCAAGAGCAGGCGCACCTTACCGAAACCTACGCCAAACTTCTTGATATCGAAGCGGAAACCGCAGATCGCATCGCTGAAATCCGTCGTCAGGCCACGAAGGACATGAGCGACATGCGCGACGAGCTTGCGCTTGACTTCTCGTCCGACGACATGGCTATGGAAACCTTGGCGGAGTACCAGTCGATGAACGGCATCATCGAGGGCTACAACCGCGCCATGGAAGTGAGCATGGACCGCTACAAGAAGGTCAAACAGCTTATTCCGCGCGCGTACTTCGCGAAAGTGCAGCTGCAATTCAAAGCCGGCGCCGCCCCGCGCGACATCTACTTGGGAACGGCGGGCATGACCGATGACGACCGCCGCCACTTCATCGTCGACTGGCGAAGCCCCGTTGCCGAGACCTACTATAACCAAGAGATCGGCCCCACGTCGTACCGCGTCGATGATCGCGTGATTCATGCCGATTTGAAGGTTCGCCGTCAGTTCGACATCGACTACGACAACCTGCGCGCGTGCTTCGACACGACGGTAGCCATCGAGGACCCGCTGCTGCTTTCGAAGCTTTCCGAGCGTCACTCCGAGAAGCTGCAGGCCATCACCGCAACCATTCAGCGCGAGCAGAACAAGGTCATCCGTCATGACGACGTCGACGTGCTGCTGGTCAACGGCATCGCCGGCTCGGGAAAGACCAGCGTGCTTCTGCAGCGCATCGCGTACCTGTTCTACCGCTATCGCGAGGATCTGGTTCCCTCGCAGGTGCACCTGTTCACGCCCAACCCTGTTTTCGGCAAGTACATCGACAGCGTCCTTCCCGACATGGGCGAGAGCAACCCCCAGATCACCACATGGAACGAGTTCTTCGACCAGCGCGGCCTTACGGGTCGCGGCATGGCCGTTGACGTCCCAGCGCAGAAACTTCATGCACTTGAGGAAGCCGTGAAGGGCCTTGCGTTGGTCGACGGCGATTTCAACGACATCGCGCTTGACGGCCGTGTCATTCTGAAGGCGTCCCAGGTTCGCGGCGTCGTGTCGCGTTTCTCGCGCGAAACCGCCGGCCCGCGCCTTGCAGCCTTGGTCAACGAAGAGCTGTACGAGCGTTTCGAGAGCAAGCTGAAATCGCTTGCCGGAAGCGACGAGATCCTTGACATCGTGGACACGCTTCCCGTTACCGAACAAATTGCCCTGTTCGATCAGCAGATCTCAACCGAGTCGGAGGAAGACCTTAAGAAGTGGTCGCGCCGCTATGTCGAAGTCAAGTGGGGAAGCGCTGTCAGCCAGATCGACGACTTCTCGTGGCTGAACGTCACACGCGTTGGCGCCCGCATCACCGGCAGGACCGACCTTTCCGCGCTCGAATGGATGTACCTGCGCCTTTTGCTTACGGGCGACTCCGACCGTGATGCGCGCTTCGTCATGATCGACGAGGTGCAAGATTACACGTTGTCGCAGCTCATGGTGCTGTCACGCTACTTCAGCAGGGCCCACTTCCTGCTTCTGGGCGACCAACATCAGGCCATCAAGCCCGGCACGGCCACGTTCGAGCAGATCCACGAGCTGTTCGCCCGCGACCACGGCGTTGTCGACGAGTGCCGCCTTATGACCAGCTATCGCTCGACTCCCGAGATCACCGAGCTTTTCTGCGGTTTGCTTGACAAGGACGAGCGCGTGCAGACCTCATCGGTTCAGCGCGAGGGTCAGGTTCCCATCATCAAAGCATGCGAAACGCGTGACAAGTGGGAGAAGGCCCTTCTTGAAGAGGTTCGCACCGGCGCCGGTGAAGGCGGTCTGACGGCGGTCGTTGCGATCGATCGGCAAACCGCCAAGCGCATTTCCAAGTTGTTAGGCGACGAAGCTGTTTTGGTGAAGGGCGACATGCAACTTCAGGGCTCGGGCGTCGTCGTGCTCGACCTTCCGCTTGCAAAGGGCCTCGAGTTCGATCGCGTGATCATCCCCGATGCAACGCCGGCAGCGTACAGCGACGACGCGTTGTCGAAGCGCAGGCTCTACACCGCCATTTCGCGTGCCACGCAGCGTGTGACCATCCTTTCCGAGGGACCGCTCACCTCGTTGCTTTCCTAAGACGGAGAGCGTGGACGTGTTTGCGGCATGAGTTTCTCGGGCAACATAGTGAAGAAGCGCCAAGTGCTGGTTGGTCGGCGCTTGACGCTTTGTCGTAAGAAGGCGGGGTTGTCGAAGAGCGCGCTGGCGCGTCTGGCGGGCGTGAGCCGTTCGACTTTGCTTCGCGCCGAGCGCGGGGAGGATGTTCGGGTTGGAACCCTGATGTGTCTTGCGGATGTTCTTGGCGTGCGCGTGCGCGATCTGATGCCTTTGATCGACGATTCGCGTTCTCGTGTGGAGTGAAAGGGTCGGTTCTCTTTCCGCCTGAAGGAATCCGCAAAAGGGGATTCTTTACGGAACCGTCATCACCTTGTTCCGTTAAGGCGAGAAAATGAAGCGAAATCGAATGATCGGCTTATGGGACACACTTTTGTCCTATAAGCCTGACGATCTAACGCGCGGTTTGCCGTACGAGGAAAATGAAAGAGGGGCGGTTTCATGAACAACGCAATGCCCGGGCGCCCTATGCGCCTTGCCGGCCGAGAGGTTAAGGGCGCAGCCCAGCTGCGCGAGATCGTCGATGCTTGCCAAACGGTGCGTAAGGCCGCCGTCGATAACGAAGGCGTTTTCATCGTTCCCATGAGTTTCGGCTACGATTGGGCGGATCCTGCGGATCTGGAGGGTTCGGACGAGCCCCGCCTTGCTCTCTGGGTTCATTCTGCGATTGAAGGCCGTAAGGTTGATGTGTTCGACGCCGAGCCGCGTGTCGCGATTGAAATGGACGTTCAAGAAGGCGTTATCACGGGGAATTACGCGTGTGCATACTCGTATGCCTATCGATCGATCGTGGGGACGGGAACGGTGCATCGGATTCAGTCGCCCGAGATGAAACGTTACGGCCTTGAGCGTATTATGGCTCATCTGGCGCCCGATGCTTTACCTGGGTTCACAGATCAGGCACTTGCTCGCACGAAGATTTACTGCATCGACATCGAGAAGTTCACGGGAAAGCAGCGTGCGTGACGGGGAAGCGAAGGGACGTCGCCTGTTTTACTTGCGCGACGTGGGACAAGGTGCTTCCCGCATTGCTGAGCAGGGAATGAAAAAAGCCGCCCGAAGGCGGCTTTCGAATTCAATGGCGGGAAGTACGAGACTTGAACTCGCGACCTCCGACGTGACAGGCCGGCGCTCTAACCAACTGAGCTAACTCCCCATTGGGTTGCTTCCAAAGCAGCGATAGCCAGTATAAGGGAGCCTCACTCATCACGCAAGACTTTTTTCTGAACTTGCGAAAAATCATGTGCTACTTATGGAAAGTCGAGGTCAGGGATGCAATCACGGAGCGACCATCGAGGTTTGGTAACGATTGGATTTCGTCCCTGGTCATCTTTCTTTCGAGCTGTGTGGTTAGCGATAAAGTTAAACCTTACACAACAGGAAGGTTTTCATGCGCGTTATCAAGTATTTCAAAGGGCACGGTTTGGCCATCTTGCTCATTGTCGCCCTTCTTGCAGCTCAGGCGTTTTGCGATCTTGCTCTGCCTAACTACACGTCTCGATTGGTGGACGTCGGAATCCAGCAATCGGGCGTCGATCATGCATCGCCCGAGGTGATGACGGAATCAACCTACGGCTCCGTCGCTTCCGCGCTTGCGTCGTCCGAAGGCGATGCGGCGTCTGTCTTCCATGACGCGTACTTCAAGGGCGATGACGGTTCGTATCGTCTGACGTCCTTCGGCAAAGAGAACCGCACCGCGCTTGACGATATCGTTTCCGTTCCTCTAATCCAGATTCACCTGGGAATGCCCGCTGAGGTTGTCGCCCAGCAAAGTGACAACATCGTCGCTCAAGAGGCCATGGCTTCCGCGGTGGCGGAGTATCGCCTTGCGGGTGCTGACGTGTCAGGCATGCAGCTTGGCTATCTTCTTCGCACCGGCGTATGCATGATGGGCTTCGTTGCCTTGAGCGTCGCCGTCGCCGCTCTGGTCGGCTTAGTGGCTTCGCGTACGGGCGCAGCGATCGGCCGTGACCTCCGCGAGAAGCTGTTCGCGAAGGTCATTTCGTTTTCGGATGCCGAGATCCAGCGGTTTTCGGCAGCTTCCCTTATCACGCGCGGCACGAACGACGTTCAGCAGATCCAGCAGATGTCCGTCATGTTCATGCGCATGATCTTGTATGCGCCTATCCTTGCCATTGGCGGCATCATCATGGTTGCGCGAACCGACCTTTCCATGGGCTGGATCATCGGCGTCGGCATCGGTGCCGTTATGCTGGTTGTGTCCGTGCTTTTCATCATTGCCATGCCGAAGTTCCGCGTTATGCAGAAACTCATCGACAAGGTGAACCTTGTCGCGCGTGAGATGCTGACAGGCGTTTCCGTCGTCCGCGCATTCGGCCGTCAGGAAACCGAGCAGCAACGGTTCGACAAGGCCAGCACCGAACTGATGTCCACCCAGCTGTTCACGAACCGCGTCATGACCTTCATGATGCCTGCGATGATGCTCATCATGAACGGCATCTCGGTTCTTATTGTTTGGGTGGGTGGATCGGCTATTGACGCCGGCTCTCTTCAGACGGGCGACCTCATCGCGTTCATCACGTATTCCATGGTCGTCATCATGAGCTTCCTTATGCTGGGAATGCTTGCCATCATCATTCCGCGCGCCGACGTCTCGGCCCAGCGAATCGATGAGGTTCTGGCAACCGAGCCTTCCATCTGCGATCCTTCGGCCCCTTCTGCGGATGCCATTACGCAGGCGTTGGCGGAAACCGATGGTGCCTGCATCGCGTTCAACCACGTCGACTTCAAGTACAGCGACTCGGTTGAAAACGTGCTCGAAGACATCGATTTCGTTGCCGAACCCGGCAAGACCACGGCCATCATCGGCTCTACCGGCTCGGGCAAGTCCACCATCCTCAAGCTGATCGAGCGCTTCTACGACGTGACGGGCGGAAGCGTCACCATCGACGGCGTCGATGTGCGCGACTTAAGCCAACATGATCTGCACGCCCAGCTTGGTTATGCGCCGCAGCACGCGTTCCTGTTCGCCGGGACCATCGGCTCGAACATCGGATACGGCGCGAAGGACGCGAGCGACGACGCGTTGCTTCAAGCGGCCGATATCGCGCAGGCAACCGAGTTCATAGAGACGCAGGACGAGGGCATCGATTCGTTTATCACCCAAGGCGGCGGCAACGTGTCGGGTGGTCAGCGTCAGAGGCTCTCCATTGCCCGCGCCCTGGCAACCGACGCCCGTGCTTACCTGTTCGACGACAGCTTCTCGGCCCTTGACTACAAGACTGATGCCGCGTTGCGCCGTGCTCTTCATTCGCGCATGGGCGGTAAAACCGTCATCATCGTCGCACAGCGCATTGCAACCATCATGCATGCCGACAAGATCGTCGTCCTTGACGAGGGCCGCGTTGCGGGCATGGGGACGCACGATCAGCTCATGCTGTCGTGTGACCTGTATCGCGAGATCGCGTATTCGCAGCTATCGGAAAAGGAGCTGGCGGGAGGTGGTGTTGCATGAGCGAACGCGATGACATCCAGCAGCGCCAGCTAGAGGAAATGAAGGCCAAGCGCGCCGCACGCGGCCGCCGTGGCGGACACGGCCCGCACGGGCGTATGGGCGTAGTTGAGAAGCCGCGCGATTTCAAGGGAACGGTCGCGAAACTTGCGCGTTTCTTGGGCCGGTTCAAAATGCTTCTGATCGTGGCTTTGATATTCGCAATCGGATCGACGGTCTTCAACATCCTGGGCCCTAAGGTTCTTTCCGAGGCGACCACCGAGCTGTTCAACGGCTTGGTCGCCAAGGTGCGGGGAACGGGTGGCATCGACTTCACGCTGATCGGCGAGATCCTTGCGGCCACGCTTGGTTTGTACCTTCTTTCGGCTGTCTGCTCGTTCATTCAGGGATGGGTGCTTACCTATATCTCGCAGAAAACCTGCTACGAGTTCAGGCGCGAGATCGCTCAGAAGATCGACCGCCTTCCCGTTGGCTACTTCGAGAAAACCAGCATCGGCGACACGCTTTCGCGCATCACGAACGACGTCGACACGTTGGGTCAAAGCCTGAACCAGGGTATTTCCCAGCTCATCACGTCCAGCGTCACCGTCATCGGCGTTTTGGGCATGATGATCTACATCAACCCGATCGCCGCGCTGGTGGCCGTGTGCATCGTGCCGGTGTCGCTGGTTTTGGTGAGGGCCATCGTCAAACGTTCGCAGAAGTACTTCTACCGTCAGCAGGAAAGCCTGGGCGCCATCGACGGCATGATCGAGGAGACGTTCTCGGGTCACGCTGTGGTGAAGGCCTTCAATCGCGAGCAGCAGACGGTCGAGGAGTTCAACAAGACGAACGGCACGCTTTACGAGTCGGCTTGGCGCTCTCAGTTCCTCAGCGGTCTTATGAAGCCCGCCATGGATTTCGTGGGCAACCTAAGCTACGTGTGCGTTGCGGTTTTGGGCGGCGTGTTCGCGTCGCGCGGCATCATCACGGTGGGCGATATCCAAGCTCTCATTCAGTACGTGAAGAATTTCACCCAGCCCATCACGCAGCTTGCTCAGGTGTCAAACGTGCTTCAGCAGACGGCCGCCGCTGCCGAGCGCGTGTTCGAGTTCATCGAGGCCCCCGAGGAAGAGATCGAATTGCCGAAGGCCCGCATGGCCGATTGCGCCTCCGACGTCGAGTTCGAGCATGTCCGTTTCGGCTACGACTCCGAAAAGCCCGTCATCAAGGACTTCACCGCCAGTGTTAAGGAAGGCCAGACTGTTGCCTTGGTCGGGCCGACCGGCGCCGGCAAGACCACCACGGTGAAGCTGCTGATGCGCTTTTACGACGTTCAGAGCGGCTCCATCCGAATCGGCGGTCACGACTTGCGCGATTTCTCGCGCGACGATGTCCGTTCGCAGTTCGGCGTGGTTCTTCAGGATGCGTGGCTGTTCAACGGCACCGTTCGCGAGAACATCCGATTCGGCGACCTTACCGCGACCGACGAGCAGGTCGAGCAAGCTGCCCGCATGGCGTTCGCGCACCATTTCATCGAGACGCTTCCCGATGGGTACGACTGCGTTATCAACGAGGACGCCGGAAACATCTCGCAGGGACAGCGTCAGCTTCTGACCATCGCGCGCGCCTTCTTGGCCAACAGGCGTATGCTCATCCTCGACGAGGCCACCTCGTCGGTTGACACGCGCACCGAGGAGCGCATCCAGAAGGCTATGGACAGCCTGATGGAAGGCCGTACCTCGTTCGTCATCGCGCATCGCCTGTCCACCATCAAGAATGCCGATCTCATTTTGGTCATCAAGGACGGCGACATCGTCGAGCAGGGCACGCATGAGCAGCTTCTTGCGCAGAAGGGCTTTTACGCCGATCTTTACGAATCTCAATTTGCGGACGTTGTGGATTAGGGTGAAGAAGGGGCGATTTGCGGCGATAATTGTTTGATCTATAGATTGAACTACCAACGTGGCTTGGGGCTGCGTATTAAGGACGAGAGCATGTCCCTCGATAAGGGATATTACACTTACGACAAAATCGACGGCGTGAACGCCTCGCATGATGGAAAAGCCCGCATCGCGGCCTTCGACTTCGATGGCACCAGCATTGACGGCAGCTCGCCGACGCAGCTCGTGTTCCATCTTTGGAAGAACGATATGCTCAGCAAGACCGACGCTTTGCGCATCGGTTTGTGGGCCTTACGCTACAAGTTCCGCCTGCCTCAGGACGAGGCTTCGGTTCGCGGCATCGTGTTCCGTGCGTTCGAGGGCAAGCCGGTCGAAGAGGTCGATCAGTTCCTGTACGACTTCTATGACAGCGTTATCGAGCCTCGCTTCCGCATTGCGGCCGATGCTGCTATGGAACGCCACCGCATGGCTGGTGACGTCGTTCTCATCATCTCGGCGACGTTCGAACCCATTGCCCGTCGCGCGATGGAGTTTCATCCCATCGACGGTCAGGTCAGCACGCGCATGAAGACCAAGGACGGCTGCTACACACGCGAGGTTGACGGCAAGCCGGTGGAAGGCGCCGAGAAGCTGGTCGCCATCAAACAATGGTGCGACGCCAAGTTCGGCGAGGGCAATTGGGAGCTTGCGTACGCATACGGCGACCATCACTCTGATCGCCTGATGCTCGATGCTGCGGATCATGCTTTCGCGGTCAACCCCGACCATCCGCTTTCCCGCTCGGCGAAAGCGAAGAATTGGAACGTTTTGGAATGGTAAGGAGGCTGTGATGGAGAACAACGAACCCATCCCTGCAGCCAGCGGCGCGTCCGGCACCGATGCCTCGCGCGAAGGCACTCCGAAATCGCCTCAGGTCGATTACGTCGCAGCGGCGCGGTCCGCATGTGCTTCGGGCGACGACGTCCTGGGCATTCATCTTTATTTGGCGGCATTCGAGATCCAAAACCAGGATTCGTTCCCGCCGTCTCCCGATGCGCTCGATGCGCTTCGCAGCGCTTGGAAGCTTGCTATCTCGTTGAAGGAGCGCTCGATTGCCGAGTACATCTTCGAGAAGCTTGAGCCGTTCGTCTCTGCCCGGGAAATGGGTGAGTGCGCTGACGCTCTGCAGCAGCTTGCGCTCGATCGCCTTGAGGAGTTCGGCCTTTCGCGCGACGAACTCGAGCAGATGGCCGACGCCTTGTCGGACGATTTCTTCGGCTCGAACATCGGTCAGCCCTCTATCCATATCGAGCAGTTCACGTTCCCGGCGAAGCCCGCTGCCGAAGCGGGAGCGCAGGACGCTGCGGCCGAGCGGGTCGATGACGGCCAGCCCCAAGGGGCGGCCCCAGCCAGCGTGGATGCCCAGACTGAAGGTATTGCGGCCGAACACGCCGAAGGCGCTACCGCCGTTCAGGCCGACGAAGATGCCTCTGTGCGAGCGGCTGCGAAAACGCCTGCCGAGCGCGAGTCGTATGCCGACTTGGTTGGATTCGACGAAGCCATTGCCGATATGCGAACCTTGGGTATCGGCATGGGCGACGACCCCGAGTTCAAGGCATTCGTCGAGCAGCTGAACGCGCTTCATGGCCTTGATCGCATGCCTTCGGCCGACTCGCTGGTTTTCCGTGCGGTTGCCCGTGAAGACGCCAATCGGTTCCTTGCGGCCACGCTTCGCGAGATCGGCCTTCCGGTTATCCGCATGTCCTTCGAGGAAAGCCTTCAGGGCGTTCCCATGCTCGTCGTCTCTTCGGAAGGCATCGATTTCCGCAGTCGCCAGAACTTCATGAGGCTTGGCTTCACGCAGCCGATGTCCTTGGTTATGGAAGACATCGACCTGTGGACCACCCCTGAGGACGAGATCCCCGAGGAAAAGGAGGCCCTCGCAGTTCAGGCAAACGCCGCTCGCGGTGCGCGCGAGGCGCTGAACATCATCCGTTCCGCTGTGGCAAACCCCAACGTGTACGTGCTTGCCTCGGCTTCCAGCCTGAAGGACGTCGACCCGTTCTTCATCGACTTGCTTGCTCCGGCATCCGTGGTCGATATCGAGCTTCCGGGTGATGACGACAGACGCGCTATCTGGGGAAAGATCCTTGCCGAGCATGAATCGCTCAGGCATATGAACCTCGACGACATGGTCCGTCTCTCCGATGGCATGCCTCGTTTCGACATCGAGTCCGCGGCTCGCGAGGCCATCGAGGAGGCCTACAAGCAAAGCTTGCTGCAGCGCCGCTTCGTCGCGGTTTCAGCGCAGAACATCTTCGAGAAATTGGCTAATTACCAGCCGCTTGAGTCGGAAATCTATCGCGATCTCGAAGAGAAGGTCATCGACGACTTCCGTCGTGACCTGGCGCACATCAACGACATCCTCAACGAAGGCGAGTAGCTCATGGCGCGCTCGACACGCTCCGGCGCCTTTGCAGTGGCGACGCAGGAAGACTGGGCTCGCATCGGCGTGTCGTGCCCCGATTTTGTGGGGCAGGTTCTGCAAAAGGGCGAGGAGAACTACCGCGATCTTCCGTGGCGAAACGTCGACGATCCATATGCCGTGCTCGTTTCCGAGGTCATGCTTCAGCAGACGCAGGTCGCCCGCGTCCAGAAGTATTGGCCTCGGTTCCTTGCGGCGTTTCCCACGATCGATGCGCTTGCGGCTGCTTCAACGGCCGACGTGTTGTCATTTTGGCAGGGGCTTGGCTACAATCGCCGCGCCCTTGCCCTTAAGCGCTGCGCCGAGGAGTGCTCAGCTCGATGCGGGGGAGAGCTGCCGGCAACGGTTGCCGAGCTCGAACAGCTGCCGGGGATCGGCCCCGCCACCGCAGCGGGAGTCACCGCATTCGCTCGAAACTTGCCCTCGTGCTATATCGAGACGAACGTCAGGTCCGTTTTCCTGCACGATCTGTTCCCCGATCGCGAGAAGGTGCCCGATCGCGTCTTGGAGCCGTTCGTCCGTTCGACCGCTGACTATGCGCTTTCTTTCGTGACGCCACGCGTTTGGTATTACGCGTTGCTTGACTATGGCGCCTATATCAAGGCCAATACCGTCAATCCCTCGCGTCGTTCGGCGCATTACGCGTGCCAAAGCTCGTTCGAGGGCTCGCATCGCCAAAAACGCAGCTTTCTTTTGAAGATGGTCTTGGCGGCTCCCGAAGGGATTTCAAGTGCCGATGCTTTTTCGGCTCTGTGCGATTTCGAGTCAAGTCACAAGCGCCCGCCCGTTTCGGAGGAAGAATTCGAAAGCTTGGTGAGTGAGCTTTCGACGGAAGGTTTCTTCCGCCAGGAAGGCCCCTTGCTTTTCCCATAGCATTCAAAGAGGCCGGGCGTTTGGCGTATT
>URZP01000047.1 GCA_900552365.1 uncultured Coriobacteriaceae bacterium
ATGGAGAAAAGATGGAGACGCTCATGTTCGACGTCTCGTGCATCCGTCAATCCTTGTGCGTTCTTCGCAGTGAAAAGGCGCGCTAGGGAAGCCTGCACGCCGGGCACTTACCCTTTTAAAACCCCAAGTTAATCGATGTTTCACAGGTTGTGGGTAGGTTATGCACGCCCAACCTGCGCTTGTGCGTTCGGTCCATTTGCCCTTATAATATCCAATTGCGTTCGGAGAGGTATGGATACACCCGGACGCGTGGGTTACGGAGTCAGCGCGCATGCCTCTTCATGTGCGATCTGGCAATCGTGCCCGCGAAGTGCAAGGGACCTTCGGTGTACGACGAGGCGTGCGAGCGAAGGTCTATCAGACAGGCTGTTTGCGAACTGACTATTCGCGGATAAGCCTAGGAAAGGAAAAGAAGAATGGGAGTCAAGCAGTACAAGCCGACTAGTCCCGGACGTCGTTTCCAGATGGTCTCCGACTTTGCCGAGATCACCACGGACAAGCCCGAGAAGTCGCTCCTTGCGCCTCTGTCTAAGAAGGCAGGCCGCAACAACAACGGTCGCATCACCACCCGTCATCAGGGCGGCGGCCACAAGCGTCGTTACCGTATCATCGACTTCAAGCGCAATAAGGACGGCGTGCCCGCCAAGGTCGCTACCATCGAGTACGACCCCAACCGCTCCGCCCGCATCGCGCTCCTTCATTACGTCGACGGCGAGAAGCGCTACATCCTTCATCCGAAGGGCCTTCATGTAGGCGATATGGTCATCTCCGGTCCCGATGCCGACATCAAGCCCGGTAATGCAATGCCGCTGGCCAACATCCCCGTCGGTACTCTCATCCATGCCGTTGAGCTCCAGCCTGGCAAGGGCGCTGCACTTGCTCGTTCCGCTGGCACCAGCATTCAGCTCATGGGCAAGGAAGGTAAGTACGCCATCCTGCGTATGCCTTCTTCCGAGATGCGTCGCGTTCTGCTCACCTGCCGTGCGACCATCGGCGAGGTTGGCAATGCCGAGCATGCCAACATCAAGATCGGCAAGGCCGGCCGTAACCGCTGGCTCGGCGTTCGTCCTACCGTTCGCGGTACCGTTATGAACCCGGTCGACCATCCCCATGGCGGTGGCGAGGGCAAGAACAAGACTTCTGGTCGTCACCCTGTTTCTCCGTGGGGCGTTCCTACCAAGGGCCATCGTACCCGCAACCCGAAGAAGGCTTCGAGCAAGCTGATCATTCGCCGTCGCAAGAAGTAATGCTTAACGTTAAGGAGCTATAAGTGAGCAGAAGTTTGAAGAAAGGACCTTTCGTCGAGCCGCGCCTCTTGGGCCGCATCATCGCGATGAATGAAGCTGGCGAGAAGAACGTTGTCAAGACGTGGTCCCGTGCAAGCACCATCTTCCCTGAGATGGTTGGCCACACGATCGCCGTTCATGACGGTCGTAAGCACGTCCCCGTATATGTTACCGAGTCCATGGTTGGCCACAAGCTGGGCGAGTTCGCCCCTACGCGCACCTTCAAGGGTCACGCGGCCGACAAGAAGAAGAAGTAAGGAGGAGTAAACGATGGAAGCAAAAGCAATCGCGCGTTACGTCCGCGTTTCTCCCCGCAAGGCTCGCGTGGTAGTCGACCTGGTCCGCGGTAAATCCGTCCCCCAGGCTCAGGAGATCCTCGCTTTCACCAACCGCGGCATCGCCGAGACGGTTGAGAAGGTTCTGAACTCCGCAGTCGCCAACGCCGAGAACCTGCACCATGTGCGCCCCGAGGCTCTTTATGTCAAGGAGTGCTACGTTGACGAGGGCCCCACGCTGAAGCGTATCCGTCCTCGCGCTAAGGGTTCCGCATCGCGCATCAACAAGCGCACGGCCCACATCACCATTGTCGTTGCTACCCGAGAGGAGGCATAAAGCCTTATGGGTCAGAAAGTAAGCCCTACCGGTTTCCGCCTCGGTATCACCGAGGATTGGCGCAGCCGCTGGTACGCAAATAAGGACTACGCCGCCAACCTCGAGAACGATCTTGCTATCCGTAGCTTCCTCGAGAAGGAGCTTGACCGCGCTGCCGTTTCCCGCGTCGAGATCGAGCGCGCTGGTGACAAGACCAAGGTCATCATCACCACTGCTCGTCCGGGCGTTGTCATTGGCACGAAGGGCGCGAAGATCGACGAGCTCCGCCGCGATCTCGAGAAGATCGCTACCGGCACTGTCTCCGTTGAGGTCATCGAGGTCAAGCGCCCCGAGCTCGACGCTCAGCTCGTTGCCGAGTCCATCGCAGAGCAGCTCGTTGGCCGTGTCGCTTTCCGTCGCGCCATGCGCAAGGCTGTTCAGTCCGCTCGCAAGAGCGGTGCCAAGGGCATCCGCATCCAGTGCTCCGGTCGTCTCGGTGGCGCTGAGATGAGCCGCCGCGAGTGGTACGGCGAGGGTCGTATCCCGCGTCACACTCTGCGCGCCAAGATCGACTATGGTTTTTCTACCGCAGCTACCACGATGGGTTCCATCGGCATTCAGGTTTGGATTTATCACGGCGACGTTATGCCCGGCCAGAAGGCTCCGCAGCCTGCACTGGAGGGTTCGTCTCGCCCGAGTCGTCCGCGTCGCGGCAATGGCCGTCCGCGCAACGACCGTAACGAGAGGGGTGCTAAGTAAATGCTCGTACCTAAGCGTGTAAAGCACCGCAAGGTGCAGCGCGGTTCCATGAAGGGCAAGGCCAAGGGTGGAACCCGTCTGAACCACGGCGAGTTCGGTATCCAGGCTCTTGAGGCTGCTTGGATCACCAACCGTCAGATCGAGGCTGCTCGTGTTGCCATGACTCGTGAGATGAAGCGTGGCGGTAAGGTCTGGATCACCATCTTCCCGGATAAGCCTATCACCCAGAAGCCTGCAGAAACCCGCATGGGTTCCGGCAAGGGTAATCCCGAGGGCTGGGTTGCCGTTGTCAAGCCTGGCCGCATCATGTTCGAGGTCGGCGGCGTTGAAGAGGCTGTCGCCAAAGAGGCACTCCGTCTTGCAATCAACAAGCTTCCTATCAAGTGCAAGATCGTGACTCGTGAAACGGAAGGTCAGGAATAAATGAAACCAGCAGAGATTCGCGAGCTTTCCGCCGAAGATTTGCAGGCTAAGCTCAAAGAAGCGCGCGCGGAGCTTTTCAATCTGCGCTTCCAGATGGCTACCAGCCAGCTTGACAACACCGCTCGCGTCGGTCAGGTCAAGAAGGACATCGCCCGCATTCAGACCGAGATGCGTGCTCGTGAGCTGAAAGCTCTGAATTAGGGCACGTCGAGGAAGGTAGATTAGCAATATGACTGATGAACGCAACAACCGAAAGGTCCGTCAGGGCGTTGTCGTGAGCGATGCCAATGACAAGACCATCGTTGTGCAGATCACTGAGCGCAAGCCGCATCCTATTTACGGCAAGATGATGACCAGCACTAAGAAGCTGCACGCTCATGACGAGAACAACGAGGCTCATGTTGGCGATACCGTTTCCGTCATGGAGACGCGTCCGCTGTCGAAGATGAAGCGTTGGCGCCTCGTCGAGATCGTTGAGAAGGCCAAATAGTCTGCGGTTAACACCGTATGCTCTATAGGAAAGTTAGGTAGAAGCAATGATTCAGGTGCAAACCATGCTCCAGGTGGCCGATAACTCCGGCGCTCGCAAGGTGCAGTGCATCAAGGTCCTCGGCGGCACCGGCCGTCGCTACGCGGGCCTCGGTGACGTCATCATCTGCAGCGTTAAGGAGGCTATCCCTAACGCCGCCGTCAAAAAGGGCGATGTTGTGCGCTGCGTCGTCGTTCGCACGAAGAAGGAAGTTCGTCGCAACGATGGCAGCTACATCAAGTTCGACCAGAACGCCGCTGTTCTCATCAACGAGGATGGAACGCCTCGCGGCACGCGTATCTTCGGGCCTGTTGCCCGCGAGCTGCGCGAAAAGAAGTACATGAAGATCGTGTCTTTGGCACCGGAAACTCTGTAGGGGAGGTGTTCGCAGAATGAGCGGTATGAACATCAAGAAAGACGACATCGTTAAGGTCATCGCCGGCAAGGATAAGGGCAAAGAGGGCAAGGTCCTCTCCGCGCTCCCTGCTCGCAACCGTGTCGTGGTCGAGAAGGTCAACATCCACAAGAAGGCTCTTCGTCCGACCCAGCAGAACCCCCAGGGCGGCATCTCGTCGATCGAGGCTCCGCTTCACGTGTCCAACGTGATGCTGGTTTGCCCCAGCTGCAAGCAGCCCACTCGCGTTGCTTATCGTATCGACGAGAACGGCAAGCATCGCGTCTGCAAGAAGTGCGGCAAGGACATCGATTAATTGTTGTGGGCTTAAGGCGAAGTGCCTTTTCACAGTCGCTTTAGGCCCCTATACTATGACCCCGGTGCTTTTAGGGGACGCAGGGTCGGCAATCCTGCGTTTAATTCATCGAAAGGATTTGAACACATGGCTCCTCGTTTGAAGGAAATGTACAAGAACGAGATCATCTCCAAACTTGAGAAGGATCTTGACATCAAGAACGTCAACCTCGTTCCGAAGCTCGAGAAGATCGTCGTCAACATGGGTGTCGGCGCTGCTGCATCTGATTCCAAGCAGCTCGATGCCGCCATCGAGGATATGCGTATCATCACCGGTCAGCAGCCTTGCGTCACTCGCGCTAAGAAGTCCATCGCTGGCTTCCATGTCCGTGAGGGCCAGGCTATCGGCTGCAAGGTCACCCTCCGCGGCGACCGTATGTACGAGTTCATGGATCGTCTGCTGGCAACCGCCCTTCCGCGCGTTCGCGACTTCCGCGGCATTTCGCGCACCAGCTTCGACGGCCGTGGCAATTACTCCCTCGGCATCACCGAGCAGCTGATCTTCCCTGAGATCGATTACGATAAGATCGATCGTACCCGTGGTATGGACATCACGTTCGTCACCACCGCTGATAACGATGAGGCTGCGTTCGCACTTCTGGACGCATTTGGCTTCCCGTTCAAGGAGAACTAAACGCGAAAGCGTTTTGTTTGTAAGAGGTCCGGCAGGTGCCGCATGAACCTGCCGGGCAGAAGGAAAGAAGGAATGCATGGCTAAGAAATCGATGATCGCCAAGGCTAAGCGCGAGCCGAAGTTCTCGACGCGTCAGCACAACCGCTGCGTGCGTTGCGGACGTCCCCGTGCTTACTACCGCAAGTTCGGCCTGTGCCGTGTCTGCTTGCGTGAGCTTGCCAACAAAGGCGAACTTCCCGGCGTGACGAAGTCCTCTTGGTAAAAGACAGACTTTAGAACGTTTCAGGGTGTGCCCTCGTTCAGGCGTTGAAGCTAAGGGCTTTCGCGAACCGAACGATGTGGTTCATCAAGGACTAAAGGAGAAATCAAATGACATTGACCGACCCCATTGCAGATATGCTTACGCGTGTGCGTAATGCTAACTCTGCTGGCAAGGCGACGGTTTCCATGCCGTCTAGCAAGAAACTTGTCGAGGTAGCCCGCATCATGCACGAAGAAGGCTACATCAAGTCCTACGAGGTGATCCCCGGCGAGCCCCGCGCTACGCTCGAGATCGCTTTGAAGTTCGGCGACAAGAAAACGAAGACCATCCGCGGCATCAAGCGCATCTCCAAGCCCGGCCTGCGCATTTACGCTGGCAAGGACGAGTTGCCCCGCGTTCTCGGTGGTCTCGGTACCGCAATCATCTCGACGAGTCAAGGCGTTATGGCCGATCGCGATGCCCGCAAGAAGGGCATCGGCGGCGAGGTCATCGCTTATATTTGGTAGGAAAGGAAGAGGTTTAGTATGTCTCGTATCGGCAAACAGCCCATCACCGTTCCTGCCAACATCGAAGTTAAGATCGATGGCACCACGGTTGACGTGAAGGGCCCTAAGGGCGAGCTCGTTCGCACGTTCCCGTCCATCATGATCATCAAGCAGGAAGAGAATGAGATCCTGGTCGAGCGTCCTGACGACAGTCATGACGCAAAGTGCTTCCACGGTCTGGTTCGCACCCTCATCGCTAACATGATCGAAGGCTGCGAGAAGGGCTTCCAGAAGAAGCTCGTCCTCGTCGGCGTCGGTTATCGTGCTCAGCTCAAGGGCTCTGATCTTGAGCTTCAGTTGGGCTATTCCCATCCGGTTTTCGTTAAGTGCCCCGAGGGCATCAAGTTCGAGGTTCCCTCCCAGACCGAGATCGTCGTCTCTGGTCCGAGCAAGGAGCAGGTTGGCCAGGTCGCTGCCGAGATCCGCAGCTGGCGTAAGCCCGAGCCTTACAAGGGCAAGGGTATCCGCTACGACGGCGAGTTCGTCCGTCGTAAGCTTGGCAAGGCCGCCAAGGGCGATTAATGTTCCACCTTTTCGGACTGTGAGATTGAAGGGAAAGTTCAATGAACGCTAATTTGAAGAAAAGGCAAAACGGGCTTGCTCGCCGTCATCGCCGTGTTCGCGGCAAGATCAACGGAACCGCTGCTCGTCCCCGTCTTTGCGTTACCCGTAGCAACAGCAACGTTTACGTTCAGGTAATCGACGACGTTGCTCACAACACCATCTGCGGTGCTTCCACCCTCGGTGCTGAGTTCAAGGCCACCGGTAAGAAGGCCGCCACGGTCGAGGGAGCTGCGGCTCTCGGCGAGATCATCGGCAAGAAGGCCATCGAGGCCGGCATCACTGAGGTCGTTTTCGACCGCGGTGGCAACCTGTATCACGGTCGCGTCAAGGCTGTTGCCGAAGGCGCCCGCGAAGCAGGCCTGAAATTCTAGAAGGAGCTTGAGATATGCCTCGTAAACAACATGAAGAAGCAGGAGTACCTGAGCTCCAGGAGCGCGTTGTCTCCATTAGCCGCGTTTCCAAAGTAGTCAAGGGCGGCCGTCGTATGGCTCTGTCCGCTCTCGTCGTCGTTGGCGACGGCAAGGGTCGCGTCGGTGTCGGCATGGGCAAGTCCAAGGAAGTCCCCAACGCCATCTCCAAGGGCGTCGAGGATGCCAAGAAGAACATGTTCTCCGTGCCGCTGGTCGAGTCCACTGAGGTTCCCGGTTCCTTCACCGTTCCTCATGACATCATCGGCGAGTTCGGTGCAGGCCGCGTTCTGATCAAGCCGGCTCTTCCTGGTACTGGCGTTATGGCCGGCAGCGCTGTCCGCGCAGTTCTCGAGCTTGCTGGCGTTACCGATGTCATCACCAAGGAACTTGGCACCAACAACGCTCTCAACGTCGTTAAGGCTACTGCTGAGGGCCTGCGCGACATGGAAACCGCTGCTCAGGTTGCTGACCGTCGCGGCGTTTCCGTCGACCACATCTTCGGTCGAAAGGAGACCAAGTAATGTCTGACGCAAAGAAGACCCTGCGTCTCACGCAGGTTAAGAGCTCCATCGGTCGCAAGGCCGATCAGGGCAAAACCCTGAAGGCCCTTGGTCTTGGCCGCATCGGCAAGACTGTCGATCAGGTGGACAATGAGTCCATCCGCGGCATGATCTTCAAGGTCAAGCACCTTATCAAGGTCGAAGAGATCTAATAGTTCTCTTGAAACCGACAGCATGAGCGACTATTTTGCCGCTCATGCTGTTTGTTATGCCTGGTGCAAAATGCATCAAGTTATTGGAAGTTTGCTGGCGGCGAGCTGTCAGCGCAGGCATGAAAGCCTGAAAAGCGTAAAGGAGTTTTAAATGGAATTGAAGGATCTGCAGCCCGCATCGGGCTCTCGTAAGAACGGTAAGCGCGTCGGCCGTGGCCATGCTGCTGGCCAGGGTAAGACCGCTGGTCGTGGTCTGAACGGTCAGAAGTCCCGTTCCGGTGGCGGCAAGAAGGCCGGCTTCGAGGGTGGCCAGACTCCTCTGGCACGTCGTCTTCCGAAGCTCCCCGGCTTCACCAACATCAACCGTGTTGAGTACCTCCCGGTCAACGTTGGCCGTCTCGAGGAGAAGTACGAAGCTGGCGAGATCGTCGATGGCGCAAGCCTGAAGGCCAAGGGCATCATCAAGCACGAAGACGCGCTGGTCAAGGTTCTTGGCGATGGCGAGCTTACCAAGGCTCTCACCATCAAGGTCGATAAGGTCTCGGCTTCTGCTCAGGCCAAGATCGAAGCTGCTGGCGGAAAGGTTGAACAGCCTTGCTAAGTGCATTCGTTGACGCATTCAAAGTGCCCGAGCTGCGTAAGAAGATCCTCTTCACGCTCGGTATCTTGGCGCTTTATCGCGTTGGCGCGTACCTGCCTGTTCCGGGAATCCCGTTCCGCGCACTTGCTGATGCCTTCATGGCATCGAGCGCACAGGTTTCGATGACCATGCTCGACCTTTTCACTGGCGGCGCGTTGTCGAACTTCTCGGTGTTCTCGTTGGGAATCATGCCCTACATCACTGCATCGATCATCATGCAGCTGATGCAGGGTGTCATCCCCGCTGTGGGGCGTTGGGCGCGCGAGGGCGAGTCTGGGCGCCGTAAGATCACTCAGGTTACTCGCTGGCTCACGCTTGGCCTTGGTCTCATCAATGCCGTCGGTTACCTGCTGCTGTTCCAGTCGCCTGCTTACGGCGTTCAGTTCAGCTCCGCAGTTCCCGCCTGGCTCACCAGCATCGTGGTTGTTTTCACCTTGGTTGCCGGTACGGCGCTCATCATGTGGATGGGCGAGCTCATCACCCAGCGTGGTGTTGGCAACGGCATGTCGCTGATCATCTTCGTCAGCATTGTTTCCCGCGTGCCTTCTGCTTTGTATTCGTCTGTCACCTCGATGGACAACACGGGCATGGGTGTTGCCCTTACGATTCTGATCGTTGCCGTCATCTTGGTCTGCGTCCCGCTGATCATCTTTGTTGAGCGTGCTCAGCGTCGTATCCCCGTGAACTACGCCAAGCGTGTTCAGGGCCGTAGGATGATGGGTGGTCAGTCCACGTACATCCCGTTCAAGGTGAACGCTGCTGGCGTTATTCCGATCATCTTCGCTAGCTGCCTGATTTACTTCCCGGCTCAGCTTGCGGCGCTGTTCAACGTCGGCTGGCTCACTGTTGTGGCTAACGCTGTTTCCACTGGTTGGGTGAACTGGATCCTTACCGCAGGTCTCATCGTCTTTTTCGCCTACTTCTACACCTCTATGGTGTTCGATCCGGGCCAGACTGCTGAGAACCTGCAGAAGCAAGGCGGTTTCATCCCCGGAATCCGTCCGGGTAAGGCTACCGAGGAGTACATCCACAACGTGCTCCGTCGTGTTACCCTTCCGGGTGGCATCTTCATCGCTCTGATCGCTGTTGTTCCGTCTATTCTGTTCTATTTCACGGGCAATCAGCTTATTCAGGCGTTCGGTGGTACTTCGATCCTTATCATGATCGGTGTTGCGCTTGACACCATGACTAAGGTCGAAAGCCAGTTGAAGACTCACAATTATGCTGGGTTCTTCAAATAGGTTTGAATCATATTCCTGATTCCTGTAACGGCTCGGTGCTTTGCGTCGGGCCGTTTTTGCGTATATTCAACGAAAGGGAGTCCGAAGCAACCAGTCGTTTGCTGAAGAGCCTTTAAGATGGTGAGAATGCCTTTTGCGCATTCTGATTCCGACCGACCTACAACGAAAGGCGTCACGTGTCCTCGTTGCCTTCATGGCCATACCTTATCTGTTCTGTTATCAGCTTTGTAACTGCCATCGTTTGCCACGAGGCCAGCCATGCATTTGCTGCGTTTAAAATGGGCGACCCTACTGCAAAGGGCTCGGGTAGGCTCTCGTTTGACCCTGCAAGGCACATCGACCCGTTTGGCACGGTGATTTTGCCATTCCTGCTCATGTCGATGAACATGCCCATTTTCGGTTATGCGAAGCCGGTTCCCTATAACCCCCGATATTTCAAAGATCCCCGAAAAGGCGATTTGATAGTTGGACTGGCAGGTCCTTGCGCCAATCTTCTTTTGGCGTGCTTTGCTGCGTTAATCGGCGCTTTGCTTTTCAACTTCGCACCAGTGCTGCAATGGATGACGGCCAGCGAGTTGTTCCGATATTTCTTCTTGCTCTTTCTTCCTATGTTTGCGCTGGTCAACCTTTATCTGATGTTCTTCAATCTTCTTCCGATACCTCCGTTGGACGGTTCGTCCATTTTCGCGTTCTTCCTTCCCGAGAAGTACCTGCCTCAGTATTACAAGGTTCAGCAGTACGCGTTTCCGATTTTCATGATCGCGGTGATCTTGCTGCCTCAGTTCATGAGAATCGATCCGTTCAGTTGGTATTTGAACGTTACGGCGGGCAATCTTTTCGACCTGCTGTTCCCGTATATGGGGTAGGCCATGTCATATCGCGTCCGTACTGAAAGTTTCGAGGGACCCTTCGACTTGCTTCTGTACCTTGTTGGTAGGCAGCGCGTTGATATCGGGTCTATCTCGGTTAACGACATCGTCAATCAGTATCTTGACGAAGTCGAAAGAATGCGCGCTCTCGATCTTGATGTGGCAAGCGACTTCCTTCTCGTTGCCTCCACGCTCCTTGAAATCAAGGCGCAAAGCCTTATTCCTGCCGAGACGGATGAAACCGACGAGGATCTGACTGAACTTACGCCTAGTCAGGCTCGCGACATGCTCGTTGAGAAGCTTATCGAGTACAAGAAGTACAAGAACGCAGCTGCTGCTTTGGGCATGCGCATGGAGGCGCAAGCCCGCATGCATCCTCGAACGTTCGGTGCGCCCGAGCGTTTTGCAGAAGTCATGCCCGATTTCTTGCGCGACGTTTCGCTTGACGCGATCGGTTTCTTGGCGGCGGGTGCATTCTCGCGTCGCGATGTCGTTTTGCTTGAGTCCGAGCATATCGCCAAGAAACCCATTCCCGTTGAGGTTCATGTCAGAGCGCTCCATAGGCGCCTTTCGAATGAGAAGCACCTTCGTTTCTCGGATCTGATTCACGACGACACGCCTACGCCCATCGTCGTTGTCACGTTTCTTGCTTTGCTTGAGCTTTACAAAAGGCAAATGGTTCATCTTACTCAGGACAACCCGTTCGGCGATATCGAGGTCGACTACATCGAAGGCTCAGGCGAGCTTGATTTAACGGGAGACGATGCGCTCACTTC
>URZP01000048.1 GCA_900552365.1 uncultured Coriobacteriaceae bacterium
CGCTGGTTTCCGGAATGAATCATCTGGAGAGCTTTGGCTGGCTCGCCACCTTTAGCGGCGTTACGACTACCACGGTGAGTATCAACGACAAGAGAGGACACGGAGCGCGAGCTAGTCCTACTCATGCCTTCTTGAGGGAATGAAATGTCTGCTACACAAACTGAGATAGCAAAATTCATTGCGATTCAGGCTCACGAAGGCCAGCTTGATAAAGCGGGGAAGCCCTACATTGAGCATCCTCGCACTGTTGCAGACGCAGTCGAAGACGATGTCGCGAAAGCTGTTGCGTGGCTTCATGATGTGGTCGAGGATACCTCGATGACGTTCGACGATCTGCAGGCCGCAGGGATCGCGTCTGAGGTTATCAACCATCTGCGGCTGCTTACTCACGACAAGTCGGTGCCCTATATGGAGTATATTGCGGCGCTGAAGAATGACCCCGTCGCGCGCGAGGTGAAGCTGGCCGACTTGCGCCATAACTCCGATTTGAGCCGCTTGAATACGATTACCGATAAAGATCGCGAGCGTCTTGCCAAATACCAACAGGCTATGGAGTTGCTGCTTTCGTAGCGGTGCTTACAGCGAATCCTTGTGGGTGCGCTCGTAATGATCGAGTCGATCGAGCGCGATCTGTTCTGAAAGCTCGCGCACCTTGGTCTGCAGCTCCGAAACCGTGCGGCTAGAGTGATAACTTTTCACGAACAGCACGAAAATGAAGAACAGGAAGATGAAGTTCTGCGTAGATTGGATGCCTGTGATATTGGCCAGGAAGTCGCCGATCTGGGGGAACAGCGCCAGCAGCACGATGATCAGCGTTAGGAACGCCCAGGAAATGGTGTCCTCGATGCGCATTTTCGATTTCTTGATGCTGCGCAGCATGAATGCAGCCATGGCAAAAGCGGCGGCGATAAGAAGGATTCGAAGGGCGATTGACATCTTGGGGCCTATCTATCTGCAGGTTTGACTAATCGGGGGCGGTTCACTGGTTGAAGAGAACCTAGGGTTGTGCGCGCTTAGGCGTTGTCAGCCGTGTTGCCTTAGCGGAAGAACTGGATGAACAACACTGAAAGAGCCATGCGCGTCATGTATGCAACGGATGAACGCAGGTTCAAGTAGCTTTCTCCGGCAATGCGTTCGGCCATTTCCACCTGCACTTCCGAGACCTCAAGACCGTGCTTGCGCATAAGCCAAGCGACGGTATCGGGCTCGGGGCCAAGGTTTGGGCCCGAGCTAAGGATTTTCAGCGCTTTGCGGTTGTAGCAGCGCATGCCCGAGGTGGGGTCTTTGATGGTCTTTCCCGTGGTGAGCTTGATCATGAACTGAATAAGGTTGCTGCCGAACATACGCATGGTATTTGGCTTGGTTTCGGTAACGAAACGCGAGCCAATGACAATGTCGCTGTGCTCAAGCTCGGCAACGAGAGAGTCAAGGTATTTTGGAAGGTGCTGGCCGTCTGCGTCGAACTGGATCGCGCAATCGTAGCCATGAGAGACAGCGTATTTGGTGCCAGCTTGGAATGCGCCGGCAAGGCCCAAGTTAATGGGCAGGTCCAGGAAGCGGTATCCGTGCTCGCGGCAGATGTCGGCGGTGCCGTCGCGTGAGCCGTCGTTAACCACGACGTAGTCGTAGTTCGGGTAATTCTGAATGAGGTCGTCTACGACGCGCTCAATGTTCTCGGCCTCGTTGTAAGCCGGGATGATCAGCAGTGCACGCATGCTTGCCTTCCGATGGTTCGTTGTCGAAGCAATGGGTTCGCGAACTTCGGCCAGATGCGCGAAGTTGCAGTTGAATACAGCATTCCCCGAAGGCAGAGTATACAATACGAACGCATGCGCTGCATGTTTCGTGCGTGTTTGCACACCGAGTGAACTAACGCAACGGGGGATTTCCTTGCTTAAACGTATTTCAATCTGGTCGGCTTTGTACTTACCCCATACCGGTGGGGTTGAGAATTTCACGGCTCACGTCTCGTCTGTGCTTGCGAAGCGAGGGTTTCAAGTGCAGATCGTCACGTCGCGCATCGATGATTCCCCCGAACACGAAGTGACAGACGAAGGGGTTGATGTTTGGCGTCTGCCGTGCAGTCCCCTGATGAACGGCCGTTTGCCCATCCCAAGCAGGAACGCACGTTACCGTGAGCTTGTGGCGAAGGTCGAGACGTTCGCCCCTGATGCAGTGCTGGTGAACACGCGTTTTTACGGGCATTCGCTTGAGGCGTTGCGCTTCGCGCGCATGATGAATGCGAAAGCCGTCGTGCTTGACCATGGCTCTGCTCATCTGGTTTTGGGAAACCCCGCCGCTGATGCCGTGCTGGCGGCGTACGAGCACGCCATCACGGCGAGGGCGAAATCATTCAACCCCGATTTTTACGGCATTTCGCAGAAGAGCAGCGAGTGGCTGCACCATTTCGGCATCAGTGCGAAGGGCATTATCCAGAACGCTATCGATGCGCCGGCGTTTCGCGATGGGGCATCCTCGCGCGACTTCCGTTCGGAGCTTGGTTTTGCTCCCGATGACGTAGTCGTTGCATTTTGCGGCAGGCTTGTTCCCGAGAAGGGCGCCGATACCCTCGTTCGTGCGGGCATCATTCTTGCACGGGGATGTGCGACTGACGGTTGTATCCGTCTTGTTTTCGCGGGCGATGGCCCCATGCGCATGCAGCTGGAGTCCGAGATTGCAACGAAGCTTCCCTCTAGCGGTCCTGTGACGGCGCATCTTCTGGGAAATACCGCCCCGATGGATTTGGCCGCTCTGTTCCAGCAGAGCAATTTGTTTTGCCTTCCTACGCGTTCTGAGGGTTTTTGCACCTCGCTTTTGGAGGCGTCGGCGTGCGCGTTGCCGTCGATCATCCCCGATGTTGGCGGTGCTCGCGAGCTCATTCCTTCTGCTGAGTACGGCTTCATCATGCCTGGCAGAACTGCCGAGGTCACCGCGCAGGCTTTGAGGGAGGCCATTTCGCTTGGTGCAGACCAACTTGGTGTGATGGGTTTGCGAGCCCGCGACAGGGTGGAAGCGGTGGCTTCATGGAACGACACCGCCGACGCTGTTCTTGCGGCTTTTGCGTGAGCGGTTCATAGAATATAAGCCTGTGGTAAAATTGAACATTGCCTTCTTCAAGTTGGCTTACATGTTCAATTTTGCGCTGAGCTGCAGCTAGCTTCGCGCTTTGCGAGACACAGGTGCATCTATGCTATCTAAACAAGAGTTTCTGATTCTTACGTCGCTGCTCAAGCAGCCCGAAAGCACCCAGCGCGAAATCGCTGAGGCTGTAGGGATTTCGCTTGGTACCGTGAATGCTGCCGTCAAAACGCTGCGCGAGAACGGATGCCTCGATAACTACAATGTTACTGAGGCGGGCCTGAAAGCGCTCGAGCCTTACAGGGTGGAAAACGCCATCATCATGGCTGCGGGTATGTCCTCCCGTTTTGCTCCTATTTCGTACGAGCGTCCGAAGGGCGTCCTTACTGTTCGCGGCGAGGTTCTGATCGAGCGTCAGATCCGCCAGCTCAAAGAGGCGGGCATCAACGACATCACGGTTGTCGTCGGCTATTGTAAGGAGCAGTTCTTTTACCTAGAGGACGAGTTCGGCGTGACCATTCGCGTGAACGAGCATTACGCCACGCGCAATAACAACTCCACGCTTATGCTGGTTAAGGAGAAGTTGGGCAATACGTACGTATGCTCCTCGGATGACTATTTCACCGAGAATGTGTTCGAGCCCTATGTTTACGAGGCCTATTATGCGGCTGAGTTCTTCGAGGGCGAAACCAACGAATACTGCATCACCACGGGTGCACATGACGTTATCACCAAGGTTGAGGTTGGCGGCTGCGATTCGTATGCCATGCTCGGTCATGTTTATTTCGATCGTGCGTTCTCGAAGAAGTTCACTTCGATTTTGGTTGACGAATATGACCTTCCCAGTACGGCTGGCAAGCTGTGGGAAGACATCTACATTGCGCATATCGACGAGCTGCGCATGGTCATGCGCCCGTATCCTAAGGGCGTTCTGAATGAGTTCGACTCTCTTGAAGAGCTGAACGGCTTTGATCCGTCCTTCTTGGACAATGTCGATTCTTCCATTTTGGACAACATTTGCCGCATCATGGAGTGCAAACGCATCGATATCACGGGGATCAAGCCCATCAAGCGGGGACTTACCAATCTTTCGTTCCATTTCGTGGTGCGCGGGAAAGAGTACGTGTACCGTCATCCGGGCGCCGGCACTGAGGAAATCATCAACCATGAAAGTGAAGCGTATTCGCAAGACGTTGCCCGCGATCTTGGTCTGGACGACACGTTCGTGTACGAAGACGGGCATGAGGGCTGGAAGATCTCGCGTTACGTTACCGATTGCGAATTGCTTGATTATCACAACGAAGAGCAGGTTGCTGCAGCAATGCGCATGGCAAGGACCCTTCATTCCTGCGGCAAGGTGTCGAAATGGACTGTCAACGTGCACGAGAACACTCGCGCTCTTATCGAGAAGCTTGATGCCAGCCATCGCTCGTCGTTCCGCGATTTCAAGACGCTCTTCGAGCTTATCGATGGCTTGAATGCTGCGGTGAAGGCCGACGATGTGAAGCCGTGCCTGTGCCATAACGACTTTTACAACCCTAACATCTTGTTTGCAGACGGTAGGGGCTACCTTATCGATTGGGAATACTCAGGTATGTCGGATTACGCCAGCGACCTGGGGACCTTCATTTGCTGTAGCGATTACACCTACGATGAGGCCGTTGGTGTGCTACATGAATATTTCCAGCGCGAGCCAACCAAGGACGAATTGTTCCATTGCGTGGCGTATATCGCCATTTGCAGCTACTACTGGTTCATTTGGGCGTTGTACAAGGATGCGTGCGGTGCGCCGGTGGGTGAGTGGCTGTACCTGTGGTACAAGAACGCCAAGGCTTTTGGCAAGAAGGCGAACGAGCTGAAGAGCGCTTAGCAACGCTGAAGAATGCTTGCACGGCTCAGCAGGAAATGCGAGTTGCTTGCGCAAAACAAAACTCCTCGGTTGACGTATTCAGCCGAGGAGTTTTTTATTTTGAGCGACGAATACCCTAAGCGTCGCAGCGCGCCAGTGATTGCTAAGAGGGATGGCGGTTAGCGCCCGATGAAGCCTTTGAACGTTTCCATTGTCATGCCCAGGCCAGTGTTCTTCAGGTTGTAAAGGCCCTCGCGAGCCACAACCCCGAAATACGCTGCCTTGCTTTGCGTACGCGGTTGGATTCCCTTGACGGTAGCATAGATATGCTTCATGCCGGGAGCGATTCTGCCGTCGTCGAACACCAGCCGGTCGTCCATACGGTCGAATGTCTTCTTAAGCATGGGTTCAAGGCCGAGCATCCATGCTTACATGGTCAAGAACGCCGCCAAGGTACGTGAAGGCGCGCTCGTTGAGCGCTTCCAAAATATCGGGATCCGACTCGCCCAAACGATCGACGACATCCTTGATGTCGTTCCAACGCTCAAATGGGACAAGAGTGTTCTTGGTCGCGAACGCCTTGGATTTTTCGGGTGTTTCCTCGCGATAGCAGTAGTAGGGCTGATCGAGGTACACGATCGTTTTTGCTTGCAGCAGCGTTTCGTATAGGAAGGGATTGTCGGCCCAGCCTGCGCCAGGAATGGGCAGGAAGTGAATGCCGTATTCCTTTAAGAAATCGGCGCGGTAGATTGCCGACCAGATGGACGGATGATGAGTGAGCAGATGCGTGACGCCCGGATCATGGATGGTGAAGGGCTGCATGGCGGGCTTGATGCGGCTGCGATAGCTGCAATTGACTTTCCTCTGTTCGGGGGTGTCGGGCATCCAGATGCGCCAGTAAGGCGCCTTCACGATATCGATGTCCTGATCGAACGAGTCTGCAAGAGCGATCATATCGGCAAGCATGTTCGACTCGATCCAGTCGTCGGGTTCGAGGATGGCGATGTAGCGGCCGCGTGCTTCGGAGATGCCGCGGTTGCAGCTAGCGCCGTAGCCTTCGTTTTGCTTGTCGATGATGCGGATGCGGCTATCCTGGGCGGCGTGAACCTGCATGATCTCAAGCGAGCCGTCGGTTGAGCCGTCGTTGACGCAGATGATCTCGATGGAGCGAAGTGACTGCTCGCTTAAGCTGTCAAGTGCTTGGTCAAGATAACGCTCGGTATTGAAAATGGGCAGGATCACGCTGACATCGGGTGTCTGGGTATTTTCTTCGGATGCCGCGATGTCGGCAGCTGCATCGTTGGGCGCTTTGCCGTCGTTGTACGTGTAGTATGCGCGATCCATGTGGCCTCTATTCGTGGTCGAGCTGACGGTAGGCTTCGCATACGTCTTTAACGTCGCCGACCATGCGCATGTGACCCTTTTCGATCCATACGGCCTTACGGCAAACTCGTTCGACCTGATCGATGCTGTGCGAAACGAAAAGGAGCGTGGTGTTGTAGGTGTTGACCAGTTCGTTGATGCGTCGCTCGCACTTTTCTTGGAACAGGAAGTCGCCAACTGACAGCGCCTCGTCAACGATAAGGATGTCGGGAATAGTTGCCGTTGCGACCGAGAACGCTACACGAGCGACCATGCCCGAGGAATAGTTTTTCATGGGCATGTCCAAGAAGTCGCGGACTTCAGCGAAGTCGACGATCTCGTCAAAGCGCTCGTTGATGAACTTCTTGCTGTAACCAAGAAGCGCGCCGTTCAGATAGATGTTCTCGCGGGCGGTGAGCTCCATGTCGAAGCCAGCGCCAAGCTCGATGAGCGGGGCAATGGTGCCGCCGATGCTGACGGAGCCCTTAGAGGGTTCGAGAACGCCGGCGATGAGCTTGAGAAGGGTGGATTTGCCTGAGCCGTTCGTGCCGACGATGCCATACACATCGCCTCGGTTGATGGTGAGGTTGATGTCCTCGAGTGCGTGGAACTCCTTGAAGAACAGTTCATGTTTCATCAGCTTGATGAAGTACTCTTTCAACGAGTTCAGCTGCTCGCTTGCGATGTTGAACGTCATGGTGACGTCGTCGACCACAATGATGGGCTCGCCGAGTTTTTCTCCAAAGGCGGTGAAGGATTGTGCCATGGTGCTACCTCGTTGCTAGATGTAAAGGATGAACTTGTTTTCGTTTTTGCGGAAGACCACGAAGCCGATGGCGAAGGTAACGACTGCCATTACGACGCCAAGAGCGAGTTCTCCAAGGCCTGGGACCGTGTTCCACATCATGAAGTCGCGGAACATGGTGACGTAGTGGTACATGGGGTTCCACTCCATGAGCATACGCATCGTGCCGGACAGCAGGTCGACGGGGTAAAACAGCGGGGTTGCGTAGGTCCAGGCCGTCAGCACGACGCCCCACAGATGCATGACGTCGCGGAAGAACACCGACAAAGCCGAAATCAGAAGGCCAAGGCCAGCGCTGAAGATGAATACGAGCAGGGTGATAAGCGGCACGCCCCACAGCGCATGGATGCTGGGAACGACGCGGAAATACACCATAACGCATGCCACGGCAACCAGGGAAATGGCGAAATTGACCAGCTCGAACATGGTTTTCTCAAGCGGGAAGACCATCTTTTCGATGCGCACTTTCTTGATGAGCGATTGCGCTTCGATGATGGAGCTCATGGCTTGCGAGGTGGAACGGTTCATGAAGTCGAACAGGATCTGACCCAAAATAAGGTACAGTGGAAAGTTCTCGATGCTGAATCGGAACATGTATGAGAACACGGCAGCAAGAACGCACATCATAAGAAGCGGGTTCAGAACGCTCCAAAGAATGCCAAGCACGCTGCGACGATACTTCAATTTGAAGTCTTTGGTGACCAGCGACTCAAGAACGAACATGTTGTGTCGGAATTCCGTTGGACGCTTAGTGCGCTGAACAGCGGTTTGATTGTCGGCCATGCAGCTTCCCCTTGTCACGCCGCATATGGCATGCGGCTTTATGTGTATAACCTTGCATATTATATCGGCAATCGTAGCCACGTTTCCTATCTAACGAAAATCTACCGTTCTGCGGTGGCTTGCTGTTTTGGGTGGCGTGTTTCGGCCCGTGTTTTGAGATGAACGTAAAACTGCAGGTCATATATTGCTTTTGCGCTCCAACTGGGGTGTGGGCCCTTTCTTCTGCATACCCCAGACGGCCTGGATGCCGGTCCCCTTTGCGTGGTCGTTTTGGGACGAAATAGTGTGCATTGCTTGCGTTTACCTTGTCCTTAAAGACGTCTTACATTCGCTTTACAAAGCCTTTCTAGACTCGATTCCCGTAATGGCAAGAAACCTTTTTGGGGAGGAGCCTTGCCCGGGCCCGGTAAGGGCGAAAGAGGTGTCGCGCAAACAAAGCGCGCATGTGAAGGGAGAATATAAGCAAATGGATCCAACAACCATGATCGTGGTGTGCCTGGTGATCGCGACGGCGCTCATCTTCGACTTCACGAACGGGTTTCACGATACGGCGAATGCAATGGCGACCTCCATCGCCACCGGCGCTCTTAAGCTGAAGACCGCCGTTATGGCAGCGGGAACGCTGAACTTGATCGGCGCGTTCCTTTCCACCGAGGTTGCCAAAACCATCTCAGGTGGCATCATTAACGAGCAGGTTGTGACTATTGCGCCCGCATTCATCCTTGCTGGTTTGATCGGCGCTATCCTTTGGAACCTCATCACGTGGCTTGTTGGCCTTCCTTCTTCTAGCTCGCATGCGCTGTTCGGCGGCCTGGTTGGTGCTGTCATCGTCGGCGCCGGCGTTGAGGGCGTTAACTTCGGTGCTGTTTTGACCAAGGTTTTGATTCCCGCCTTGGTTTCGCCGGTTGTTGCGGGCCTGGCGGCATTTGTTGCCGTGAAGCTTATCTACCGCATTGTGAAGGGCATGAGCGAGTCGCAGGTTGACAACGGCTTCCGTCACGGTCAGACCATCACGGCTTGCCTGGTTGCCTTGTCTCACGGCACCAACGATGCTCAGAAGACTATGGGCATCATCACGCTTACTCTTATCGCCACCGGCTTCCAGCCATCTGGCACCGGCCCCGAGCTTTGGGTTGTTGCCATCTGCGGCCTCTCAATTGCTTTGGGCACCTACGTGGGCGGTTGGCGCGTTATCCGCACGTTGGGCAAGGGTCTGACTGAGATCAGCACTCCGCAGGGCTTCGCGGCTGAGGCTGCATCAGCTACCACCATTCTTGTTTCCTCGCACTTGGGTTTTGCTCTTTCAACCACGCAGGTTTGCTCGGGCTCGATCATCGGTACCGGCCTTGGCAAGAAAGGCAACGAAGTCAACTGGGGTGTTGCTGCTCGCATGCTCGTTGCGTGGCTGGTCACTTTCCCATGCGCCGGCATGATGGGCGCGCTTGCCTGCGCTTTGGCCAAGACAGGCATTTGGGGTACCGCGGCCGTAGTCGTGATTGCCTGCGTTGCCGCCGCCGTCATTTTCGCGCTGTCCAAGCGTAACCCCGTGAACAGCAAGAACGTCAATGAAGCTAAAACCGTGAAGGTAACCGCCATTCCTACCCCGAGCATGGCTCAGGCCGCGTAAAGGAGAACCGCGATGATCATCAAGGAAGTCACCTCGTTCGTAACCGTCCTTGTCGTTGCTGTGGGCGTTGCAAGCGCGATCGGCACGCTGTACGCTTCGGGCTTGCGCCTTTGGGCGTCGGGTGAAACCGACACGCAGGGCGAGCATCTGTCTCGTCGCGTGATGTCTGCTATGTGCTTTGCCTCATGCATTGCTATCGTGCTATTTGCCCTGTGGCTTATGATCCCGGCCTTCCATTAACGTCTGAAGGGTCTATTGGCCGCCAAACGCATAGAGAACGATGTGAGCCCCGGGCCGCTATGGCGACTCGGGGCTCGTTGTTTGGCGATGCGCTTGTCTGTGCAGGTGGGAATGCGGAACAGACGGGAGAATATAGGTTATGCCCCCAGCGCACCGCCGCAGTACTCGCAGCGACCATTTCCATCAGGGATAGTCGTGGCGCCGCAGAAGGGGCACGTAACCGCAGTCTTGGGTGCGGCTGCAGCTGCCGCTTGCTCGCGAACTTCCTCGCGGACATGGGTCAGGGCCTCACGGATCTCCCTTGCCTGACGTTCGGCTTCGTTATATTCCGCCGAGAATTGCTCTTCGATACGCGAATCGTTCACCTTGAATGTGATCTCGTCGAAATAGGGCGTGTTCACATGGATGGTAAGGTAGATGTCGTAATCGATGTCGTAGCGCGGTGGGTCGTAGCTTTGCGACTTGCCTTCCTTATCCTTCCAGTGAAGCTCGGTCCTGCTTTCGCGAACTTCGGTGTCGCAACCGGTGACCTGCGAGAAGTCAAGCACATCGGGGTTCGCGTCGCGCCAGCGTGAGTTCCTGGTCACCATGAAGCGCGCCGCGTCCTCGTCCAGCAGCACCTTCACGTCGTTGCCTAAGGTTCTGGTTACGTTGAAGGCCGCCACGCGATCCTTGTTGGCCTCGCGCCAATCAAGCTGGTTGCGGATTTCCTCAACGGTTGAGCTTCTGCGATCGCTGAAATACGGGGAGAGCTTGCTTGCGCATTCCTTGCAGAGGTTGCCGTCTTCAAGCTTGCGGTTGCCTAGAAGGCCAATCTCGCCGCCGCAGATGTCATAGTTTTTCTTTTCGAACATCTTGCCGAAGAATCCCATCGCAATCGCTCCTTTCGTTGACGATTGAATGATTTAGTCGCTGACTGAATCATGATGGGAAAGGCGACGATTGCGAAGTTCCTTACGGCTCAGCAAACCTGATTTCGGAACACCGAATGGCTTATTCTTTTGCGGTGTCGCGGCTGTCGTCCATGTTGGGCACGATAAGGCCGCTTGAAACAGCATGGACCGCCAGGCGAAGAATATTGTCGTAGCCGGTTTTTGCCAAGATCTCGGAAATGTGGCGCTTGACCGTCCCCTCGCTTAGATAAAGCTCGGCGGCGATCTCTTTGCGCGTTTTGGTTTCGCAGACCAAACG
>URZP01000049.1 GCA_900552365.1 uncultured Coriobacteriaceae bacterium
GGTATCAGCCTTGACGAAGCAACCGTGAGATCGAAAAAGGCTGGACCGGAGACGCCCTACCAGCAAGCGAAGTGGTATGCCGACAATCTGCCGAACTCCATACGCCCGCGTTGGATTATCACGTGCAATTTCGACGAGTTCCGCATCTACGACATGGAGGCCGCAGACGACCAGTACGTTTCGCTTGCTTTGGAAGAGCTGCCCGAGCAGGTGCACTTGCTGTCGTTTTTCTCCGATAGGCGCAACTCTCGCCTGGTGAAGGAGAAAGAGCTTTCGGTGAAGGCCGGCGAGCTGGTGGGGAAGCTCTACGCCCAGCTTTCGCAACAGTATCGCAATATCGAAACCGACGCGCACGAGCAGCGCAGCTTGAACGTACTCATTGTGCGGCTGGTGTTCCTTCTGTATGCCGAAGATTCCGGCTTGCTGCATGAGAAAGATGCGCTTCTGAACTACCTCAAGCGCTTCCCGGCCGACCAGATGCGCCAGGCTGTCATCGACCTGTTCGCCGTGCTGGACACGCCGGCGGACGCTCGCGACCCTTATTTGCCCGAGTATCTGCTGGCTTTCCCTTACGTAAACGGCGGGCTGTTCGGCGACGATGACATCGTGGTACCGCAGTTCACCGACCAGATCCGCCTCGACCTGCTGCTGGAGGCATCGCAGAGCTTCGACTGGAGTCACATCAGCCCCACCATCTTCGGCGCGGCCTTCGAGAGCACTTTGAACCCCGCCACGCGGCGCGCGGGCGGTATGCACTACACCAGTATTGAGAACATCCACAAGGTTATTGACCCGCTGTTCCTGGACGATTTGCGCGCCGAGCTTTCTGCGATTGAAAGCGACGGCGTGGAGCGCAATCGCAAAGTGAGGCTGCGCGCGTTCCAGCGAAAACTCGCAAGCATAAACGTGTTCGACCCAGCATGCGGCAGCGGCAACTTCCTCACTGAAAGCTACCTTTCCCTGCGCAAGCTTGAGAATCGTGTGCTCGAAGATTTGCAGGGCGATCAGATGAGCATCGGCTTCGACGGGGAGAGCAGCCCCATACAGGTTTCCATCAATCAGTTTTTCGGCATAGAGATAAACGACTTCGCGGTCAGCGTTGCAAAAACGGCGCTGTGGATAGCCGAGGAGCAGATGATGGAGGCAACGCAGGAGATTTTGCTGCAGCCCTTCGACTTCCTGCCTCTGAAAAGCAACGACAATATCCACGAGGGCAACGCGCTTCGTATGGACTGGAAGGAAGTGCTGCCTGCCGAGAAATGCAGCTATATCATCGGTAACCCACCGTTTCTGGGCGCGCGCAACCAGACCAAGGAGCAGAAGGCCGAGCTGATCGACGTGTTCGGTGGCGCGAAGAACAGCGGCAACGTGGACTACGTTGCGGGCTGGTACATGAAGGCTGCGGAATACATGGACGACCACCCCGTGCGCTGCGCCTTCGTTTCCACCAACAGCATATGCCAAGGCGAGCAGGTGGCTAATGTTTGGAAGCCGTTGTGGGATTTGGGCATTCGCATCGACTTCGCGCATGATACGTTCCGATGGGCCAACGAGGCAAACGGCCAGGCCCACGTGTTCGTGATCATCGTTGGGTTCTCGAAGCTGGGCGGGGAGAAGCGGCTTTTCCATCACGCGGGCCCCGATGCGCCCGCGATGGAGCTGCTCCCCGGCAACATCAATGCCTACTTGTCCGACGCCCCCGATGCGTTCGTGCAAAATCTCAGCAAGCCGCTGTGCCGCGTTCCGAAGATCGGCATCGGCAACAAACCCATCGATGGCGGAAACTACCTGTTCAAACCAGACGAGCTCGAAGCGTTTCTGGCGGAAGAGCCGGGTGCGGCCGAGTTCGTGCACCCGTGGCTTGGCTCCGACGAGTTCATCAAGGGGAAGAAGCGCTTCGCGCTATGGCTCGGGGATGCTGAGCCTGCGAAGCTCAATGTTCTGCCGTTGTGCCGCGAGCGCATCGCGGCTGTTCGTGAATTTCGCCTTGATTCGAAGAGCGCGCCCACGCGCAAGCTGGCCGAACGGCCGGCAAACTACCACGTGGAGAACATGCCGAAGGGCCCTTCCGTGCTGGTGCCCAAGGTGTCTTCCGAACGCCGTCGCTACATTCCGCTTGGATTCGTGGAGCCGCCGACCTTGTGCAGCGACCTGGTGTTCCTCATCCCCGACGCCACGCTCTACCATTTCGGCGTGCTGCACTCCCAGTTCCACAACGCCTGGATGCGCACGGTGTGCGGTCGCCTGAAAAGCGATTATCGTTATTCGGGTGGCGTGGTGTACAACACCTTTCCGTGGCCTGGTGCAACGCGTGAAAACCTCGCGACGCCCGTTGAGCGACTGATCGCTCCTGGGGTTCGTAAACGCGTTGAGGAATGCGCCCAAGGTGTGCTGGATGCTCGCGCTGCGCATGCGGGGGCAACGTTGGCCGATCTGTACGATCCGGAAAAGATGCCGTCAGATTTACTGGCTGCCCACAAAGCGCTCGACGCGGCGGTAGAGGCCGCCTATAGCGTTCATTTCGACGGCGACGAGGAGAAGATTGTGGCACACCTGTTCGGCATGTACGCGAAGCTTACGGAAAGGCAGAGTCGATGAACGCTTGGATAGTGAGGGCCGGGCGCGGCGGCATTCACGCCGCTGAATGGCTTGAAGGCGGCTATGTCGCCATCTATTGGGATCTCGATGGCGCAGATGTTTCGGCGTTGGACAAAGAGGGGATCAAGCGCCTGTATAAGCTCAAGAATCCCGATGCAAGCCCGCAGACAGTGGCTTCGAACGCCGGCATGATCTATCGTTTTGCGCATGACATTGCCGAGGGCTGTACCGTGGTTATGTACGATCCTTCCACTAGGCTCTATCATATCGGGGAAGTTTCGGGCGGGTGCGAATTTGTCGCTGGTACCGAAGACGATGAAGCTAATGGCTCATACCGCCGCCGAGTGGGGTGGCACGAAGTTGCCCCTCGTGACTCATTGTCCTCTTCCGCAAAGCATTCATTAGGCAGCATATCAACGCTTTTCGCCGTATCGGACGACGCTATGCGTGAACTCAAGGCGGCGTCCTCGGGCGTTGCTCCTATTGCCGATGACGATGAAAGCCCCGTCGAGGCAAGGGAAGCAACCGCCGACGATGGCATAGAGCGCATTAAGGATAAGGTGCTGAGGCTCGATTGGGATGATATGGAGCTGTTGGCTGCTGGCGTTTTGCGCTCTATGGGCTACAAGACGTCCATGACGCGCAAGGGTTCAGACGGGGGACGCGACATCATAGCCTCGCCCGATGGCTTGGGCCTGGAATCGCCTCGCATCGTTATCGAAGTAAAGCATCGCAAAGGTGCCATGGGCGCACCGGCTCTGCGTTCGTTCATCGGCGGGCTCCGCAGCACGGATAGCGGTTTGTATATATCCACAGGTGGCTTTACTAAGGAAGCCATGTATGAAGCCGATCGCGCCGTGATGCCCGTGAAGCTTCTTGACCTTGACCAATTCGTGCGGCTTTTGGTGGACAACTACGATTCCGCCGACATGGAGACGCGAACCATCCTTCCCTTGGTGCGCATCTACTGGCCCGCGTAACTCCGATCTGGGCTCTTCGCGCATAAGCCCCAAAGCGCCTTCATCTGTGCCGCCTTGCTGTTGTGCGAGCCCTTCCGGCGTTCGTCCGCCCCAATGGCTTTCCTTGATGCTCGAAGCGTCGCACGGTGCGCCCGCGTGCGCAAGGGCCGCGAAAACCTTTCGGCCGGCCCCGGCAAGGGCGGCCGGGGCTGGCCGAAAGCTCATGCCTTCGGGGTTCGGCTTTTCCCCTTAGATCTAGGGACGCCGCGCGCGCTGCGGCGATCACAAGGCAAGCCACAGGGGCGGGCCGATGCGATCGGAGGTCATCATGGACGGCATCAAGCAGCATGCAATCAAGGCGACGGAAATCTTCCTGGAGCGCAAGGGTTACGAGGTCATCTCTACGGGATGGTCGTGCCCAGAAGGGGAGGTAGACGTGGTTGCCCGCGACGGCGAATGCGTGGTGTTCCTGGAAGTTACCGCAAGCGAAGGCGGGTTCGCCGAGTCGCAGGCCCCTAGAAGCCTGCGGGAGTCCCTGGCCTCGAGATGGCTCGCGGCCGCGGGCGGCGAGATCGCCGACGTCCCCGTCCGCTTCGACGACGTCGCGTTCATCATCATGGGCGGCACGAGGGCGCTCGTTCGCCATCACATCAACGCCCTTTCGGAGGCGTGAGCCCTGTGAAGCGCCATGCGGAAAGGCTTCAGACCGGAGCCTTTCCGCAGCGGGCTCATTGCCTGAATTATCGGGCTTGCGCTCGATGCATCGCGGTTGCGATGCCGTGTCGGCCGACGGCCGACGTCCGCGCGCTTCGGGGCGCGCGAACCCGCTCGCCTTCGGCTCGCTCTCGCTGCGCGCTCCGTTCGATGCCTCCCAGAGGTCGGCATCATTGCGCGCTTCGCTCACGCCGCCGCCCACGGGCGCGACGGCTTCCCATAGGTCGCCGTCCGCCGGCTGAGCGGCTCTCGCGTCGGGTCGGCTCGGCATCGCTCGATGGCTCCCAAAGGTCGCCATCGCTCGCCGCGCCTCAGCCGACGCTCACGAATCAATCCCGTTCGCTCAACAGGTCGAATCGCTTGCGGGGTTGATGCAAGATGTGCATTTGTGCTCACAAACGCGCCTTCGGCACGTTCGCTGCGCCAAATGATCTTGCCCTGCGGGGCTTCTCGGCAATGCGCCGTCGTTTGCCTCGCAAAGGAAAAGCAGTCGGGCCCCTGCACCCGGCTGCTTTTCGAAACCCGTATTTGATGCTGCGTCCTGCTCAGCGCTCCATCTCTTCGTCGATGCTGCGCACTGCCAGCTTTGCGGCTTGGATGCCCAGCCCCTTTGCGATGCCCGCCATGCTGTAACCGCGCCCCAGTTTGTAGCCCCGCACTTTACGCCCCGTGCTCTTTCTCTCGAACGTCAGCTCCTTGCCGTCGCGTGCGACGTGCATCTCGACACCTTTGGCGTCGAGCGACTTCGCCAGCGCTCGGACTTTATTCTGCTCGCGGCATGCGCGTGCTTCGGGCATGGACGCTGCGACCGCTTCCCTGATGTATTGCTTGTCGCTCCTTGCGCCGCGCGCGGCTATCGCCAGCTCTCGCTTCGTGGGCTGCTGCGCGTGGATACGGCAGTTGCGCTCTCCCTCGCGCATCTGCGCGAGGCCCCATTTCGCATCCATGTCGCGGACGGCGTTGGCGCGCTCGATCTTCGCGTTTTTGCTGCGCCCCTCGTTGAGCCGCTTGCCGGTCTCAAGGTTGGTGCGGTTGACGACCACATGGACGGCGTAGCGGTCGGTGCCGTCTGCCGCGCAGTGCTCCAGATGCAGCACCCATGCGGCCTCGTGGGCACCGTAGCGGCCTTCGACATATTGCTTGGCGTACTCCATGCACGCCTCGGGCGTCATGCGTCCCCCGTTGCAGGAGCATTCGTCGGGATTGAAGGCCAGCACCTGATGGTAGGCGTACGTGCACTTCGCGTCCTTCTTGCCAGGGGCGTTGTGCCCGTACGCCTCTCGCGTGGCGTCCATCTCGGCGGCCCACCTGCTTTCGTCGGCGAGGTTCTGGCTTGCCCTGGCGAGCGCTCGCTCGTCGTCGAGGTACTTCGCAACGTTCTTCCAATGGCCGGGGCTGCATACGGCCTTCTGCTTTATCGCGGTCATGCGGAAGCCCTTGTTTAGTCCCAGGCAGCGAATTCGTCGTCGGCGATTTCCGCCGCTTTCGTCTTGTCGGACTTGCAGGCCTCGAAATCGGGCTGCCATCCATTGACGTCTATCGCTATGCCTTCGGCCTTTGCTTCGAGCTCGTCGAGCGTGTCGGCGATGACCTTGCGCTCGAAATCGGGCGTTCCGAGGGTCTTGAAGTGATCGGAGACGAACGTCTTCGAGGCATCGACAACCGGTATCTCGAACTTTCCGGCCTTTCGCGCACCGAGGGCCGACTGCACAACGAGGACCCCGTCTTTCTCGGGGTTCCTTTCCAGCACGTCGCCCTGCGGCCACAATGGGACTTTCTGCTCGCTGAAGCCCTCGCTGCTGCCGCTGCGGCCTACGCCCTGGCGCTGCTCCCCGGTGTTGCGAGCCCGTATCGTCTTGAAGCCGCCCAGCGTCTCGAAGTAGCGCGCATCAAGGTCGCTTCCGGCTTTATAGAGCGCTTTCACGTCGCAGTTCGCCAGGATTGCGTCCTTGCCGTCTTCCTTCTGGGTCTTGTATTGGTCGTAGCCGCTGAAGCTTTGCGTGTACATGACGTAGTGCAGCCCGTATTTCCTGGCCTGTTCGAGCGCGTGGGGGAGGTCGAACTTCGGCAGCGAATGGAATTCGTCGCCCACAACCCAGCAGGGCCTCAGGCCGCGGCGCTTGCCGAGCCGCTGGGTTTCGGCCCAGTGTTGAGCCAGGAACAGCGATGCTATGCGGTTCGCCGGCGCGCCCGGTCCCAAGGTATGGATGAAGACGGCGCTTCTGCCCGCCATCATCTCATCGATTTCAAGATCCGACGCGGAGGTGAGCCAGCGCATGTTCTGGCTGGTGAAAGGTTGCAGGCCGTCGTGCAACGACGCGAGGATGGAGCTTTCGAGCTTGCCCTCCGACGCAAGGAACGTCGCCGCCATGGCCGCAACGGGGCTTTCCGGGCCGAACCCGCGAATCCAGTCCTTCAGGGCGGCTGCGCCGTCGAGCGTTCCCGCCATGATGGTCTTCACGACCGACCACAAGTGGCGCTCTTCGCTGGGCACTTCGGGAAGGGTCGCCACGGCGAATGCGCAGGCGGCGAATACGCCGCCTGCGGCGTTTACGAAGATGTCGTTCTCGTTGCCCTTTTCGGGGAACAGCGTAGAGCCGATTTCGCGGGCGCGGTCCTCGGCGAACTCGCCCTTTCCGGCCTCGCTGAGGTCGGCTATGAGCTTCAGCGGGTTGAACCGCGATCCTTGCCTGGGGTTCTCCAAATCAAGCAGATGGACCTCGTAACCCCTTTCGGCAAGGCATTTTCCGGCCATGCAGTAGATTTCGAGCGACGGGTCCGTGACGAGGAGGTTGTTCTTTCCGGAGAACGACAGCGCGTCTATCGTCGGGTATACCGATCCGCGCGTCTTCTTGGAGCCGCTCGGCGCGCACACCGCGCAATGCACGCATTCCAGCACCGCAGCCTTGCCTCGCACGAAGCCGAGCGCAACGCCGTCCGATGGTTCGGATTTCCCGTTCCACATCGGGCAGCTCTCGATTATCTCGCCGGCGGTTTTAATGGACGATTGCTTGCCGAGGATGCCGTTCTCCACTTCGCGCTTGGGCGACTTCGCCGCCTGATAGCATGCGAAGAGGACGATCGCCCCCGCGACGATCGCTAGCCATGCGAGCGCAGGGGCGATCCCGCCTTCGGCGCTCGCGGACGCCTTCGCATATGCGATCAGCGATTCCGGCCCGCCTTCCAACACTTGGAAGGCATGGGGAATCCATGCCCGGTCGAGCTTGCCGCCCGACATGGCGGCTTGAACGAAAGGTGCGCCAAACGGCAGGGAGGCAATCGCTATCGCGATTGTCGCTCCCGCCACTATGGCGACGCCGGCTATCTTGCTTGCCTTCACCTTACATCCTTTCTCGCACCTTCGCTATGAAGTCGGCTACCTGGCTCGAAGCGCATCGCGTGGCTTCCAGCGCGCTCTTTATCTCGTTTTCCATGATCGCCGCCGTTGACCTGTGAGAATTCAGCCAGCGGCAGAGTTGGTTGAGGTTGCCGCCCGCATGCCGTAGGTCTCGATAGATCTTTTGAAGCTCGCCGACATCGACCTCTATGGGCCGCGGGCCCTGCTCGTCGCGCAGGGCCCGCTTACGGACGTATTCGGAGATGGTCGTTTGCGCTTCGGCCGCTTTTGCCGATATGGCGGCGTGTTCGGCTTCCGAGACCCGGATGTTGAGTCTTTTGCCGATGGCTTTGTCGCTAACCGATTTCATCGGGCTTCCTGCCCCTCGTCGTCGGCCTCGCTCTTGGGCCCTAGGATTTCTGCGATGCTCTGGGCTGCGGAGACGTCGTTCTTGCGTATCGCATCGGCGTAGACGTTCAACGTCAGCGAGACGCTCGAATGCCCGAGCCTCGTCGAGACCGTTTTCACGTCGTTGTTGGCACCGATCAAAAGCGTCGCGTGCGTATGGCGCAGGCCGTGGGGCGTGAGGCCCTCATAGCCGACCTTGCGGGCTCGCACGTAGCCGTTTTCGTCGACATACCGCGCCTCCGACTCGTAGGAGCCGAAGCCGTGCTCGACGCAAAAGTCGCGGAACATGCGGTTGAAGTTGGTAGGGTCCGTGTTCGTGCCGAGGGGGTTGGCCACCACAGGCGTGTCGTCGTCTTGGACGAACCGCATGCGCGGATCCATCGTTTGCGGCTGCAAGGCCTTCCATCTTGCGAGGAAGGCCATGGTCGCCGGGTCGAAGCTGACCCAGCGCCGAGAATTGGCGCTCTTCGGCGGTCGAAGCTGGCGGTCGTTGCTGAACTGCTTGCAGACGAACACCGCATTGGCATCGAAATCGACGCTCGCCCAATCGAGGCCCAACACTTCGCCCTTTCTCAGCCCGCCGAAGAGCATGAGCCTTATCGCCACGGTAAGGGGCGTCGGGCCCTCGCCGTCCAGCAGGGCCGCAAGGCGCTCCGCCTCCTCGGCGCTGAGCGCTTTGGGGGATTTACGCTTGGGCTCGGCGACCTTTATCTTCGCCGCGGGGTTGCGGTCGAGTATGCCGTCGTTGACGGCCTCTTCTAGAATCATCCTCAAACGCTTCGACACGCGTTTGAGCATCGCCTGGCTCATGTTTTGGCTGCCGGAAGCGTCGAGGTAGGCCTTCTTGACCGTGGCGGGCTTGATCTCTTCCAATGCGAGCGGGCCGAACATGTCCACCAGCTTGGCAATCTCCATGCGCTCGGATTTTCGCGACAAGGGGCTCTCTCCCAGCACTTCGCGGTGTTCGTAAAAGTCACGGGCGTATTCCGCGAAGGTGAGCTCGCGCCCCGGGTTGTCGAGCTTCGATTGCAGTTCCTTGCGGTATTCCGCGATCGCCGCGTCGGCGTCCTTGGCCGTGCCGTGCACTATGCGCGAGGGCGAGCGCAGGTACTTCCCGGTCTCGGGATCCTTGCCGAGACTCAAGCGTATGCGCCACTTTTTGACCCCGACCTTCTCCTTCTGCCCGCCCTTCACCTCGACCATCACAGCTCGCCGCCACGGTCGGTGAAGCGGTGCGATGCCGGGCGGTAGTCGAGCTTGACGCGCGCCTTCGCGCGACCGTCACGGTTCTTACTCACGTGCGCAATCATGGGGCGGACGGCCATCATGGGCAGGTCGTCATCGTTGCATTCCGACTTGTCGATGCTCAAATGCAGCGTTATGTCGTTGTCGAAGTTGACTTGCCCGGACCCGCGGATCGAGCCGTCCTTGTTCGTCGCGCACGGAACGATGACGGGAGACCCGGTCTCGTGGGCCAGTTGCGCGAGCTTATGGGAAAGGGCATCGAACTTCTCGGTCGCCGTTCCCGTGGATTCCCGCGTGGCCAAGAGCTGGAAGTAGTCGCAGATGACGAGGCACGGAACGCAGTGCTTCCTGCTGATTTCCTTGGCCTTCGCGGCGACGTGCTCGACTATGCGCATCTCCTTGCCGCCGAATTGATTCGAGCCATCGTAAAGATAAAGGAACTGCTTGCATTGCTCGAAACTCTCCACGCCGCCGTTCAGAGCGGCCTGTTGCTCAGACGTCAAGCTCTTGATTTCCCTCTCGCTTTGAAAGGTGGCGTCGATGCCCGGTGCGAACGCGTTCGCGAAATGCGAGGCGAAACGGCGGAGCATGGCGTGCTCTCCGACTTCGATCGAAGCGAAAAGCACGGGGTTTCCTTCCTTGATGCGGTTGACTGCGAGGGAGACGCAGAAGTCGGTCTTCCCGGTGCTGGTCTCGCCAGCGACAGAGATGTATTTTCCGGATATGGTTACCAGTTCTTCGTCGAGAGCGCCAATGCCAGTCTGGATTTCTTTCGGCTGCTGCTTAAGAGCTTCCATGATGTCAGGGAAGGCGTCGGCGACGGAAAATAGAGTACAATCACTCATGTCTGTTCTCCTTATTAAGTTTGGGGTTACGGACGCTGGGGAGCGTGCTGTTTGGCGACGGAGCGCTCCCTGTTTTCTTCTGTGCCAGGTACTCGGCGAGCCCGAGCTTGTCGATGCGGATCGACTTGCCGAAGCGCATCACTAGATCTTCCGGCAACGTGTGCACGTATGCGTACGCGCCGCTGCGCGACAGACCGTACTTGCGGCGCAGGTCGTCAACCGTGTATACGTCTGTGGCCATTGTTCCTCCTTTCCATTGGTCGATATAGATGGTAGAGTGCTAGATGAACATCTAACTACACCGTAGAGTATCAGCATTCTATGGACCGGTCAATATAGATGATAAGTATACTCTGACGATATATATCATCCGTAAGGAGTGAATATGAAACTGTTTTTGGCGCGAAAGGACAAGAAGCTCCATTCCCTTATATGGGCGCTCGATGCCGAGGAGGCGGCAGAGCTCGATAGGAAAAAGGGCACGTTGCTCGATGATTCCGAGGGCATCGCGAAGCTCAACGCGTTCCTCTCGGCCAAGGACCCTTTCGCCCTCATCGCGTCGATTGCTTCGTTCGGCTCTCCGCTATCCCATCGGGAGCTAACCCTGGATGCGTCCGTCGGAATGG
>URZP01000050.1 GCA_900552365.1 uncultured Coriobacteriaceae bacterium
CCGTCGCCTCCGGACACCACGACGGCGTCGAATGTTTCAGCGCCGTGCACGAGCGTGGCGGCGTCTGTTGACCCGTCGGTGGTTCGAATGCAGATCTCGTCGCCGTCCTGGGCCGCGAGTCGTGCGAAATCGTAAATCGACCCGTCGCGTAGGCCGGAAGATGCGTTGTTCACGATGAGCAGTTTCACAGTTCTCCCTTCCGCTGTTATCATGGTACACCAGTGAAGATGGGGGCTTGGTAACGCCTCGGTCACACAATGGCCGGGCTCAGCAGCCCTCAAGCAATGTTAGGAAATGCACTCAATGTATATAGACAGCCAGAAGGCTTTTGACGCGTATGTCGACTCCATTGCGGGTGCTCGCGTTTTGGCGATCGATACCGAGTTTCTTCGCGAGAAAACGTACTACGCGACGCTGTGCCTTTTGCAGCTGAACGCCGATGGCAAAGTTGCGGTCGTCGATCCGTTCAAGGTTGATATCTCCATTTTGAAGCCCATTCTTTTGGATGAGTCCACCATGAAGCTCTTCCATGCGGGGCGTCAGGATATCGAGATCATCCTGCATGAGATCGGTTGTGTTCCTGCCCCGATTTTCGATACGCAGGTTGCCGCCGCTTTGACGGGGCAAACCCAGCAGGTCGGATACGGTCCGCTCGTTCATTCCCTGTGCGGGGTCAAAATCGCCAAGGCCGATTCATTCACCGATTGGTCGCAGCGCCCTTTGACTGAATCGCAGATCCAATACGCAGCGGAAGATGTCATCTACCTTCCCGAGATGTACGACCGTATGTGCGCCCTTCTTAAGAAGAAAGGCCGCTTGGGCTGGCTCGCCAACGATTTCGCGGAGCTTTCCAGCATCGAGCATTACGTGGTCGACGAGCGCGAGCGTTATCGCAAGCTCAAACACGTTTCGCAGCTCACGCGTCGCCAGATGGCTGCCGCACGCGAGATGGCTGCTTGGCGCGAGCTTCAGGCGCAATCGCGCAACATTCCTCGCAAGTGGGTTCTTTCAGACGAGCAGATCGTCGAGGCCTGCAAGCGAGAGCCCCGCTCGATCGATGACTTGTTCATGGTGCGCGGTATGCGAGAGAAGCTTCCCACGGCGGACGCGCGTGTCGTCATCCAGCTTGTTCGTTCGGCGCTCGACGCGTCGCCCGATACGTGGCCTGAAGTTGACAGGTGCAGCAAAAACGAGCCGAACGTCGACGTGCAGGTTGATTTGATGACGGCAATCGTGCGCAAACGCTCAAAGCAGAATGATATCGCGTTTCAGACGCTCGCAAGCCATTCTGAGCTTCAAGATATTGCTCGAGGCCATTACGAGGATGTCGAGCTTCTTCGCGGCTGGCGTCGCGAGATCGTGGGCGAGGAACTGCTGGCCCTTATGCGCGGCGAGCTTTCCCTTTCGATTAAAAACGGCCGCGTGCGCGTGACCAATCTTCTGAAAAAGGAAGATAGGTAGTTCACCTAGGCTCGCTTCGGCTTCGGGATGGGTTGTGATTTGCGGTTCTGAGGATTTGTTTACGAATGGCTTTCGCTTGCGCGCGGCGCATCGTAGCGGGGTCCTTTCGGATATAATGCGAATATCTGTTCGGGTTTTCTATTGAACAAGGAGTTATCGACGTGAGCTACTTGACGCTTGTTATTCTTACTTTGGTCATCGGCATGGGTGCGCAGTGGCTGGTTAACAGCCGCTTGAAGAAATATCAGCGCGTTCCCGTGTCGAATATGATGACCGGCGCCGAAGCAGCTCGTCAGATGCTCGCGTATTATGGCATTCAGGGCGTCCACGTTGGTCGCGGCGCGGAAGGTCAGGACTTCTTCGACCCGCGCAACAATTCCATCACGCTGTCGCCCAGTGTTTTCGATGGTCGTTCGGTCACCGCGCTGGCAACTGCCTGCCACGAGTGCGGTCATGCATATCAGTACGCGCAGAACTACACTCCCATGCGCATTCGCACGGCAATCGTCCCTGCGGTTAACCTTGCTTCCAACGCTTGGGTTTTTATCCTGATGATTGGCACCATGCTCAATCTTGCCGGTTTGGTCGACCTTGCCATCATCGTTTATGCCGTGGTGGTCCTGTTCTCCTTGGTCACGCTTCCTGTCGAATTCGATGCTTCCCATAGGGGCCTTGGCTACATGCAAACCATCGGTCTGCCTGCGGGTGAAATCGCGGGTTCGCGCTCGGTTCTTACCGCATGTGCTCTTACGTACGTTGCCGCGGCTCTCACGTCCATCCTTCAGCTTGTCTGGCTTCTTGGCCAGCGCGAAGACTAAGGAACCGCGATGGCGTTTCTTGGCGTCGATCCCTTGCTGGAAGACCCCATCGCTTCGTTGACGCAGCAGTCTTCTGGGGCGATGTCGGTCACGGCGGCAATGAACCTTGCAAAGGGCGCCCTCGAGTCCGTCACGGTCACGGTTGTCGGCGAGGTCTCCGAGGTTTCGGTCAAGCCCGGGTACAAGGCTGCGTATTTCACGGTCAAGGACAGGGCGTCCAGCTTGCCGTGCATGATGTGGAACAACCGTTACAAGGCATCGGGCGTTGCCCTTCAGGTGGGGCAACTGGTGCAGTTGACAGGTCGCTTCACCATGTACACGGCGAAGGGCCGCATGAATTTCGACGTCTTCAACGTTTCGCTGGCCGGTGAAGGTAACCTACGCTTGCAGGTGGCTAATCTAGCCAAGAAGCTGCAGGCAGAAGGTTTAACCGACCGAGCACGCAAGCGTCCTCTTCCGCAGTTCCCATCTAAAATCGGCGTGGTCACTTCACCGCGCGGCGCGGCCGTTCATGACGTGCTCCGCACGCTGCGTAGGCGCTACCCGTTGGCCGAGGTGTTCGTGGCGGGCGTTCCTGTCGAGGGGCCCAATGCCGCGCGCAGCATCGTCGATGGCATCAAGTGCGTCTACGACGTTGGTGTCGAGGTCATTCTGGTCGTTCGTGGCGGCGGCTCGTTCGAAGATCTTATGCCCTTCAATGACGAACGCTTGGCTCGCACCATCGCTGCATGCCCTACACCTATCGTCACGGGCATCGGCCATGAGCCCGACACGTCCATCGCCGATATGGTGTCCGATTTCCGCGCTTCAACTCCTACGGCTGCCGCGGAAGCGGCAAGCCCATCTCGTGAAGAGCTTGAGTCGATTCTGTCTTCTGGCGCTCAGTCGATGTGTTCAGCGCTTTCTCGTCGTTTGTCTCGCGAAGCCGCGTGGGTGGATTCCGTCTCATCGCGGCCTTTGTTCACGGACGATATGTATCTTACGGGCGTTTTAGCGCAAACGCTCGATTTCAAGGCCGATAGGCTTGCGCGGGCCATTCCCGTTGGCATCAGCCGTGACGCATCGGCGTTATCTCATGCTCGAGCTAGGCTTGCGGGTGTGTTGCCGCTAATGATGGCGTCCAAGTCGTCTTCACTTGACAAGCTGGCATTGCGCTTGAGGCGGGACGGCGCATCGATTACGAATCAGTTTGAAAACGACCTGTCGCTTAAAGCGGCGCGCCTTGACGACTTGTCGCCGCTTCGCACGCTCGCACGTGGTTACGCCATTGCTCGCGATTCGAAAGGCGCGGTTGTCAAGTCAGTGAAAGGCGTCAATGCGTCGCAGTCGCTTGATGTGATGGTTTCCGACGGCGTCATTGCATGTCAGGTGGTTGGAACTACTTCTGCAGTAACTGGTTAATACACAGGTCGCTGAAGCGAAACCTGCTGAAAGGAAGGCATACGATGGAAGATCAGAAGCAGATCGAGGAAATGACGTTCCGCGAGATGATGGATGAGCTTGACGGCATCGTCAACGTGCTTGAAAGCAATACGCTTGAGCTTGAGGACAGCCTGAAAAGCTATGAGCGTGGAATCGTTTTGATGCGTACGCTCAAAGAGCGCCTGAGCGACGCACAGCAGAAGGTGAACGTGCTGATGGGTGAGCTGTCCGGTGAAGAAGACGACGCGGTTCGCGACACCACGCTGTCTAAGGCGTAAGAATTCGCTCGGCGGTTAGTTCCTGAAGTCTCTACTTCTGGTTCAACAAGGAGGAATCATGATCAAAGACGATTGCATTTTCTGCTCAATTGCCAACGGCAAGATCCCGACGGGCGTTGTTTATGAGGACGACGTGGTGATGGCGTTCGAGGACGCCAACCCTCAAATGCCCGTTCATGTGCTGATCGTCCCTAAGCAGCATTTCGATAACATCGGAGACAACATCCCCGAAGACATCCTTGGCCATATGTTTGCAACTGTTAAAAAGGTTGCCGATATCAAGGGCATTGCCCAGGGCGGTTACCGCGTTTTGGTCAATACGGGCGATGACGCCGGTCAAGTGGTGCACCACGTGCATGTTCACGTGCTTGGAGGTGCTCCGATGAACGATGGCAATCCTTCCGCAAGGTAAGGAAACCCGTTTGCCGAACACGCTCATGCTCGCAGGAGGCATGTTTTACCGCGCGGGTAAAATATGGCTTTGACCTGTACTCTATTTAGGGGGAGTCCGTGAACGTACTCGTAATCAATGCGGGGTCGTCGTCTTTGAAATACCAGCTCATTAACGTTGAGCAGCAGAAAGTCCTTGCAAAAGGCCTTTGCGACCGCGTCGGTTCCGATGCTTCCACTCATAAGCACGGGGTCGACGATAACGAAGTTGAGATCAGCACGCCCATGGCTGACCATAGTCAAGCGATCGATATCGTTTTGAAAACCCTCATCCAGGGCGAGAATGCGCCTATCAAGTCGCTTGACGACATCGACGCAGTGGGACACCGTATCGTCCAGGGCGGTAAGTATTTCAGCCAGTCAACCCTTATCGACGATGACGTCATCGATAAGATCGACGAGCTGGCCGAGCTCGCTCCCTTGCACAACAAAGCAGCTCTTATGGGTATTCAGGCCTGTCGCGATAAGATGCCCGGTGTTCCTATGGTGGCGGTTTTCGACACGTCTTTTTTTCAGACGCTGCCGCCGAAGGCTTATATGTACGCTCTTCCGTACGAGTTGTATGAAAAGTACGGCATTCGTAAATATGGTGCACATGGAACATCGCATCGCTATATTTCCGAGCGTGCTGCTGTTGCGTTGGGCGAGTCTTTGTACGACCTCAAGATGATCACCTGCCATTTGGGTAACGGCTGTTCGGTTTCGGCAATCGACCACGGCGTTGCCGTCGACACCTCCATGGGCATGACGCCGCTTGACGGTCTTATGATGGGCACGCGCTGCGGCTCAATCGACCCGGCCATCGTGCCGTTCCTTATGGAGCATGAGGGAATGACCCCCTCCGAGGTTGAGAACCTCATGAACAAGAAATCTGGTCTTCTGGGCATCACGGGCGTCAGCAACGATCTTCGTTCGGTGCGTGAGGAAGCCGAAAAGGGCAATGAGCGAGCTATGCTCGCATACGAGATGTACTCCAATTCCGTGAAGAAGTACATCGGGCAGTACATCGCCGTCATGGGCGGCGTCGATGCCATTGTTTTGGCCGGCGGCGTAGGCGAAAACGACCCGAAAATGCGTCGCATGATCTTCGCCGGCTTGCAGACCATGGGCATCATTCTCGACCTGAAGGCGAACTCTGCGAAGGAGCGCGGCGAGCGTGAGATCTCATCTTTCCGTTCTGACGTGCGCATCGTCATTATTCCGACCGATGAGGAATACATGATCGCTCGTGATACGTTCGAGATCGTTCACGACAAGATCGGTGAGGGCGGCGTTCGCGACGAGTTCTCGATCATCAGCGCCTAGTCTAAGTTAATTTGCGTTTTACGCAGGTTTGTTAAAGCTAGCGATAAAAGGAAGGCCATCCGCTCAAGAACGGATGGCCTTTTGCTGCTTGTCAGATTGCCCTGGTTTACGTGCCTGTCCCTCGCAAAAAAGCAAGCTCCCAACTGATCATTTCAGTTGGGCGTTGATGCAGCAAAGCGGGATGTTCTTAAGCGAACCGATTCGATTGAATCGTTTATTTCAGCTGGCATTGCACGCAGGTGATGGCGATAACGCCGTAGATGTCGTCGGCGACGCAACCACGGGAAAGATCGTTCACCGGAGCGGCGATGCCCTGAGTGATGGGACCATATGCCTCGGCTTTCGCCAGGCGTTGAACAAGTTTGTAGCCGATGTTGCCGGCGTCGATATCGGGGAAGATCAAAACGTTTGCGCTGCCTGCAACAGGTGATTCGGGTGCTTTCTTTTGCGCAACCGAGGGCACGATGGCGGCGTCGGTTTGCAGTTCGCCGTCAAGAGCGAGTTCGGGGGCAAGTTCCTTGGCGATGCGCGTGGCTTCAACGACTTTTGCCGCATCGTCATTTTTGGCCGAGCCATAGCTGGAATGCGAGAGGAGGGCGACCTTCGGCTCGGTGCCGATAAGGGCCTTCCAAGAGTGTGCCGAGCTTACGGCGATATTGGCCAAGCGTTCGGCGTCGGGCTGAACCTCAAGGCCGCAGTCCGAGAACAGGAACGTGCCGTCCTGACCGAACTCGCAGTTGGGGACAACCATAATGAAGAACGAGCTGACCAGCTTCGTTCCCGGCTTCGTTTTCAGGATCTGAAGGCTGGGGCGAAGGACATCGCCGGTGGAGTGGCAAGCGCCGGCGACCATGCCATCGGCTTTGCCGGTTTTCACCATCATCACGCCGAAATACAGGACGTCGTCAAGCTTGGCGCGTGCCTCTTCAATGGTCATGCCCTTGTGCTTGCGAGCCCCGAACAGCTCCTGCGCGAGGAGTTCACGCTCGGCGTAGGTTGCGACGTCGACGATCTTGGCGCCTTCCAAGTCGTATGGGCTTTTAAGGATCTGCTCCTCGTCACCTAGAATGATGAGGTTTGCCACGTTGTCGGCCAAGATCTTGCTTGCAGCCTCCAGCGTGCGCGGATCGTTTCCCTCGGGGAGGACGATCGTCTTCTTCTCGGTGCGGGCGCGTGCAACCATGTCATCCAGAAATGCGCTCATCGTTTTCCTTTCGATAGCGTTATGGAGCAAGTCAGCGACTGCTTCCAGGGGCGGACTGCTTTCGGGATTGGAGATTCTAAGGGCTTATATCCTGAATTCTATGGTAATCGATAGCAGGTCCATGTCGACCGTTAAAATGTTTCGCGGCCGCTTAGCAAGGTTGCGCGGCTCTCAACGTTTGGGGGAGGAATAGCGTGAAAACCATCACGTTCGCTATACCGTGCTACAACTCGGAAGCGTACATGGACAAGTGCATCGAATCCATTCTTGCATTCGATGACGGCCGTGGCGACATCGAGATCCTTATCGTCGACGACGGATCCACTAAGGACAACACCGCCCAGAAAGCTGATTCTTGGCACGATCGCTATCCCGACACCGTTTTCGCCATTCACAAAGAGAACGGCGGCCATGGTTCTGCGGTTAACGCCGGTCTTGCGGCTGCTCGCGGCCGTTATTTCAAGGTCGTCGATTCCGACGACTGGCTCGATGAAGACTCCATGATCAAGATCATGGGCTTCCTTCGCAAGCAAAGCGAACTCAAGGACGCCGTCGACTTGGTTATTGCTAACTATGTGTACGAAAAGGTGTACGAAGACAAGCGCACGGTCATCGATTACAAGAACGTTTTCCCCGTAGAGGAGCTGTTCACCTGGGGCGATATCGGCCATTTCCGCAATAGCCAGTACTTGCTCATGCATTCGGTCATCTACCGCACCAAACTTCTGCGCGATATGAACCTGAAGTTGCCGGAGCATTGCTTCTACGTGGACAACATCTTCGTTTACGAGCCGCTGCCTTACGTTAAGAGCATCTATTACTTCAACGTCGATATGTATCGCTACTTCATTGGCCGCGAGGGGCAAAGCGTCAACGAAGAGGTCATGAAGGGTCGCATCGATCAGCAGATTCGCGTTACCAAGACCATGATCGATGCTGTCGACCCCTTGACCGATGTGTACGAGAAGAAGCTCCAGAAGTACATGGAGAATTATCTCTCTATGATGATGTGCATCACCTCCATCTTCTTGCGCATGATCGATACGCCCGAGGCCGAACAGAAGCGCGACGAGATTTGGGGCTACTTGAAAGAGCGTCGCCCTCGGCTTTACCCGAAGGTTCGCAGCAACGTGCTGAACCTGGGCACGAACCTGCCAAGCGAGGCGGGCAGGCGTTTGGGTCTTGCCGGTTATCGTTTGGCTCAAAAGATTTTCAAGTTCAACTAACGTTAGGCGCCCGTTCATCGGGCGCCGTTTTCGATTCGCCGTGAACGTGCTGCAATGACGCGCAAGCAAACCGCGGCTGGGATTCTTGAACGGGGGAGCTGTGGGCGTTGTCTCGCTGGGTGATCGCAACGATTCCGCTTCCGAGCTTGTAAGCTTGGATGTTTTGGCGCCGTGGCGTGGGCGCGCTATTCTGCTTGTCGACCTCGATGCGTTCTTCGCTTCTGTTGAGCAGCTCGATCATCCTGCGTGGCGCGGCAAGCCCGTTGTAGTTGGCGGCGATCCGACTAAGCACGGTGTTGTGTCCACGTGTTCGTATGAGGCGCGTAAGTTCGGCGTGCGAAGCGCCATGGCTTCTTCCATGGCGGCGCGACTTTGCCCCGATGCCATTTGGACTGAGGGGCATTTTTCGCGTTATCGGGAGATGTCCGACAAGATCATGTCCATCATTGGTGACGAAACGCCTTTCGTTCAACAAGTCAGCATCGACGAGGCGTTTGCTGACGTCACGCCGAATTCGGTGAACGTCGAGCATCCCGTTCGCATCGCGCAGCGTATTCAAAGCCGCGTCGAGGAGCTGGGCGTCACGTGCTCTATCGGCGTCGGCACCACGAAAGCCATCGCGAAAATGGCCTCTGACATGGATAAACCTCGCGGGATGACCGTCGTTTACCCTGGCAGCGAGCAAAGCTTCTTAAGGCCTTTGCCGGTAAGGCTTCTAAGCGGCATTGGCGCGGCATCGGAGAAAACCCTGAAAACGTACGGCATCGAGACCTTGGGTCAGCTTGCCGATGCCGATGAAGCGCTTATCGCGCATATATTGGGGAAGAACGGCAAGGTCATGCAATCGCGTGCGCGCGGTGAAGACGAGGCTGTCGAATACGACGCAGCTGCGGCGAAGTCAGTTTCAAACGAGATTTCCTTTGCGGAGTGCTTGAGCGACCGTGACGATATCATGGCGGCCATCGGGTCGGTTACCGCGAAAGTCGGGCGACGCCTGCGCGGAAAAGGGCTTGAAGGACGCACGGTCACGCTGAAGATCCGCTATGCGAACCGTCAGATCAGAAGCGTTCAGCGTCAGCTGTCTCGGCCGACGAACGATGAGATCTCGATCATGCCCTTGTTGGGCACCATGCTTGATGAGCTGTGGACGCGTGGGGTTGAGGTACGTTTGATCGGCGTTGCGATCACTGGCTTCGACGGCGGTCGACCCGAGCAGTTTTCGCTGTTCGACGACGATTCCATCGATCAGGGCGACGCGCGCGACGATTCGGCGTTGGCGCAGGCGAATCGCGGCTTAATGGGCGAAGAGAAGCGAAAGAAGCTGTTAGAGGCAACCGACTTCGTTCGCGATCGCTTTGGCGAGGGCGCGCTTCACTACGGCCGTGAGCTTAGAACGGCTAAGAACACTACGGGCAGCGCTGCGAAGAACCCAGCCGATTACAAGTAGCATTCGGCGAAACCTTGCCGTCGGGCGTCGTGACGCGTTTCTTCGCAATTGCTAGCGGTGGCTAGCTATGAAGAACAGCGCAAGGGTGCCAGGGCCCGAGTGAGCGCCGATCACGGGGTCGACGTAGTTGATATGGATGTCGGTCACGCCGAATTTCTCGGCGATCTTGTCGCGTAGGAATTCCGCGTCTTCCAGACAATCTCCGTGCGTGATGAAAACAGTTTGCTCGTTGATCGGCGCGTCGGCGGTTTTTTCCATATGCTTGAGCATCCCCAGGATGGACTTCTTGCGGCCCATCACCTTTTCTAGCGGAATCAGGTGGCCGTCGTTATCGACGTGCATGACCGGCTTGATGTTGAGCATGGTTCCCGCCCAGGCCGAGGTGCGCGTCACGCGCCCGCCACGGAACAGGAACATCAGATCGTCGACAGTGAACCAATGCGCAAGCTTCAACTTGTTGTCTTCAACCCATTGGCGTGTCTCTTCGATGCTTGCTCCGGCTTGCGCCATTTGCGCGGCTTTGTATACCAGAAGGCCTTCGCCGCCCGATGCGGCAAGGGTATCGACATGCAATACGCGTCGTTCGGGGAATTCGGCGGCAAGGTTGTCAAGAAGAAGCGCAATGGCCTGGTAGGTGCCTGAAAGACCCGAGGAGAATCCAAGGTAGAGAATATCGCGGCCCGCTTCCAGAAGCGACCTTAAAAGGATTTCGGAGTCGGACATGTTCGGAAGCGAGGTGGTGATGACTTTGCCTTCGCGCATCATCGTGTAGAACTGGCGCAAGTCGGTTTTCTCGCCCTTGAGGTAGCTGCGGTGCTGCACGCCATCGACCATGAAGGTTAGGGGTAGAATCTCGAGTCCGAATGCGTCGATCGTCTCTTCGGTAAGATTGCATGCTGAGTCGGTGACAATTTGATAGCTCATAAGTGCTCCCGTCGTTGTGGCCGCGCGCGGCGCTCCGCTCTCAAACCGCGGA
>URZP01000051.1 GCA_900552365.1 uncultured Coriobacteriaceae bacterium
CCCAACGCATACCAAGCGTGAATCCAACAAGATCGAGGTGCAGGTTCGCTGCAGTCCATCGCCGCTCCAGTAAATTCAAACGCACATCTGTCGCCGTCGAAACACGGGCCCAACACTGTTGTGTTGGAGTATCATTGACGAAATGAAGTGAATCCAACAACAGGAAGGGACTGCGGTGGAAGACTACAAGCAAGAGTTCATCGAGTTCATGGTCGAAAGCGATGTTTTGAAGTTCGGCGAGTTCACGCTGAAGAGCGGTCGTCAGTCGCCCTTCTTCATGAATGCCGGCGCATACGTTACCGGCGAGCAGCTTCATCGTTTGGGTCTTTACTATGCCCGTGCGATCCATGACAACTTCGGCCTGGACTTCGACGTTGTGTTCGGCCCGGCTTACAAAGGCATTCCGCTGGCTGTCATCACCTGCATGGCTTTGAACGAGCTTTACGGCAAAGAGGCACGTTATTGCTCCAACCGCAAGGAAGTGAAGGATCACGGCGCCGACAAGGGCAACCTGCTTGGCAGCGAGCTTCATGATGGCGACAAGGTTGTCATGGTTGAGGATGTCACCACGTCGGGCAAGTCCATCGACGAAACGTATCCCATTCTGAAGGGTGCCGCCGACGTCGATGTCAAGGGCCTTATCGTCAGCCTGAACCGCATGGAGGTAGGCAAGGGCGGCGTTGTCACCGCTCAGCAGGAAGTTCAGGAGAAGTACGGTTTTCCCGTTGCCTCTATCGTCAGCATGGCCGAGGTCACTGAGCATCTGTACAACCATGAGGTTGGCGGGCGTGTTGTCATCGACGATGAGATTAAGGCTGCTTTGGACAAGTACTACGAGCAGTACGGTGTGAAATAGCGTTCAAACCGTGATGTTCGCGGTCATTTGGTTCGACAGGGCAAGGTTCTTATCGTAAAATGACAGAACGCAATGCCAGTGTGGCTCAACGGTAGAGCAACTGATTTGTAATCAGTGGGTTGCGGGTTCGATTCCTGTCACTGGCTCCACAAAACATCAGGTCGGATGGTTGCTTGTCAGCCATCCGACCTTTCTTTTTGCTGTTTGGGATAGCGAGGTTCCTTGCGAGTTGGACTCCATTGAACTCGCCGCCTCTTTACCGTGCACAAATTTGCCTGTTTTGCGCGGACGCTCGTGAGTGTGCCGAACGTGACGATTTGCTGAGCTGGGACTTTCGATCGGGAAGGCTAAGTGAGAAGCGGTAATCGTTTGATTCGTGGATTGAAAGCGCGCAAAACGGAAAAAATTGTGCAGCATCGTTTTCGGGGTTATGTATGGGATGGGCGCACGTGGGCGGGGCGCAAGCAGGCTCGCGGTCGCCCGGTGGCGCGCGTGGGCTTGCTCGAAAGGTGGAGGTGGGCTTCGCGGCAGTCGCCCCGGCTTTCTATCGTTGACCGTCGGCGGGCAAGGACGCCCCGAACCCCATCGCGTCCCGTCGCGCTTTGGCCTCGCTGCTAGAATCCCCCTCAGAGCGACAAGCTAAAAAGTCGGCAATCGCGTGCTGCGTTTCGCACCGTTATGCCACCCGGCAGCGCGATTCGCGCGCAAGCCGGCAAACAGCCGACACGAATCGTGCACGTCAGTCAAACCAAGCGAAGCGGGGGATGTCATGGATTTGAACGCCATGTACCTAGGAATCGACATCGGAGGCACGTCGACGAAAGTGGGTGTCGTCGACGCATCGGGCGACCTCATCGGCAAAACGCGTTTCTCGTTGCCCGAGCTGCAAACCGAGGCTCAGTGCCGTCAGTACATCGCGCAAATCATCGACTTCGTCCACGGCACGGGCGTGTACGCCTCCGAGCTTGCCGGCGTGGGCTTGGCTGCCCCCGGCATCGTTGTGAACGGCATCCCGCAGCTTACTCCCAACGTCAAGGCCGATTGGCCCACGCTTCTGAACGTCATTCGCAGCGAGTTCGAGGGCACCCCGTTCGAGTGCATCAACGACGCTAACGCCGCAGCTCTTGGAGAAATGTGGCGCGGTGCGGCATCGGGCGCCCAAAGCGCGATGCTTGTCACCATCGGTGCGGGAATCGGCGCCGGCATCGTCGCCGACGGCCGCGTTGTTCAGGGCCACGGCGGCGCAGGCGAGATCGGTCATATGACTATCGTTCCCGAGGGCCGTCAGTGCCAGTGCGGTCGCCGCGGTTGCGTCGAGCAGTACGCATCGTCGCGCGGCATCGTCGCCAATTTCCGCGAGGCCGAGGCAAACGGCATTACTGGAGCCAGCAAGCACGTACCGCAAAACGACACCGACGCGCTGTCGGTGTTCGAGGCATATCGCGAAGGCGATCCTCGCGCCATCTATGCCGTCGATATCTTCACTGACAAGCTTGGCTACGCGCTTGCGCAGGCCACCTGTGTGGTTGATGCCGACGTTATTCTGCTTGGCGGCGGCGTTGCGGGAGCAGCCGATCTGTTCCTTCCCGCGCTTCAGGGAACCTACCGTAAGAACTGCCTTTCCACCTGCGCCGACACGCAGATTCGCGTGGCGACGCTTGGCAACATCGCGGGCATGGTCGGTGTGGTTCGCTACGTTCAAATGATGAGCGAGTCGCTTGACCCGTTCGATAACTTGTTTGGGATAGGATTGTAATGGCAGCGCAGGCCGGCAATGCCGATGCAACCCCCGTCGTTGACTGCCGCTCGGGTGCGGCGCTTGAGGCCCAGGCCGAGTCGGTGGCCATCGCCAAAACCAAGCAGGCCAACGCGCGCTGCTTCGCGCTTTCCGTCCTTGCGGGCATGGAAATCGCCCTGGGCGCCACGCTCATGCTGTTTGTGAAGTCCGACGCAACGCTTGGCTTTGCGCCCTCGCAGCTGCTTGGCGGCATCTCGTTCTCGCTCGGTTTGCTGTGCGTTATCGTGGCGGGCGCGGAGTTGTTCACCGGAAACTCCCTGATGGTATGCGCGGCATGCTCGCGCAAGATCTCGTGGAGCGCGCTGGTGAAGAACTGGGTCGTCGTCTATTTCGGCAACATGGCAGGGTCGCTTTTGATGGTTGCGCTGATGACCGGCGCGAACATCGCTGCAATAAACTCGGGTGCGGTGGGGCAGACCATCGTCAGCGTTGCAGCGGCGAAGATCGGCCTTGATTGGGGCGTCATCTTCTTCCGCGGCATTCTGTGCAACGTGCTGGTGTGCCTTGCGGTGTGGATGGGCTTCGCCGGCCGCACCGTCATCGACAAGGTGTTCACCACCATGATTCCAGTCATGGCATTCGTGGCCTGTGGTTTCGAGCACTGCATCGCGAACATGTACTTCTTGCCGCTGGGTATTGTCACGCTGGCGACGGGCGGCGCGCAGGCGGGCGCTGCAGCTGCGACGGTCAACCTTGCAGGTACGCTCTTCAACATCAGCGCGGCCACCTTGGGGAACATCGTCGGCGGCGCCGTGTTCGTGGGCCTGCTGTATTGGCTTTCGTACGCGAAACGATCGTAGGGGCTGGTTGGCGGCAGCTCGTGTCGGGCTAGTCGAGCTTGGGTTCGAACCTGCGGGCTAGTCGACCTTCGTTTCGCCAGCAAGAACGCGTTTGTAGTCGGCGTAGTTGTCGCGCAACAGGCGCGGGGTGTCCAGCTCGTAGGGGCACTTCGCCGAGCATTGCCCGCAGTTCAGGCAATCGTCAATCTTCGACATTTCGGCTTGCCATTCGTCGGTGAGCCAGCTTGCCGAGGGCGCACGGCGAAGCATCAGCGAGATGCGCGCGCATTGGTTGATCTTGATGCCAACGGGGCAGGGCATGCAGTAACCGCACGCACGGCAGAAGTCGCCCTGCAGTTCGGTGCGTTCGCGCTCGATGAATTCCTCGATCTCGGGCGTCATTTCGGGCGTGTCGTGCATGTACGAAAGCCACTCGTCAAGTTCGCTTTGGCGCTGGATTCCCCAAATGGGAACGTAGTTGTCCAGGTTGGCCACGTACGCCATCATTGCGCGTGAGTTCGAGATAAGGCCGCCTGACATGCCCTTCATGCCAAGGAAGCCCATGTTGGCGTCGATGCACTTTTGCAGCAGATCAAGCTCTCGCTGCGTGGACAGATAGTTCAGCGGGTACTGCATGGTGTCGTACAAGCCCGAGGCAACCTCTTCCTCGGCCACGCCAATGCGGTGCGCGGTTACCGAGATGAAGCGGATCTTCCCCTGCGCCTTTGCCTCTAGCATGGCTTCGTACATGCCGGTGCCGTCGCCGGGGCGGTAGCATTGCGCGGGATTGTGGAACTGGTAGATGTCGACGTAGTCGGTTTTCAGCTGGGCCAGCGAGGTTTCAAGGTCGTCCCAGAACTTGTCGGGGGTCTTTGCCATGGTTTTGGTGGCAATGAATATTTCCTCGCGCTTCGGGCCGCGCCAATCGTTGGGGTCGGCGGGGTCGGGTTCGCCCCAATTGCCGAAGGCCAGGCCAAGCTTGTGCTCGCTGTCGCTGTACGCGCGAGCGGTGTCGAAGAACGTCATGCCGCCTTCCCAGGCGTTGCGCAAGATGGAAACGGCGGTTTCGTCGTCAACGCGTTGAATGGGGAGGGCCCCGAATCCGTTGGCGGGCGTGACGATGCCGGTTCTGCCAAGGGTAGCGGTTTTCATGGTTTCCTCCCTCGTCCTGCGCAGGGTCGCAGTCCGCAGCGCGGAAACCGCGACCCGTTGCACAGGGTCCCTCACTCTCTTCCTAGGGCATAAGGATAAACCCGGTCAAGGCGAAAATGACCGCGAAAATGAAAGCGCCTGCGATATCGCGGGGGAAATGTACGCCGCCGACAATGCGGCAGAAGCCGACGACAACGCAGGCGATTAGGGCGATGGGGCCGAAAACAGGGTTCACCCACCATAGCGCGAAGGCGATGATTGCGGCGCTGAACAGGTGTCGGCTGGGGAATGACTTGCCGTGCGTGTCCTTTTTGATAAGGGGATCGATGTCGAAAGCCTCGTAGGGGCGCGGCGCGTTGACAACTTTGCGAAAGGCGCTGACCAAAACGAATGAGACGGCGGGTACCAGGAGCGCTTTCCAGATGCGCGTGTCGCCGGCGGTTGCGGCAAGGAATGTTAGCCAGGCAAGCGTGCCGATGTAGGCAAGGGCGATGATGCCGACAAGCCCCTTGTCCAGCGCGTTTAGGATGCGCGGTGCGTCTGGGTTGCCGCGAAAGGGGTATGACGCGCGTGCGTACCAGGCTGGGTATGTGGGCTTGGGGTTGAAGTTCGTCATGCTTGCCTTCGTTTGTTGGGTTGACGGGTGCGCTTCCGCGTGTCGCCGTCTTCTGCGTGGCCGCAGCACCCGTTTCGCGTGTTGCTTCCAGACATTTTGCTAAAAGTATAGCCGAGGCATATAAAATAGGATCCCGAACAACAAGTGCCGCTTCGCGCCCGCGCGTCATAAGCGGCACGGTTTCGCATAAGTGCCAGAGAGGTTGATCCCATGCACGTGAATTCCGTTGAAGAAATGCCCGCGCCGAAGGTGACGGTGCTGGTTCCCACGTACAACACCGAGAAGTACCTGGCGCAGAACCTGGATGCGCTTGTGGGACAAACCCTGCGCGACATCGAGATCATCGCCATCAACGACGGTTCTACCGACGGCTCGCTGGGCGTCATGCGCCAGTACGCTGCCCGTGATGCACGCATCCGCATCATCGACAAGCCCAACAGCGGCTATGGCGCTTCTCTGAACTTGGGCATCGACGAAGCGCGTGGCGAGTATATCGCCATCTCCGAGCCCGACGACTACATCGAACGCACCATGTTCGCCAAAATGTACAAGGCGGGTAAGAAGCGCGACGCCGATTTGGTTAAATGCAACTATTTTGAGCATTTCGACGCCCACGAAAACAAGCAGAAGAATCTTGCCGGCTATCCGTACGGCAGGGTGTTCGATGCGGCTGACCAGCCGCAGATCATTCGAACCGTCCCCAGCATCTGGGCGGGTTTATATCGTCGCGACTGGCTTAACGCCGAAGGCATCCGTTTCCGCGAAACGCCTGGTGCATCCTTCCAAGACACCGCGTTCGTCATGAAATCGTGGTTCGCGGCGCGTCGCGTGGTCCTGCTGCGCAGGTGCCTGGTTCATTACCGCATGGATAACCCCAACTCGTCGGTGAAAACCAGCAACAAGGTGTTCGAGGTGTGCGACGAGCTTGCCGAAAGCCAGCAGTTCTTACGTCAGCGCCCTGCACGCTACAAGGCGTTCATTCCGTGGTTCCATGTGGACAAGTGGGGCAAGTACCAGTGGAATTACGAACGTATTTCGCCCGAGCTTCATGCAAGCTTCGCCCAGCGCGCCAAGGCTGAATATGCCGAGGCGCAGGGAGCGGGCGAGCTTGATATGTCGCTGTTCGCGCCCGAAGCTGCTGCGCAACTCGCTGATCTTCTAGCGTTTGATCCCGCGCAGTTCGCACAAAAATATTCGACGCTACTTTAACGCGCCTGCCTGGCGCCGGCTCTCAGCCACGCCGATAAATGCGTTTGGTTAATGCCCGAAGGAGCTTTACATGAATGCCCAGTCCGCGCCTGCGGCGGAATCCCCGCAGATCACTGTTATCGTTCCACTGTACAACTGCGAGAAGTACGTGGCCGAATGCCTGCAATCGCTGCAGAAACAGACGTTTGCAAACTTCGAGGTTATCTGTGTGAACGACTGTTCGCCCGACGACAGCTATGCGGTTGCGCAGCGGGCGGTGGCGGGAGACGACCGCTTTTCGTTCTTCTCGCTTGATGAGAATCGCGGCCCGGGCGGCGCGCGCAATTTCGCGCTGGATCGCGCTCGAGGAAAGTACATCGTTTTCTTGGACAGCGACGACTTCTTCGTGCCCGAGGCGCTGCAGAAGATCTTCGATCGTGCGGAAACCCAGCAGCTTGACGACATGTACTTCAACGCGAAGTCGTTTTACGAATCGGCCTCCGTGCATAAGCGCGTGAAGGAAGATTTCAGCCATAGGCCCTCGTTCGATGGGGTGGCCACGGGGCGCGAGCTGTTCACGTTTTTCCAGCAGCGCGGCGAATTTTGGCCGCAAGGCGCCATGCGCATGGTGCGTCGCGGGCTGCTTGAAGATAACGGCATCCGTTTCAAAGAGGGGATCATCCACGAGGATGCCCTGTTCACGTTCCAGACGCTGGTGGTTTCGCAGCGCAGCACGTTTCTGAACGAACCTATCTACATGCGCCGCGTGCGCGAAGGTTCCATTATGGGGCAGCGGTCACGCTCGATCCGCAATGTTCAGGGGCACTACGTTTGCTTGACCGAGATGAAACGTTGGATGCTGCAGCACGCTTCCGAGCTTGACCGGGAGTTCGTTGCCGCGATGACGCGTCAGATGTATGACTGGCGTATGGTTACGGGCCGCGACTGGATCGAGGCTGTTTCGCCTGAAGAACGCGAGCGGTGGCTGTCGTCGCTTACGCCGGAAGAGCAGGTCGAGTTCTATTTGGATATCATTCAGCCATCCGAAGGCTTGGACGAGTATCTGAATTCGAAAACGTACAAGCTGGGCGACGCCATCTTGTCGGTGCCGCGTGCGGTGCGCGACAAGCTGCATGAAGGTCGTTAAAGCCTGTTTTTTTGCGCATAGGAAATCTCAACGGAGGCGAGGATGGCGGTGCAAGGTTTCAAGGCGGCTGCGTCTATCAAGGTGTCAGTGATCATCCCGGTTTACAACTCGCAGAAATTCATTGGTAGTTGCCTACAGCAGGTGCTTACTCAGTCGCTGTGCGAAATCGAGATCGTGTGCGTGGACGATGGATCGACCGACGATTCGGCCGACGTCATTGCCCAGACGGCGCAACGCGACTCGCGCGTGAAGCTGATTCGGCAGGAAAACGCAGGTCCGGGGCCTGCGCGAAATGCTGGCATTGCTGCGGCAACGGGCGAGTTCGTGACGTTTTTGGATGCTGATGATCGTTATTCGTCGGACAACTATTTGTGCGTGCTGTATGAAGGCGCGGTTGACAACGGCGTCGATGTTTCGGGGGCGTGCTTCTATAACGATCATGCGGGGCGATTGGAAAAAGACTTTTCGAACGACCCCGATTTAGCGGGGTACACCTTCACGGAATCCGGCGTGAAAAGCTACCGCGACTACCAGTTCGACTACGGCTTTCATCGCTTCATGTTCAAGCGCTCGCTGTTCGAATCTGTGAGCGACAGCGCGGAAATCGCTGGCGACAGCGCTGTCGGCGTCGTCGATGTAGCGGCTGATACCAACGCGACCGACACCGCCGCGAGTGGACCCTTCCCAGCGCTGACGTTCTTTGAAGACACGGTCTTCCTGGCGCAAACGCTTTATCGTGCAGGGTGTTTTTTCGCCACCAATGAGGTGGGCTACTGCTATTGCTGCGACTACAAGGTTCCGCACTGGACAACTAAAAAAGCCGCCGACCTGCTAGAAGGCGTGCGTCGCAATCTGAAGTTCTCGAAAGAGCAGGGCCTTCCGCTTTTGCATTGGTATACAGCCCGTCATTACCAGCTGGAATCGGCTGGCGTCGGTTTGGGCGTGAATCCTGAAGTGTCGGTGCAGCAGTTGGCAGATGCCATTGTGGCGGTTGAGCAGCAAATCGATCGAGGCATGCTTGCGCAGGTGAACCTTGCATATGCCGAATTCGAGTCGCCGCTTAAGATGCAGTTGCAGGATTTGGCGCAGGCTCCGTCGTGGAAAACGCGTTTGGGTGCGGTGGGCTACTCTATCAAGCATAACAAGAACGTGTTTGCCGTGAAGGGCAAACTGCGCGACGCCGTGTTGCGCGCGAAGGGCTGTTATTAAGGTTCTGAACTGCGGTTGCGCTGCGCACGGCAAGCAATACGATGCCTTAGATGTTCCTGAAGTTTGTGAAGTGCCCAAGCCTAACACGTGGAAATACAGTGCCTTCTGCGGAAACCTTGCATTCGTTGAGTAAAATTCTCATTTGGGTATTTTGTCCTTTCTAGGACAGTGCGCCCATTTTATTTTAAGAAAACGCCGCTTATTAGCGGCACTTATGAAATGCGGAGGTGCGTATGACCGATTACGAGCAAGGAAAGCATGCCAAGCATGCGCGTCCCAGCCAAGCTTCGCAATCGCAGCAGCCAAGGCAACAGCAGCAGTATCAGCAACAGTCCGGTAACGTTGCGCAGCCCCAGGGCCAGTAGCGATACCAGTACAAGGGCTATTCCAATCAACAGGCAAGGCAGCAGGCTGGTTCTCAACCGGTGCAGCCCGGTCATGCTGCCCGTCAGCACTCGCAGCAGGGGCATCAGCAGGTGCCGCCTATGCAGCAGCCCAATCGCACGCAGGCCATGCCGCAGCAGGGTGCATATCGTCCTTCGCAACCTTACGGCCAGCAGGCAGATGGCCGTGCACAGGGTGGTCGTCGTGTGAACCAGGCCCAGCAGGCGCAGTTCGCTCAGTATTCGCGCAACACGCAGGCTAACCGCAACGGCTATTCCGCTCAGGGTCATAACGCGTATCCCGGTCAGGGCGGTCCTGGTCAAACCGGCGTTATCAGCATGCCTCAGAAAAAGCGCAAGGGTAAGAAAATCGTCATTGGCGTGCTTATTGCCGTTCTGGTGCTTATCGGTGCAGGCGTTGCCGCTGGTGCGGTGTATCTGAATAGTATTGCGGGGAACATGGCCCTTAGTGGCGACGTCAAGAAGGACCTCGAAAACGTTCTCAGCACGTCCGAGAACCCGTATGAAAAACCTTTTTATGTGTTGCTGATGGGCTCTGACAACTGGGAGTCGTACGGCGAGCGCTCGGATGCAATCGTCCTTTTGCGCGTGGACAAGAACAGCCACCAAATCACGATGGTGTCGGTGCCACGCGATACCCCGTACATGCTTAATGGCAACAAAGTTAAACTCAACCAAGCCTTTGCCGAAGATGGCGCCGTTGGTGCCGTTAAGGCGGTAGAGGAGCTTACCGGCGTTGATATCTCATATTACGCCGAGATCGAATTCGCCGGCTTGAAAAACTACGTCGACTCGATTGGCGGTATTGAGGTTAACGTGCCGTACACCATCGATTATCAGGTGTACACGAAGGATCAGGACGTTGTGCACATCGAGGCGGGCGACCAAATGCTGAATGGCGAAGAGGCTATCGCTTTGGCTCGCATGCGCACGGCGTACAAAGACACCGACAGTCAGGACGCCGTTCGTCAGTCGAACGTGCGCGCATTGGCCATCGCCATGATGAACTCCATCATTCAGGCGCCGATCACCGAGATTCCCGGTTTGGTGCAGAACCTTTCGTCTTGCATTAAAACCAGCATGGACATGAACACTATGGTCAGTCTTGCAACCGATTTCGCTCAGGCCAAGAACGACGTGAAGCTGTACACGTGCACCGGCCCCTACAAGGGCGATATCGACAAGGAGACAGGCCTTTGGCTTTGCTACGAGGACAAGGCTGGTTGGAAAGACCTGATGTCGATTGTTGATAGTGGCGGTAATCCTAAGGAATCGGACGCTGCCACGCAGGTAGAGGGTAAATAATTCTTTCTGTGATATATTTACTTCATAAAATGTGTTGCGCAAGCTTGGTTATCGACTTTGCGCTTTTCGGATAGGTTGTCGCGGGGGCTGAAAAT
>URZP01000052.1 GCA_900552365.1 uncultured Coriobacteriaceae bacterium
TTTATCAGCTTGCTGGCGCGGGGCTTTTGCTTGTGCTTCGGTGTCGGCAATTCTGAAAACAGGGACGGCGCAAAAAAATAGAGCTTCCGTTGTAAACGTCGCAGAAGGGAAAATCACCTCAGTTATAAAACGGAAGGTAGAGGAAGACGGACCTCCGTTATGAAACGGGTGCAACAGGAAAACGCGCCTTCGCCATGAAACGAAGACCGAAAACGAAGAAAGGAAACAGGATGATCGAACGTAATGCCGTCCGGCGAGCCCTGGCTTCGGCGGGAGGCAATGCCTCCAAAGGCATGATGGCCATGGCACTGACATTGTCATTGTCCCCGGCTGCAGCATTTGCTCAAACCGGCGATGGTGAAATAGAGGGGGCAGCCGGCTCCGATGCTACCAACACTGAAACGGCTGCCCCGCAATCGAGCGAAGGCGTTCAAACGTCTTCGGTCTCAATCGAAAATTATACCTTGGATGGTGGCAGCAATGTAGCCGTTTCGCAGGGTGCTTCATACGATCTGAGCAAGATCGCCGATGGCAAGTATCAGGGCACGGCTGTGGCCGATTCCAAAGATCCCCTGAACAAGGGCGACGAATGGGATGCCAAGAGCTACGACGTCTCGGTGACGGTAACCGTTGCTGATTCCAAGATCGTGAAAGTCGAGGTTGCCGACTACAGCACTCTTGGCGACAACGACTGGGAACGCATGGACAAGGCCGTGAACGGCTACAGCAAAAAGGGAATGCCTATCGAGGGCGTTGTCAGCCAGATCGAAAAAGCCGGCAACACCAGCAACATCGACGCCGTCTCCACGGCGACCATCTCCTCGAACGCTATCAAGACCGCGGTCGATAACGCGCTGCAGGCAGCTTACGACGAGCAGAACGCAAAGCCGGCTGAAAGTGAGTACACCTACGGCTATGCGGGATTGACTTGGGCAGAGTATTGGGCGGCAGAGGGAGTTCAGGCTGCAGGGTCTGCGGCGTCTTCCGGCGACCTTGACTCTCGCAGCGAGGCTGACAAGGGCGCGTTCGATGCCGTTACCCGTGCTACCGCGAATCACGGCCTGCATCGCGGCAGCTATCAGTGCATGGCCACCATCTACACCAACGAAGGCGCAACGTTCGAGCTGGCGACCTGGGCAGCCGACGGAAAGTCCTTTACAACTACCGATGGTAAGACCGTAACGTGGAATCGCGGCAGCATGACCTGCGATGGCGCCAGCTACACCTTGAAGGATTACGAGGTCACGGGTCTGAAATACGTGCCAGTGAAGGTTAAGACCTCCGACCTGGACGCCTTTAAGGCGACGCATCGCTTCGTTCCCAACGGTGAGACGTTGGCTGGCGGCTACGGCGAAGGGCAGCTTTCTTCGTATTCCGGTTTGGTTGCCGATGTCGATATTGACACCAACGGCCTGAAAACTGTCACTGTCTCCGATGGCTCTTGCAGCTTCTCCGCTGCAGCCGCCGGCACGGACTCCGGCATCAAGGACCAGACGCTCAAGACCGCCGACCTGACAAGCATGGGCGCAACCGTCAAGGAAGCGTCCGGCTCTTACGGCGAGTTCCTTCGCGTTGACTTTACGCAGGGATTCGGCGATCTTGGCGCCAATATGCAGGCAGTGACTTGGACGTATTACGGCGACGACGCAACGCGATCCAACGCGCTTGCTACGTTCGGCACGAAGTTTGCCGCCGACAACTGGATGCATAAGTCCATGGGCATCCAGCTTGGCCTGACCGATTCGCTGCGTTGCAAGCTTCCTGCCAGCACCAACGGCACCGGCTATTGGACGGTTACGGTGCATGCGCTTGGCTATGCCGACGCTTCTTGGGATTTCCAGGCAACTGAGGACAACATCGTCGGCGCCAAAGTGCCTGTGACCGAGGCAACGAAGGCGCAGCTGCAGGGCCTGTACGACAAGGCCGTCGCTCTTGATAAGACCAAGTACACCGAGGACTCCTGGACCGCCTCGTCCATCGAGATCGAAACTGCCGAGACCAAGGACCTGCTCGCCAAGAAAAACCTGAGCGAATCGGAAGCCGCCGAGCAGATCACGCACCTCCAAGGCGCGCTTGACGCGCTGGTCAGCCTGTATCCCGAGGTTGGCTCGTACGTGCTCATGAATATCCCCTACAGCGACTTCTACGCCGCGGAGCAGAACAACTCCGGTACCGACGTGGTGACGTCCGCTACCAAGCAAAAGACGCTGGCCGGTTCGCTGGTTGCCGGTTCTTATCATGTGAACGCCGACGGCAGCGACATCACGGGCGCTACGTTCGCCGTCAAGGTCGGCTCCGACAACATCGATTGGTCGAAGTTCAAGCGTGTGACGGACTCCGACTCCATCGATATCACCACCTCCATCAAGGGCAAGACGTCCACCACGACCTATTCCGGTCGCAACGCCCTGTTCCAGGCACCGAGCTATTCGTACTACGTACTGCCCAAGGGCGAGACGCCGGCCAATTATAAGGAGGTAACGGTTGACGAGTCCGGCAACCTGAAGTTCAGTGAGGTGGAAGGCAAACCCGCCGTTGCTTTGTCCGACGTCACCGTCGAGTTCACCACCGACAGCAAGTACGGCGATTATGAAATCGATTTCAGCAACCTGCGCGAGCAGATGGTTGACGCTGATGGCAAACAGGCGACCGTATACGGTGCCGTGGTGAACGCCGCCGACGAAACTGGCACCATCGAAGGCTATGGCATGCGCGCCCTGGAGAACATCTGGAAGGGCAAGGAGCTTGCTTGGAGCTGCGGCTTCGTGGCCGAAGCGCACGGCAGTCCGCTGAGCTCGACCTATTACAAATCGATGATGGGAAAGACCATCAAGTCTGTTGTGTTCTATACGTCCACCGGCACCTACACCTTGGCCATGAATCAGTACGTCCCTGTCAAGGTTTCTGCAGATGAGGGCGCTATCTCCATCCAGGAGAGCGCTTCGCTCGACGATGCTTCCTTCATTGGCATGAAACCGACGCTGCCTGGAGGATTCGACGCCCAATACAGCATTGAGCACTGGAATGGCGATGTTGAGGTGTCGAACGCGTCTTCCGGGCCGTACGCTTCCGTTATCAAGATTCCTGCCGGCACGCAGCCTGGCAGCTACACGATCGTTGCCACCGACAAGAGCGGCAAGTACGCGCCCTTGAGCGCAACGTTCACGTTGACGACGGCGAAGAACGCTGCCGCATTTGACGCTTCCAGCCTGAAGCTGATCGCTGACGGCGGCGCGAGCGCAAGCGACCTCGCGAACTATCTGGGTAACATTTCGCAGGTCACGGTGAATGGCGTGGCGTATAGCGCACAGGGCAAGGGCGCTGTGAAGATCGTCAACCAGGACGGTTTCCTGAACCTTGCTGCTGCAAACAAGGACGGCTCCTTGGTGTTCGATGCGAACGGCGCGTACGACGTTGAGGTTGAGGCGACGGGCTACACCAGCAACCTGAAGTTCACGTACGCCAAGGTTGCCGACAAGGCCGCGCTTGAGAGCGCTGTTCAGTCCGCCTTGAAGATCGACAACAACGAGCATGCTTACACTGCAACCAGCTGGACTGCTTTCCAGGCAGCGCTCAATGCCGCTCGGGGCGTGAATGAATCCGTTTCCGCTACCGATGAAGAGGTTGCCAGTGCGCTTTCCGCGCTGCAGGGTGCACAGGCTGCGCTTGTTGCAGCTCCTAACTCCGATCAGCTTGCCGATCTGCGCGCAGAGATCGAGGCTGGCTCCAGCTTGAAGGAATCCGATTACACGTCTGAAAGCTGGACCGTGTATCAGAACGCAGTGAAAGCCGCAGAGGGTCTCTTCGGCAATGAAGATGCATCCGCCGCCGACGTCGAGTCCGCAACCGCCGCTGTGAAGCAGGCTCGCGAGCAGCTGGTCAAGCCCTCTGTTGAGAACCCGCCCGCAAGCGACGACACCGGCAAGGTAGACGACGGCAAGGCCGACACCGGCACGAAAGCGGACAACAATACCGGCAAGGCCGATGACGACGCCAAAGCGGACGACACCGATGCGGCTGCCGACAAGTCTGCTGCCGGCACCGACGCAGGCCTGGTGAGCACGGGCGACGTTGCTCCGATGGCGGCAACGGGCATTGCCGCTGTTGGCGCGGCAGCGCTGGCGGCGGTGGCGCGTTTCATGCGCCGTCGCACACGCGAGTAAGAGCCGTTTAGCAACGAGATGGGCGGCTGATTTGCCCCTGCCGCCCGAAACTGACGAATCATGCCTTATGGCGGGGCTTCGGCTCCGCCATAAGGTCGTTTGAAGGAGATATGAAAACCGTGACAGATCGAAAGATCGGGAAACATGCCGGGGAGGTGGCCCCTCACGTACCTTCGTCGACCGATAAAACGAAGACGGGCAAGCATGTCGCACTGCCGCAGAAGGCGGCTACGGCAAGCCTTTTGATGCCATCGCTGTTAACGGGCGTTGCCATTGCGTTCGTGGTTTCGCATTATCAGCCGCTCGCGTTCGACCCCAATGCTTACGCATCGGCGGAGCAGGCGATAGCGGCAGAAATCAAACCTGTCGAGGTGACTGCGGAACGCCAGGATGCGCAGCCAGCAACCGGGGCGAACTACAGCGCGGCTGATTACGGCATCGATGCAGGTAATCTGAAGGACGGCGTGTACACTGGTTCGGGCCAGGGCTTCAGAAGCGTCATTACGGTGGCGGTAACTGTCAGCGGTGGGAAGATCGCTGCGATCGAAATAGTGTCTGCGGGCGACGACGAGCCGTACTTCAGCAATGCGAAGGGGCTGATCGGCTCCGTGATCGCAGCGCAATCGACGTCGGTAGACACCATTTCGAGGGCCACGTACTCTTCGAAGGGCATTCTTGTCGCTATCAAGAACGCGCTCGAGCAGTCTGCGGGGCAGGCGAAGTCGAGCTCGGCAACTTCGCCCGCATCGACGCCAGCCACTTCCGATAAGGGCCATGTGACGTTAAACCCAACCGAAACGCCTGCAAGCGGTTACATCGATGGCACGTATTACGGTGAAGGAGAAGGATACAAGAGCGCCATTCGCGTTGCCATAACCATCGCGAATGGGAGGATTTCCCAGATAGACATCGTGTCGCAAGGAGATGATGCAGCGTACTTCAGCCGCGCGCAATCGTTGGTTTCTTCTATCGTTTCGAAGCAGACGACCGCGGTCGACACGGTATCGGGCGCAACGTTTTCCTCGGAGGGCATTTTGGCTGCCGTTGAGGACGCATTGCGTCAAGCAATGCCTTCGACTGACAGCACTGGCGGTGCTTCGACTGACAAGCCATCAGGTGGTTCTTCCAACGAGGGGAGCGATGGCCCGTCGAGCAAGCCCGGAGGCGGCGATGGCTCCAACGGAGATGGCGCCGACAAGCCGTCTCAAGAAAAGCCGGCTGTCGGCGGTTATCTTGACGGAGATTACACCGTGTATGTGAAGTGCGAAAATAGCGAGGACCCCGATGCGTTCGAGCCGTATTACCTTGCCATGACCGTAACGGTGAAAGACGGCAAGGCAACCGCGATCAAAGATTTGCACGGCACCAATAAGGCCACCGATCAAGAAGCGGTGCTTGGAAGTTACGACGAGGAAAATGATTCGTACATAGAATGGGCAGCGTCCGGGCGTACCGTTCGCGGCAAAGAGTACATCGGCGTCGTCAAGCAGCTGATCGATTTGCGCAGGGATCCCGTCAATGTGGATGTCGTTTCGCGTTCCACGTATTCTTCGAAGGCAATCGTTAAGGCTTACGAAAAAGCTCTCGAACTGGCAAAAGACGCTTATGAGAAGGCGAATCCCCCGGATAAGCCTGCAGGTGGTGACGCAAGCGCAGACGGCGACAGATCGGGTTGCGCCGAAGGCTCGGGCGCCGACTCTGGCGCAGAGGGCCCGAGCGCCTCGAACGCGGAAAGCGAGTCCGATCGTGCTTAGTTTTCTGGTTCGTAAACGAAATTTCATAACGAAAATTGCGAATGTGGCAGTTGTCGGGGCGTTGATTGCCGGATTCAGCTTGTGGGCCGCCGATGCCAATACCGCCGATGCGATGGTGCAAAAGCAGATTCAAGAAGCCGAACGCGCGGCGAATCGCGGGCCGTATGCGACCGACGGCGTGTTCACGGGCACGGCCCAGGGGTATGGCGGGCCGGTGACCACGCGGGTCACGGTGAAGGGCGGCTATATCGACGAGGTTCGGGTTGTGGACGCGCCCAATGAAGACGGCCCCTATCTTGAGCAGGCCGTGAAGCTGATCGACGACATGCTGGTTAAGCAAACGCCGAACGTCGACACCGTGTCGGGCGCCACGTTCTCGTCGGCTGGCATCATTAACGGCGCAGTTCAGGCGCTTGAGACCAGTAATTCCGGCCAGGCTGACGCCGTGGCATCCTTAAAGGATGGCGAATAGCATGGCGAAAAACAAGTCGAAAGCCCTTGGCCGCCGTCAGCGCCTCGTAATCGATCGCGGTGTTCGCTGGGCGGTGCAGATCGTGTTCTTCGTTGCGTTCCCTGCTGTGTTCAGCGCGGCGTTCAACGGCGTGAAGTATGTCTTCACCCAGATCGGCGCCATGCAGCCTGTTAGCTTGAGCGCCTTTGTGACGACATTGTTGGCCGTGTTGGCGTTCACTGTGGTGTTCGGTCGCTTCTTCTGCGGTTATGCATGCGCGTTCGGGACGTTGGGTGACGCTTTGTTCACCGTTTTCGCCCCCGTACGCAAAAAGCTGGGCATTGGCAAGAAGAAGCCGCTTCTGCCCGCTGGGATGCAACGTGCGTTGCAGCTGTTGAAGTACGTGGTGCTGGTTGTCATTTGCGTGCTGTGTTTCGCGGGCGTGTGGTCGAGCATTTCCGGCTACAGTCCTTGGACGGCGTTCGCGGGCATCGTTGCCGGCAACGTCGACGGTATTTCCGTAGGTGCATTCGTCGCTCTTGGCGTCGTTGCGGTTGGGATGCTGTTCGTGGAGCGCTTTTTCTGCCAGTTCCTTTGCCCGCTTGGTGCAGTGTTCAGCTTGCTGCCCGTGCTGCCGTTTTCCACATTCCGTCGCGACGCGACGCGCTGTGCGAAGGGATGCGGGCTGTGCAAGCGATCATGTCCTGTGTCGGTGTCGCCCGATCCCGATGCGTTCGCCGCGGGCGAATGCATTTCGTGCGGACGCTGCGCCGATGGGTGCCCCTTGGAAAACGTGACGCTGCTGCGCGTGCCTAAGCCAGCGGTTCAGGAGGAGCTTGTACAGGATTCCAGCGCTAAAAAGCCGGCCAGGGAATTCCTCGTGTCTTTGCGTGGCACCGAGATCCTGATGGTGTTGGCGAAGGCTGTCGCGCTGTTCGCGTTGTGCCGGATGTTCATGTAGGTATTGAAGAAGGATCAGGTTGATGGAGAACGAACTGTTGTCGCGTCGAGGTTTTCTTGCCTTTGCGGCTGGCTCGCTTTGCGCGGTTGCGATGCCTGCATGGCTGACCGGCTGCTCAACGACGCAGCAAAGCGAAGGCGCCGCTTCTCAGTCGGAGGGGAGCGTCGATAGTGCGGAATATGAGGTCCAGTCCATCACATTGTTCCTGTTCGACACAGTGATCCAAATCCGTGCGCTGTGCTCACCCGAGCTGATGGATGTTATTTCCGATCGCTGCCAATTTTTCGAGGATCGTTTCTCACGCACGAAGGAAGGAAGCGACATTTGGAAGATCAACAACGCGCATGGTGAGCCGGTTGAGGTTGCTGAAGAGACGGCGCGCTGCATTCGGGCCTCGCTGGCGTATTCCGAGGCGTCGGGTGGCTTGTTCGACGTCAGCATCGGCGCCGTTTCAAGCCTGTGGGATTTCGTCGAGGGCATCAAGCCCGATGACGAGGTCATTCAGGAGGCCGTCAAACACGTAGATTACCGCACGATTTCGGTTGACGGCACGACGGTGACGCTTGCCGATCCCGATGCCATGCTCGATCTTGGCGGCATTGCGAAGGGTTTCATCACCGACGATCTGGTGTCCATGTTGCGCGAGGTGGGTTGCGAAAGCGCCATGCTTTCGTTAGGCGGCAACGTGTACGTGTTGGGCGAAAGCTTCCGTGGCGATGATTGGAGCGTGGGCGTGCAGGACCCCAACGGCGCGGCGAATGACGTCATCGCGAGTATTCCTGCACATGATAAATCCCTGGTCACAAGTGGGTTGTATGAGCGTAGCTTCGTTGTTGACGACGTTTTGTACTATCACATCCTTGATCCGCGCACGGGGTATCCGGTAAAGACCGACCTGGCAAGTGCCTCGATCGTGTCCGACAGCTCAACCGACGGCGATGCATATTCCACCATGCTGTTTTTGATGGGGCGCAACAAGGCTCTGGATTTCCTGAACGCCGATGAACGTTTCAGCGGATTGCTGGTGGACATGAACGATGTCGCAACGGCGTCGGATGGTTCGGATTTCACGTTGCTTAACGATTAAAGGAATGGTGAAGCATGTCGGTTGCTGGAAAAAAGTCGTCTGGCCATATGAAGCTCAACGTGGGAGTGATTGTGGCCATTGTGGTGGTTGCGCTGGTGGCTTATGCGGCTACGAGCGTGCTTGGCGGTTGCGGCAACGTGCGAACCGCTGTTATCCAGGATGCAGATGGGGAAACTCACACCATGTCGCTTGCTTGTGATGGCACTCTTACGGTGAATTCCAGTGCCGGCGTGAACATGATCGAAGTACATGCGGGTAAGGTGCGCGTGGTAGAAGCGGATTGCCCCAACCAGGATTGCGTCGAGCAGGGTTGGGTTTCAAAGCCGGGGCAGCAGATCATATGCCTGCCGCATAAGCTTGTGGTGACCGTGACGGACGAGGACGCCTCGCCTTCTTACGACGTTGTTGGGAAATAGCAGGTAAAGCGTTTCGTCATGGCAGCAAACCCCCAAGTCACCGCCACGCAACGTTTAGCGCGCATATCGCTTTTCGGATCGCTTGCGCTTGTGTTGAGCTATATCGAAACGATGATCCCGCTTCCCGTGACCCTGCCCGGCGTGAAGCTGGGGCTGGCGAACGTGGCGGTTGTGGTTGCGCTATTGGAGCTTGACGTCCGCGCCGCCGCTGCAGTCGCGGTGGTGAAAGTGGTGGCATCGGGTTTGCTGTTCGGCTCGCCAATGATGCTTATGTACAGCTTGGGCGGCACGGCGCTTGCGTTTGCGGGGTGCGCGGCGGCTTCGCGCGTTCCCGGTTTGGGAGCGGTGCCGGTGTCCATGGTGGCTGCCGTTTTGCACAATGTCGGTCAGATTGCGGTTGCTGTTTTGATGTTGGGAACGACAGCGGTGTTGCTGAGCTTGCCGCCGCTTGCGTTGGCTGCGTGCGCGACGGGGTTTGCCACCGGGGCCGTCGCGGCGGGCGTTCTGGCGGCACAGCCGGATAGCGCATATGCGGGCGAGAGCATCGACCTTTCCAAGCTTCGCGTGAAACAAACCTCGCCGTTGGCTTCGCGGGGCTTCAAACCGCTTGGCAGCGATGTCGCGGCGTTCGGCGTGTATCGTTCCGGGAGCACGTTCGCCCATGGGCTGGACCCGCGCGGGAAAATATTGTTCGCGATGTTGTTCGTGATGGCTTCGTTCGCCGCGCAAGGGATAGGCGCGTTGTTCATTTTGCTGGCGGCGGCGGTGGTTGTGCAGGCGGCGTCGGGTTCGGATGCTCGTGCAGCGTTTCGGTCGCTGAAGCCGTTTGTGTGGTTGATCGTATTTGTCTTGGTCTTCGACGTGTTGTTCGTAAGTTCGGGCGAGGTTCTGTGGTGCGCGGGCCCGGTGACGGTTACGGTTGGCGGCTTGTCGTGCGCAGTTGGAAATGTGCTGCGTTTCGTTTGCGTGCTGTTGGGGACGTCGGCGCTTATGACCACCACATCGCCCACGCAGCTCACCGACGGGTTCTTGCTGCTGCTTCGCCCGCTTGATCGCGTTGGCGTGCGCACGGCATCCGTTGGTTTGGCTATGAGCATGACGTTTCGATTCATTCCCACGTTGGTGAACGAGTTCAATAAGGTGTGCGTCGCGCAAGAGTCGCGCGGTGCCGATTTTTCAAGCGGCGGTGTGCTACGCCGTCTGTTTGCGCTTGTGTCGGCGCTTGTTCCCATGTTCACCAGCGCGCTGCGTCGATCAGAATCGGTTGCATATGCGGTTGAATCGCGTGCGTTCGGCGCTGCGGGCGCTTCGCGGACTTGCTTGCGCAGCTATGGCTTTCGTTTTGCTGACTGGGCGACGCTTGCGGCTGCGACGGCGTTTCTCTTTCTTGAGTTGATGCTGCCGTAGCGCCGTGCCTGTTGCGGTGGGCGGGTGGCGCAGTAGACGACCGAATGGGTTGCCGTCAGACCTATGACTACTGGCATAATATGATTGGCCTGGCTGACGAACGGATTTTCAAATTCGACGATAACTTCTGGGAAATC
>URZP01000053.1 GCA_900552365.1 uncultured Coriobacteriaceae bacterium
GCCCCGCGTGGCAAGAAGGGCAAGAAAGGCAAGAAGGGCAAGAAATCAGGCCGTATGCGCATGCCTGGTATGCCCGCAGGCATCTCCCGCGCCGATTTGAAGCGAATTCAGGACATGATGGGCCAGTAGTCACGGTGTCGAGCGAAGGCCGCTCTTGTGTAGTTTCGTCGCAGTCGCACGTTGAGCTGCACGTTGTTCTTAGGTCTTAGCTAGAATGATTGGGCAAATTGCTTGCCAAACCGTCGATCAGGTCTTAACATTAGCAATTGCTGTTTTCGCAGGCAAAGAGGTGCTGTCAATGTCTGCACCTGGTAATAAAGAGCTTTAGCAAAAGGAGTTCGTCTTCATGGCAGTAAAGATTCGCCTTGCACGTCACGGTGCCAAGAAGTACGCGTACTATCGCGTTGTCGTCGCTGATTCCCGTAAGCCCCGCGACGGCAAGTTCATCGAGGAAGTTGGCCGTTTCAACCCCAACACCCATCCTCATTTGGTCGAGTTCGACACCGATCGCATGAATTACTGGCTCGGCGTTGGTGCTCAGCCTTCCGACACCGTTGCTCGTCTGTGGAAGAACGCTAACGAAGAGGCTTAATTTCCATGGCTGATCAGACTAATGAAATGGCCGAGCTTGTCGATTGCCTGGTTCGTCCTCTTGTCGAGGACGAGGACCAGCTGAACATAGTTTCAAGCCAAACCGATAACGGCACCATCCTCATCGAGGTTCACGTTAGTGAGCAGGATGCCGGTAAGGTCATCGGTCGCCAGGGTCGCGTCATCAAGTCGATCCGTACGCTGGTGCGCGCAGCGGCTTCTCGCACCAATTCTCATGTCGAAGTCGAGATCATCGAATAAATGCGCAATTGGTCTGATGTCGCCGTATTGGCGAAAACGCGTAATTTAGACGGGGGGTTCGTTGTGAAATCCGCAGCGAACCTTCCTTTTTTGCTTGATGAGGGCGACGAGGTTGCCTTCGTTCCGCCTGTCATCGACGCGCCCAGACGCGGCGTCGTTGTTGATCTGCGCTTTCTTGACGACGATTCTGCCGTCGTCCATTTTGATTCGGTTGCCGACAAGAACACTGCCGAGATGCTCGCCGGGTGCCACTGCCTTATGCAGCTCACTCAAGAGCAGCGCGACTATATCGCCCAGACCCCCGTTTCGTGGGAGGGATGGAGCGTTGTCGATGCCGAGTTCGGCCTTATCGGTCACATCAACGAGATCATCGAGAATCCCGGCCAGATGCTGTTGTCCGTAAAGCGCGCCGACCGCAGCAACCCTGAAGCCCAGGACGATATCCTCATTCCCGTGGTTGACGAGTTCATCGTCGGCATCGATGCCGATTCCCAGATCGTCGAAACGCATATTCCTGCCGGCTTGCTGTCTCTGTAAGGCGGGTCCATATGATCGTAGAGACTCTTTCCACGTTCCCCCATATGTACGATTCCATCATGGGCTCGTCCATGATGAAGATCGCCCAAGAGAAGGGGATCCTCGACTTTCGCGCGCACGACTTGCGCGACTGGACGCACGATCGTCATCGCACCACCGACGACGACCCGTACGGCGGCGGCGATGGTTTGGTCATGAAATGCGAGCCTATTTTCGAGGCCCACGACGATATTTGCTCGGATGGTCGCAAACCTCATGTCATCTTCCTTGCTCCTCAGGGCCGCAAGTTCGATGACGCGTACGCGTGCGAGCTTTCCCAGCACGATCATCTTTTGTTCATCTGTGGTCATTACGAGGGCATCGACGAGCGCGCTTACACGCTGGCCGATGAAGTCATCTCGCTGGGGGACTACGTTCTTACCAGCGGTGAGCTTGCCTCGATGGTGGTCATTGATGCGGTTGTTCGCAAGCTCCCCGGCGTTTTGGGTGCTGAAACCGGTGCGCTTGGCGAAAGCTTCGCTGACGGTCTTTTGGAATACCCGCAGTACACCCGTCCTGCCAGCTTCCGCGGCATGGATGTCCCTGCTGTGTTGCTGTCCGGCGACCACGGCAAGGTCGATGTCTGGCGTCGCCAACAAAGCCTCTTGCGTACGAAACAGCTCCGCCCCGATTTGCTGGAATCGGTCGAGCTTTCCAAGTCGGATAAGGAATTTCTGGATCTTTAGCCGACAGTTCACGCCCAACGCTTTAGGCGTTATCATTAACGGGCATATGGCTTGGCTGCAGCGCAGCCAGGTTCTTCGTTTCGTTCCTATCAAGGATTCGCAAGGCATTTATGGACGCAGGTCACCACGCAAAAGAAACCGAAAACGGCGTTTTTCGCAACATCATGAGCGCCGTTGGCCTCATCGTTTTCGTTGTCGCCTTTTCATGGGCGTTGAAAACCTTCGTCTTCCAGCCATATCAGATCCCGTCGGGTTCCATGGAGGAAACCATCATGACGGGCGATCTCGTTTTTTCCGAAAAGGTTTCCTTCTACATCCGTGAACCCGAAGTGGGCGACATCGTCACCTTCGACGACCCCGAAGTGGCGGGTCGCACGCTTATCAAGCGCGTTGTCGCAGTTGGTGGGCAAACGGTCACGCTTGACAACGGCCATGTGTACGTCGACGGCGTGATGGCTAGCGAAGCTCATACTCAAGGCGCAAGCTATCCGCTCGATCGCCATGCCCTGAACGTGCAGATCTCGTATCCCTATACGGTCCCTCTGGGCTATGTGTGGGTCATGGGCGACAACCGCGAGAATTCTGCCGACTCCCGCTATTTCGGTGCTATCCCCTCAAGCTCGATCTCTGGTCGCGCTATGCTTGTGTACTGGCCGCTTCAGGATATCGGCTTGCTTACGAAGTAATCGTTGGTTCGCCGTCTTCCAGGCGGCGTTTTTTCATGTGAAGGAGAATCATGGCATCCGGTTGCGAACATGCCGCATCAGACGGCAAGGTGATGACGTTCCAAGACGTTATCATGAACCTGCAGCACTACTGGGCAGCTCAGGGCTGCGTCGTGCTTCAGCCCTACGATGGGGCGGTTGGCGCTGGCACCAACCATACGGCCACCACATTGCGCGCTCTTGGCCCCGATACGTGGCGTACCTGCTACGTGCAGGGTTGCCGTCGTCCTACCGACGGCCGCTATGGCGAGAACCCTAACCGCCTGCAGTACTACTATCAGTTCCAGGTGCTCATGAAGCCGAGCCCCGATAACATCCAGGACCTGTACTTGGGCAGCCTGCGCGCCATCGGCATCAATCCCGACGAGCACGACGTGCGCTTCGTCGAGGACGACTGGGAGTCGCCCACGCTCGGTGCTTGGGGCCTTGGCTGGGAAGTTTGGCTCAACGGCATGGAGGTCACGCAGTTCACGTACTTCCAGCAGGTCGGCGGCTTCGAGTGCTCTCCTGTCCCTGTCGAGATCGCTTACGGCCTTGAGCGCTTGACCATGTACATTCAGGGCGTCGACAGCGTTTACGACATCGTTTGGGCGCGCGGCGACGACGGCGTCGAGTTCACCTACGGCGATGTCTACCTCGAGAACGAGCGTCAGTTCAGCACCTACAACTTCGAGGTTGGCAACACCGATTTCCTGTTCGAGGCTTTCAACCAGTACGAGCGCGAGGCCGGTTTGTGCCTCGAGCGCAACCTTGCGCTGCCTGCTTACGACTGGGTTCTGAAATGCTGCCACACGTTCAACTTGCTTGATGCTCGTGGCGTCATCTCCGCAACCGAACGCATGGCGTACATCCTTCGCGTTCGCTCCATGGTGAAGGAATGCTGTGCCTCCTACCTGAAATACGTGGTGGGCGAAGAGACAACCGGGGAAACCACGGAAGAGAAGGGGGAGTAACATGGCAGATCTGCACACTCTCGCATTCGAGATCGGCGTCGAGGAAATCCCCGCGTTCGACCTTGACTCCGCTAACAAGCAGCTTGAGAAGATGGTGCCCGAGGCGCTTGAGGCTGCCCGTATCCCCTTCGAGAAGGTTGAGATTCACTCCAGCCCCCGCCGTTTGATCGTCATGGCTTATGGCGTTGCCGATGCAACTGAGGCGCTGGTTGAAGAGTACAAGGGCCCGGCTGCCAAGATCGCCTTCGATGCCGACGGCAACCCTACGAAGGCCGCTATCGGCTTCGCTCGCGGCAAGGGGCTCTCTCCCGAGAACCTGGAGCGTCGTGAGGTTAAGGGCGTCGAGTACGTTTTCGCCACCAAGAACATCCCCGCAACCCCGGTTGCCGATCTTCTGCCTGAGATCCTTGCTGGATTCATCACGGCACTGAAGTGGCAGCGCAGCCAGCGCTGGGCGGCATACAGCGAGTATTTCGTTCGTCCGGTTCGCTGGATCGTCGCTATGCTCGACGAGGTCGTGCTCCCCGTTTCCTATGCAGGCGCCGTATCCGGCAACGCCACGTGGGGCCATCGCGTTCTTGCCCCGGGCGCTCACGAGGTTGACACGGCAGCAGACCTGCTTGACGTCGTTCGTGCCGCTTATGTCATCCCGACGCAGTCCGAGCGCGAGCAGGTCATTCGCGATGGCGTTGCTTCGATCGAGAAGGAAACCGGCTTCACCGCCGAGCTTCCCGCTAAGACCCTCCTTGAGGTTGTGAACCTTTCCGAGTACCCACAGCCTTTGGTCTCCGAGTTCGATGAGGAGTTCCTGCAGGTTCCCGAGGAGATCATCGTTGACGCCATGCTCATGCATCAGCGCTATTTCCCGCTGTACGACGCCAACCATAAGCTCACTAATAAGTTCATCATCGTTTCGAATGGCAACCCCGCTTGTGCGGCAACCATCATCGACGGCAATGAGCGCGTCGTTCGTGCGCGTCTTGACGACGCCAAGTTCTTCTATGAGGAAGACCTTAAGAACCCGCTTGAGCACTATGTCGAAAAGCTCGATAGCGTGGTGTTCCAGGAGTCCCTGGGCACGGTGAAGCAGAAGGCTGAGCGCCTGGTCAAGCTTGCCGAGCCTCTTGCTGTCGACGCCTCGCTTTCCGAGCAGGATGCGCGCGACCTCGCTCGTGCTGCTTATCTGTGCAAAGCCGACTTGGTCACCAATGCCGTTATCGAGTTCACCAGCGTTCAGGGTGTCATGGGCAGCTACTACGCCACCGCATCGGGCGAGACCGAGCAGGTTGCGCAGGCAATCGGTCAGCATTACCAGCCTCGTTTCGCTGGCGATGTCCTTCCCGACACAACGGTGGGCAAGCTCGTCGCTCTTGCCGATAAGCTCGATACTATCTGCGGACTGTTCGCGGTTGGCCAGGGTCCCACGGGTTCGTCTGACCCGTTCGCCCTTCGCCGCAGCGCCATCGGCATCGTCAACATGCTCGAGGCTGGCGTTGGCATCTCGCTTTCCGCGGCTATCGATGCTGCGCTTGCCAACTTTGCCGAGCAGGGCGTTGCTTTCGATCTTGCTGCCGTGCGAGCCGAGGTCGTTGACTTCTTCGTGACGCGCACCAAGGTCATGCTGCGCGATGCGGGCGTCGAGTCCGACACTATCGATGCGGTTCTTGGCGCCGGCGTCGAGGAACCCGCTATCATCTCGCAGCGTGCTCATTCGCTTGAGAACGCCCGTAAGAACAACGCCGACGCGTTCGATAACCTTGCCACGGCATTCGCTCGCGCCAACAACCTGCGCGATGCCGAAGCCGGCACCGACGTTGACGTTGCGTTTCTTTCCGAGGTCGAGGCTAAGCTCAACGATGCCGTTGCCGATGCCGAAGTCAAGATCGCGGCCCACCTTGAGCAGGGTGACTACGAAACCGCCCTTGAGGTTCTTGCTTCGCTTCGCGCTCCTATCGATGCGTTCTTCGCCGATGTCATGGTCATGGACGAGGATCTCGCCCTTCGTGCGAATCGCATGAGGCTGCTGAACCGTTTCGTCGGTGTGTTCGCGAACATCGCCGACTTCGGTAAGATGGCGAAGTCGGGCAAGTAAGATGGAACCGTTCGTTTCTCAGAAGAACCCGACAAGTCTTCCGACTATTCACGTCATGAGTGATTCGATGGGCATCACCGCCCGTTCGATTGCTCGTGCCGCGGCGGTTCAGTTCGGCGTGGCGGACCCTTGCATCGAGGTTATCTCGAAGGTTCAGTCGCTTGACGAGATCGTGACCTTCTTCGAGGAGCATCGTGAAGAGCATGTCCGCGAGACGGGCAAGCCCGACATGCTGGTGTTCTATACGTTGGTTGATCGCAATCTTGCGCGCGCTTTCGCCGATTATGCTGCAGGCACTAACTACATCACGGCTGTTGACGTCTTGACGCCTGCCATTGATGCCATCGAGAAGGTGACCGGCTATTGTGCCTCAAGTGCTCCGGGCATGCTTCACGTGGCCGATAATTTGTACTTCCAGCGCATTGAGGCACAGGAGTTCACCATCGATCACGATGATGGACGCAACCCGCAGGATCTGACGATGGCCGATATCGTGCTCATCGGTGTTTCGCGTACGTCGAAAACCCCTCTGTCGATTTATCTCTCTCAGCAGGGTTTGAAGGTTGCGAATGTTCCGCTTGATCCGCAGTCTGAGCCTCCGCGTGAGATCTGGGATGTCGACAAGACCCGTTTGTTCGGCCTTATGACCACCGTTGAAGTGTTGCGCGACATCAGGAAGCGTCGCATCGGAACCGGCATTGCCGCAGCGGTGGCGGGCAAGTACGCCGATGAGGAGTACATTTACGAAGACCTGGAAAAGGCGCGCGCCCTTATGCGCAAGCTTAATTGCCTGGTTGTTCATACAAACGGCCGTGCGGTCGAGGAAACCGCTCAGGAGATCCTTCGCTATTACGAGCGTTGGCATCCAAATGAGTTCCGCTAGTTTGCAAAGATCAATCCAACAGCCCTTGCATCATAGATGCGAGGGCTGCTTGCTTTCGTCCATCAGGCATTTTGCCCCCGACTTTAAGGAAATCCGCATCATTGACGCGGATTTCCTTGGTTGCGAGGTTATTTCGTTTTGGTTTGAGCAAGGGGGGTGGTAGCGACGAACGTCGTCCCTGATTCCTTGGAACTTTCGGCGACGATATCGCCTTTATGGCTTCGCGCGATCTCGCGGGCGATGGCAAGTCCCAAGCCGAAGCCGCCCGTGTCGCCGGTGCGCGCTTTGTCGGTGCGATAGAAGCGATCGAATACGCGCTTCAGGTCGTCGGGCTGGATATACGACCCGGTATTGCTTACCCGCAGGCTTGCGCTTTTGTTCTCGCGTGCCAAGGTTACCGAGACGGTGCCGCCTTCATTCACGTATTTGCTGGCGTTCTCGATAAGCGTGTCGACTAGTTTGCGCAGCCTTTCCGGATCGCCCTGCACGGTTATTCCCTCGTGGATGTTGCTTTCCAGCTTGAAGTTTTGCTCGAATGCGACGGATTCGAATTGAAGGGTTGTGCCAGCAACCATATCGCTTAAGTCAACGGGTTCGAAAGGTGCGTCTACTCGCGCTTCTACCTGCGCCAGCGTAAGCATTTCGCCGACAAGCCCCTCCATGCGCTCGGCTTCGCTTTGCGTGCTTTCCAGCCACTTGCTTTCGCTGGCGACGGTTCGCTCGGGGTGCGCCTGAAGGATGGCGACGTTGGCGAGAATGACGGTTAGCGGGGTTTTCAGTTCGTGTGATGCGTCGGTGACGAATTGCTTTTGTGCCTCCCAGGCTTCCTCCACGGGCTTCAGCGCCCATTTCGAGAAAACAAGGCTAAGCAGGAAGAACACGATGACGGTCAACCCGCCCACACCGGCAAGGGTGAGGGCGAGCGACTTCCACCCGTCGACATTCGACGTGTCGGCGAAGGCTATCACGGTGACGCCTTCTAGCTCGCGTTTCAGGTAATGGAGACTGGTTCCGTCGGCGTTACCGAATCCGTCGGGCGCAGATGCGATCGTTGAAGCGACCTGCTCTATAACGTCGTCGGAGATCGCGGCGGTCATGGAATGCTCGATAGGGATGAGCTCGCCGTTCTTGTCAAGGGCATACACGGCGATGGGATATTTGCTGTTGCGGTCGGGCCCACCGATGTGGGGTCCGACGGGTTTTGACTTTTTGCCTCGTTCGTTGCCGTATTCGTCGGTTTGACCAGTTTCTTCGCCGGCTTGCGTCTGAGCAACCTTTTCTCGGGTATCGACTATCCAGCTTGCTGTGCGATCAACCGTATCGTTTAAGGCGGCGTCGAGGTTCGCGTTCGCTCGTTGTTGTTCGACCAGACAGATGGTGGTGAACGAGGCGACGACTACGATGGTGACCATCACCATGATGATCGCTATGAACTTGATGCGAAGCTTCTTCAGCATGCGTTTCGTCCTGACTTGCTCTTTGCTGGTTGCGGATTAATCGTTGCTCGACGATTTCAGTCGGTATCCCACCTTGCGCACGGTTTCGATTTGCGTGTTCGATCCAAGAAACTTCAGCTTCTTGCGCAGGAAGGAGATATATGCCTCGACGTTGTTGTCGACGGCGCTTGACTCCACGCCCCAAACTTTCGAGATCAGCATGTCCTTCGAGACGATCTGGCCTTTGTTGGAGATAAGGATATTCGCGATGGAGAACTCCTTATAGCTAAGGTTGATGGATTTCGATCCGCAACTAAGGTCGTGGCTTTCCAGATTCAATGAGATATCGCCGAAGTCGATTTTCTCGAACACTACCTGGCCCTGTCGTCGTGTGAGGGCGCGAAGATGAGCAAGAAGCTCGGCAGGCGAGAACGGCTTTGTCATGTAGTCGTCTGCGCCGGAATCAAGGCCGGTGATCTTGTCTTGAACCGTCGTTCGCGCCGTCAACATAAGGACAGGAGTGGGCACGTTCGCGCGTCGCAGCTCGGCCACCACCTCAAGACCCGATTTGCGGGGGAGCATGACGTCTAAAATGATAACGTCGTAGCCTCTTGACTCGGCGTAGGCAAATCCTTGATCGCCGTCATGCACGAGATCGACCTGATAGTGATTTTCTTTCAAGATCTGACCAAGCGCCTGGGCAAGGCGAATGTCATCTTCAACTATAAGTACTTGCATGCTGTGTCTTTCTCGCGTCGTATGTCTCATCTTATTTTAGTGAGCAACCTGAAAGCCAGCTTAAACTGCGGTTTTCCTTTCAGTCGTTTTTAAGGCGATCTGAATACAGTGCACTCCATCCCGAAAACGGATCTTGGGCTGGCGCCTTGTGCGCTTGCTCGTCTCAACGAGAGGAGTGCTCATGAGCATGACCATCGCGACATTCAAAAGAATTGAGAAGAAATACCGCCTTGATACTTTCCAGATGGCGGACCTTTCGGTCGCTATCGCACCCTACGTCGAGATCGACCAATACGGGCTTAGTCGCATTGACAGCCTGTATTACGACACGCCTGATCGTTCGATGATAGCGCGCTCGCTCGAGAAACCGCTGTACAAAGAGAAGCTGCGCGTTCGGGCTTACGGCGATTTCGACGAAGCGTCAGAGGTTTTCGTCGAGTTGAAGAAGAAGTACGAAGGGGTTGTTTACAAAAGACGCGTTCGAATGAGCCGTCTTGGCGCGCAGGCGTATTTGTCGGGCTCGTGCTCGTACGAGGAAGCGATGGCTGCGTATCCCGTCGCTCCTTGCGACGATGATGCCGCGATCGGCCGTCATGCGCGAATCGTGTCAGAGCCGACAGCGCTCGATTTGCAGATCGCTCGCGAGATCGACGCGCTTATCGCCCGAAACTCCGGGCTTAAGCCATCTGTGCTGATCACCTGCACGCGCACGGCATACCGTTCGAAGCTGTTTGTTGACGATGACCTGCGTTTGACGTTCGACGAGCAAATCGGCTATCGCGATCTTTTCTCTAACAAGCCGTATGTGCTGGGAGAGGGGTTCACGCCGCTTACCGGAAGCGGCGAGTTCCTAATGGAGGTGAAAGCTCTGGGATCGGTTCCTATGTGGTTCGCGAAGGCCCTTGCGAAGTCGTGCGCTTACCCTTCCTCGTTCTCGAAGTACGGAAGCGCGTATTCAGACAT
>URZP01000054.1 GCA_900552365.1 uncultured Coriobacteriaceae bacterium
TTTCATAGAAGGCGGTTCAATGAAAATCAAATGAGCTTCGGGCATGCATTCCTTTACCTGCATAGCCCCTTGTACTTCAATCTCCAGAATGACTTGATCACCCTTAGCGATGTGCTCCTCGACGGATGCACGCGGGGTTCCGTAGCTGTTACCTGAATAAGTTGCCCATTCAAGCAAGCCGCCATTGGCAGCGAGCGTATCGAACTCATTGCGCGAAATGAAGTGATAGTGAACACCGTCGATCTCGCCCACACGGGGTTCGCGGGTGGTAGCCGAGATAGAGACCCAAGAATCGGGAACCGCTTTCAAAAGACGAGCCACCAGCGTGCCTTTACCAGCACCTGATGGCCCGGATATCACGAATAGATTTCCGTGTCGCATGGAGACTAGCTCAAACGCTCGAGGAGGGCGGCTTCCTGACGGGCGCCAAGACCGCGAAGACGACGGCTTTCGGCGATCTGGAGCTCGCTCATGATTTTCTCGGACTTAGCTTTGCCATAACCGGGCAGAGTCTCGATAAGGGTGGAAACCTTCATACGACCGACAACGGGGTCGTCTTTCTGAGCAAGAACGTCTTTAACGGAGAGCTCGCCGCTCTTAAGCTGATCGCGAACCTCTGCACGCTTGATACGAGCAGCTTTGGCCTTTTCAAGGGCAGCCTTGCGCTCTTCAGCGCTAAGTTGAGGAATTGCCATGTAATGCTCCTTTAAAATCAATCTAGATGAATGACCGCTTGAAGAGCGGTGATTCGACTTGGTCAATTTAGCATAATCACGATAGTGCTCCTCCGCTTTGTCGAAAATTTCAACACGCGCACACAAGAATCCCCGCTCAGACCTGCTGATACGGGGATTCTTGGTAAGATGCGCTTTTATTTGTTTACAGTTCGTCGAGTTCTGCAGCGATGGCATCAAATGCAGCTGCAGGGTCGTCAGACTGGGTAATCGGGCGACCGATGACGATATGGGAAGCGCCTGCGGCAAACGCCTCGGCAGGAGTTGCAATACGGCTCTGATCGCCCTTATCGGAACCCTTGGGCCTAACGCCGGGGGTGACGATGTAGGCGTCGGGGCCAAGGATCTTGCGAAGCATAGACGCCTCCTGAGGGGATGCCACGACGCCGGAGATGCCGGACTCCTTCGCCACATTGGCAAGCAAGTCAACCTGCTCGGCGGCTGTACGCGAGATGCCTACCTGCGCAAGAGCCTCGTCGTCCATGCTGGTAAGAACGGTGATGCCAAGCGTGATGGTGTTCTCGCGGCCTTCAGCCTGGCATACCTCGGCGACACCCTCCTGGCCGGCCACCAACATCTGTTTTCCGCCAAGCGTGTGCATGGTGATCATATCCGCACCCTCGCGAGCAGCAGAAGCGGCTGCGCCGTGAATCTGGTGAGGGATATCGTGAAGCTTCAGATCCAAAAAGACATTGAATCCGAGCTTCTTCATTGCGTGGATGATGGTAGGACCGCATGCGTAATACAGCGTCATACCGATTTTGAGCCACTTTGCGCGGCCCGAAAGTTGGTCTGCAAGGCGCATTGCCTGATCAGCGGAGCAATCAAGTGCGACGATGATTCGATCGCGTGCGGGTACGTCGTTGAAAGAACCTAGCATTTCAATGCACCTCTCAGTTCGTTGATGTCCTGAACGCCATGGCGTTCACAATAGTCGATGATACCGTTGATGACCTTAACGGTGCTTGCGGGATCCATGAAATTGGAGGTTCCAACAGCGACAGCAGTGGCTCCTGCCAAGATGAACTCGATGGCATCCTGGCCATTGGTGATGCCGCCCATGCCTAGAATGGGAACGTCAACCGCACGGCTGGTTTCCCAGACGCAGCGCAGGGCAACGGGCTTCACAGCCGGGCCGGAAAGACCACCTATCACGCGCGCTAAAAGCGGGCGCTGTGATTCTGCGTCAATCGCCATGCCCGTCAGTGTGTTGATCATGGAGAGCGCATCGGCGCCTGCTGCAACTGCCGCTTTGGCGATCTCGGTGATATCGGTGACGTTAGGCGTAAGCTTCACGATTAGCGGCTTCTTCGTTGCCGCACGGCACAAGCCGACAACCTGCGAAACGCTATCCGTGTTGGTACCCATGTTCAAGCCACCCGCATCGACATTGGGGCAAGAGATGTTGACCTCATAAGCGCCAACGCTGTCAACATCTTCAAGAGCCTCGATGACGGCGACGTACTCCTGAAAGCTATGACCCGAGACATTGACGATGGTTGTGGCACCAACCTTAGCGAGCCAAGGAAGTTCGAATTCCTTCAAATGGGCAACGCCGGGGTTCTGAAGGCCGATTGAGTTAAGCATGCCGCTCGGCGTTTCGGCGATACGCGGGGAGGCGTTACCCTCCCAACCGTTCAGCGAGACGCCCTTCGTCGTAACTGCGCCCAGGGCGCTGACGTCAACGAAGTCGGAGTACTCAAGACCTGCTGCAAACGTGCCAGAAGCAACCGTGACGGGATTCTTCATCTCAAGCCCGCCAAGGTTTACTGAAAGATTCACCTGCGTGTTCATGGGAATAGCAGCAGGTGCAAGCGGGCAACCATTAATCGTCATTACCAGATCACCTTCTCCGAAGCGAAGATCGGACCGTCTACGCAGGAACGTTTCTTTCCTTCGGTGGTGTCGACAACGCAGGACAGGCATGCACCTACGCCACATGCCATCTTTCGCTCGGTAGAAACCTCGCAGAATGCGCCGGCCTTTTGAGCAAGGTCTGCGACGATGTGCATGAGCGGATTCGGACCGCATGTTGCAACATAGTCATACCCTTCGGCCAAGCGCTCCTCAACAAGTGAAGTGCAAAAGCCGGCACGCCCAAAAGAGCCGTCGTCGGTAGCGACGAAGACGTGCTCTTCGCCAAGAAGCTGCCGATAGCGTTCCATGCAAACAAGGGCGTCCTTCGTGGCAGCGCCCAGAACAGCATCGACTTGCTTTCCTGCCCCATGAAGCTGTTTGGCCAGCATGAAAACGGCAGGAGCGCCGGCTCCGCCGCCGACGATAAGAGATTTAGCTGGCTGGAACTCAGCAGAGTCTTTTGAGGGAGCCCAGGCGTTTCCAATGGGTCCGATAAGCTCGATGTCGTTCGCAAGGCGATCGTTAGGTTGAAGCTGGGTGAGGTGGTCGGTTCCGTAACCGACCACTTGATAAAGAATGTCCATGACACCGGTTTCAGTGTCCCATGCGTATACCGAGAACGGGCGCCGAAGCACGTGATCGGGCATGCCCGGGATGCGCATATGAACGAACTGACCCGGAAGGATCGCCGAACAGATCAGTGGGGACTCGACGCGCATGAGGTACAGGCGCGGCCCCACCATTTCATTGGAGAGCAACTTGGTTTGCTCGTTAGCCAATCCAGTCATCGGGTTCCTCCTATGCCCACTGGTCGAAGTCTTGCAAAGCGACGATATTCAGACCCGTGGCGCGAACGACTTCCATCGCCTGAGCCAAAGCCTGGGCACCGGAAAGAGTCGTGGCATAGGGTACGCCGTGGCGAACGGCGGCAAGGCGCAGCTCGTATCCGTCGCCGCGCGTCTCATGGCCGAACGGGGTGTTGATCATGAGGTCGATCTCGCCATTTGCGATCATGTCGAGGATGCTGCAGCCGGCATCGGGGTTGCTTTGGGTCTCGCGAACCTTAAGCACGCGCTCGCACGGAACACCTGCTGCGGTAAGAGCGCGCTCGGTGCCGGACGTCGCTACGACTTTGAAGCCTAGGCGGCTGAAATCGCGTGCGATAGGCACGATGTTGCGCTTGTCGCGGTCGGCAACGCTAACGAAAACAGTGCCGATCTTAGGTAGATCGTAATCGATGGCCAGCTCGGTCTTGGCGTAAGCAGCCGGGAAATTGTTGGCGATGCCCATAACCTCGCCAGTGGACTTCATCTCGGGTCCAAGGACAACGTCGGAACCTGGGAAACGACCGAAGGGCATGACGGCTTCCTTAACGGAGTAGCGATCAAGGCGACGATCATCGGCAGGAAGGTTCAAGTCGGCGATCTTCTCGCCCGCCATGATCCTTGCCGCAGCTTTTGCGAGAGCGACGCCGGTTGCCTTGGAGACGAACGGCACGGTGCGGCTTGCGCGCGGATTAGCTTCAATGACGTAGATGGTGGAATCCTTCACACCGAACTGGATGTTCAGAAGACCCTTGACGCCCAGACGCAAGGCGAGGTCGCGAGCGATGGCACGAAGCCTCATGACAAGAGAATCGGACAGAGCGAACGGCGGGATGCAGCATGCAGAGTCGCCGGAATGAATGCCTGCTTCTTCGATGTGCTCCAAGACGCCGCCGATGTAAACCTGCTCGCCATCGCAAATGCAGTCGAGGTCGACCTCGACTGCGGCCTCGAGGAAGCGGTCGAGGTAAACAGGATGATCAGGAGAGATCTTCGCAGCCTCGCCCATGTACTTCTCAAGCTGAGCGCCATCGTAAACAATGGCCATGCCGCGCCCGCCAAGAACATAACTGGGGCGAACGAGCAACGGGAAGCCGATCTGGTCGGCAACACGCACGGCTTCTTCGAACGTGGAGGCCTCACCGGAAGCCGGGTACGTGATATGAAGTTCGTCGAGAACAGCGGCGAAGCGGTCGCGGTCCTCGGCGAGGTCGATAGCCTCAGGTTGGGTGCCCAAGATGGGAACGCCGGCATCCTCAAGCGGCTTAGCCAGCTTAAGCGGGGTCTGACCGCCAAGCGTGACGATAACGCCATCAGGCTCCTCGACGTCAATGATGTCCATGACGTCTTCGTACGTGAGCGGTTCGAAATACAGTTTGTCCGAGGTGTCGTAATCGGTGGACACGGTTTCAGGGTTGCAGTTGACCATGATGGTCTCGTAACCCTCTTCAGCAAGAGCATAGCTTGCATGAACGCAGCAGTAGTCGAACTCGATGCCCTGGCCAATGCGATTGGGGCCGGCACCCAAGATCATGATGCGCTTCTTGTCACCGTGGGCGACCTCGGTTTCGGCGGCATCGTAGGTCTTGTAGTGATAAGCAGTCTTGCTGGGGAATTCGGCAGCGCAGGTGTCTACCGTTTTGAAAGACGGGATGACACCGAGCTCTTTGCGCTTTGCGCGAACGGTAAGCTCGTCAGAACCGCAGAGATGAGCGATTTCGATATCGGAAATGCCGTACGACTTCGCTACGCGCATTGTATCGGCATCAAGCGAATCGAATGGGATCTTGGAAAGCGCGGTCTGAACGGCAACCATGTCGTGCATTCTGCCCACGAAGAAGCGATCGATCTTGGTAACAGCGCAGATCTCGTCGACAGTCCAGCCAGCGCGAAGAGCATCGGCAAGATAGTAGATGCGATCAGCCGTGGGACGGACAAGCAACGGCTCGAAGTCTTCCTTGGGGAGCTTTTGACCCTTGCCGTCTCCGCCGAAACCACCACGACCGTTCTCAAGGGAACGCATGGCCTTGCCAAGCGCTTCTTCGAACGTGCGACCGATGGACATGATTTCGCCGACGGCCTTCATGCGAGTGGAGAGCGTGTCGTCGGTGTCCTTGAACTTCTCGAATGCAAAGCGCGGGACCTTGACTACGCAGTAGTCGATGGAAGGCTCGAAGCAAGCAGGGGTTGCCTTGGTGATGTCGTTGACGATCTCGTCAAGAGTGTAGCCGACAGCAAGGCGAGCTGCCGCTTTGGCAATCGGGAAGCCGGTTGCCTTGGAAGCCAAGGCCGAGGAACGCGAAACGCGAGGGTTCATCTCGATGACTACCATGCGGCCGTTCTTGGGGTTGATGGCGAACTGAACGTTCGAACCGCCGGTCTCAACGCCGATCTTCTCGAGAATGGCCAAAGATGCCACGCGCATGCGCTGGTATTCAACGTCGGAAAGCGTCTGAGCGGGCGCAACGGTGATGGAGTCGCCGGTGTGAACACCCATGGGGTCGAAGTTCTCGATAGAGCAAACGATGATGCCGTTGCCGGCCTTATCGCGCATGACCTCCATCTCGTACTCTTTCCAGCCCTCGATGCTCTCTTCGACGAGGACCTCGCTAGCCGGGGACAACTCGATGCCCTGGGAAACGATGAGCTTAAGCTCATCTTCCGTGTGGGCGATGCCGCCGCCTGCACCGCCCAAGGTGAAGGACGGTCGCAAGACGACCGGATAGCCGAGCTCAGCAACGATGCCGAGAGCATCTTCAACGGAGTATGCGTAACCGCTGCGAGCGGTTTCAATGCCAAGCTCTTTCATGCAGTCATTAAAGAGCTTGCGGTCTTCGCCGCGCTGAATCGCGGCAAGGTCGCAACCGATCATCTCGACATCGTACTTGTCAAGAACGCCAGCTTCAGCAAGCTCGACGGCGGTATTCAAGCCGGTTTGGCCACCAAGGGTCGGAAGCAGCGCATCAGGACGCTCCTTCTCGATGATCTTCTCGACGAACTCACGCGTGATGGGCTCGACATACGTGCGGTCAGCCAAACCGGGGTCGGTCATGATGGTTGCGGGGTTCGAGTTAACCAGAATGACGCGATAGCCCTCTTCGCGAAGGACCTTGCATGCCTGCGCGCCGGAATAGTCGAACTCGCAAGCCTGACCGATGACGATAGGGCCCGAGCCAATGACGAGAATGGATTCGATGTCGGTGCGCTTAGGCATTCTGAACCTCCTTGGTGCCGGCAGAATGCTCTTCTGCTTCATCATTCGTTGCGGTTTGATCAAACGTCCAACCGTCAAGACGATCCTTGGCGATGTCGATGTCCAGGTATGCTTCATCGCCGTCCATCAAACGCGTGAAGGCGGTGAACAGGTAATGAGCATCGGTTGGACCCGGGTTTGCTTCAGGATGGTACTGAACGGAGAACGCAGGGATATCGAGCAGTGCAATGCCCTCAGCAGTGCCGTCGTTGAGGTTCACATGGGTGAGACGGATGCGGCCATAGCGATCGTTCTTGACCACGGGGGCGATCTTCTTTTCGACCCAATAACGAAGATCGTTATGATGTTCGGTCTCGCCACCCGACTCTTCGGGAATGAGCTTACCCAGGGAATCGAAATCGAGGTTGAAACCATGATTTTGCGCGGTGATCTCGACTCGGCCGGTAAGAAGGTTCTCAACCGGGTGGTTACCGCCGCGATGACCGAACTTGAGCTTGGAGATATTCGCCCCGCAAGCCTTGGAGATCATCTGGTGACCAAGACAAATGCCGAATACGGGAACCTTGCCCAGAAGATTCTGCACTTGGTTATAGGTCTCTTCGACGGCTTCGGGGTCGCCGGGGCCGTTAGACAGGAAGACTCCGTCGGGATTCATTGCAAGAACCTCTTCGGCGGAGGTGTTCCAGGGCACAACCGTAAGGTTGCAGCCAACGCGAACCAAGCCCTCGAGGATGGACTGCTTTGCGCCGCAATCGTATGCCACGACGTTATATCGAAGTTCGGGGGCTTCGGTAAGCGCGAAAGCCTTGGACTTGGGAAGCTCATCGGCGCTTATTTTGAAGGGTGCAGGGCATGAAACGGTTTCGGCAAGGTTCACACCGACAATGGACTGGCTGTCCTTTGCCTTTTGAACCAAACTTGCATCGTCAACATCCTCAGTTGAGATAACGGCTTTCATGGCGCCGTTATCGCGCACGTGGCGAACCAGAGCGCGGGTGTCGATACCTTCGATGGCAACGATGCCGTGCTCCTCAAGAAATTCGGGGAGCGTTTTGGTGGCGAGCCAGTTCGAGGGAGCCGTGCACATATCGCGAACGACCAAGCCGCGCAGCGCAGGCTTTACCGACTGGGCATCCTGATCATTCACGCCATAATTGCCGATTTGCGGGTACGTCATGGTGATGATCTGGCCGGCGTACGAAGGGTCGGTGATCACCTCGAGATAACCCTCCAGCGAGGTGTTGAAGCAGATCTCGCCGAATGCCTCGCCCTTGGCGCCGCAAGCGGTGCCGTGGAAGACGGTTCCGTCTTCAAGAGCCACGGCCGCTGGCACTGCCTGAGGTTTGGACGTGTTCTGGAACAGCGTCTGAGAAAGTTCGCTCACTGGTTCCTCACTTCCTTAATCCTGATTGAACGCGTAGTCGCGAAATTGAATATCTTGATGACCGTTCGTAACCGAACCGTCGATCATAGTGGGAATGCCGCCAACGTACACATCGGTGGCGCGACCCTTGAAAGTGCGGCCGATGAAGCCGCTGTTATTTGCTTTCGATTCGAAATCGTCGGCAACGACGGTCCACTGCGCTTCAGGGTCGACAATGGTAAGGTCAGCCATAAAACCTTCCTCGATCTTAACCGAAGGGATGCCGAGCAACGTGCGCGGGTTGACGCACATAAGCTCAACAAGGCGCTCCCACGTGATGATGCCTGTATTCACCAAGCCGTCGACGACTGAAGCAAGCGAAGTCTCAAGACCCGTCATACCAAAGGGCGCGAGTTCGAACTCGCGATCCTTCTCGTGATCGGCATGCGGCGCATGATCGGTGACGATGCAGTCGACGGTGCCGTCAAGGATGGCCTCAACCAAAGCTCGTGAATCTTCCTTGGTGCGCAGCGGCGGATTCACCTTGAGGGAGGTTTCGTATGCCTCGGTGATGTCATCTTCGGTAAGGAACAAGTGGTGAGGCGTGACCTCGCAGGTAACCTTGACGCCATCGGCCTTGGCACGGCGAACGATCTCGATTCCGTGTGCCGTAGTGAGATGCTGTATATGGATCGGACAGCCCGTGAGTCTGCTGAGCTCGATGTCGCGATGGATTTGGATTTCCTCACCGGCACCAGGCCAACCCTGTATGGCGAGACGGGTTGAGGCAACACCTTCATTGACCTGGCCTTTATCAACCAAACCCTCGTCTTGGCAATGGCTCATGACAATCTTTCCGAACTGTACGGCGTAATCCATGACGCGGCGCATCATACCGGAATCTTGAACGCCTCGGCCGTCGTCGGTGAAGGCCACGCACCCATGGGCAACCATATCGCCCATCTCGGCCAAAGCCTCGCCTTTCAGGCCTTTGGTGCAGGCGCCGGATACATGCACACGGCATTTGCCAAGGTCGCGTGCTCGCGACCTGATGTATTCGACCACCATGGCGTTGTCAGTGACAGGATCGGTGTTCGGCATGCAGCAAACATCGGTGAAGCCGCCATGCGCTGCAGCGCGAGAGCCTGTCTCGATGTCTTCTTTATATTCAAGGCCGGGATCGCGGAAATGTACATGAATGTCAACCAAACCAGGGAGGCAGACTTTGCCACCCAAATCGCGAACCTCATCGTTTGGCTGAGAAGGAAGGCCCTTCCCCACTTTCGCGATGCGTCCGTCCTCGATCAGAATGTCGCATGCCTCATGTAGCGAAACCTGAGGATCGATCGCAAGAACGTTCTTAAGCAGTAAGGCCATCGTCGCTCCCTCCAAGCAGCAGATACAAAGAAGCCATACGAACCAAGATGCCTGAATACACCTGATCGGTGATGACAGAGAAATTGGGGTGGTCAACCATGAAGCTGTCAAGCTCAACACCGCGATTGACAGGACCGGGATGACAGACCATGGCATCGGGCTTCAAAAGGCGCGAACGCTTCTTGTTAAGGCCGTACAGCATGCTGTACTCACGCAAGCTGGGATACGGCGCGCCCTCAAGGCGTTCGGTTTGAATGCGCAACATATAAACAACGTCAAGCTCAGGAAGAACACCTTCGAGATCGGTGGTCACCACATCGGCGCCGAGCACATCAGGGCGCGCAGGAAGAAGCGTCTGCGGGGCGATGAGCGTGACCGAGCAGCCCATCTTCTTCAGTGCGGGAACGAGCGAGCCGCATACGCGGGAATGCGAGATGTCGCCGATGATGCCAACTTTAAGGCCCTCGAAGGTGCCCTTCCTTTTCCAGATGGTGTAAAGATCAAGCAGCGCC
>URZP01000055.1 GCA_900552365.1 uncultured Coriobacteriaceae bacterium
GCCGTCGACGTCCAGCGCCTCGCCTGCAAAATACAACTGCGGGAAACGACTTGACTCCATGGTTCGAGGGTCAACCGACAACACATCGAAGCCGCCACGGCGAACTTGGCAGTTCGACTCGTCGCCGATTCCCGAAACGGCAAGCGTGAACCCGGAAAGCTCGTCGGCGAGGGATCGCAGGCCGGCCTTCGTAACGGGAGCATCCCCGCTGAGGCCGCATGCACACAAAAGCACATGTCCCACCTGGGGAAGAACGAGCCCGTTCAGGAAATCGCCGTAGGTATCGGCACCCGCTTCGCGCAACCCGCGTGCGCGCCCGAAGCAAAATCCCCGCGCCTTCGCGGCATTCGCGTTCAGATCAAACATCGACGGATCTTCCACGGCAACCGCCGATGCATCCTGCGCAGGATCTCTTGGCGTCAGGCTGCCGAAAACCTCGGACAGAAAGTCGATCGAAAGCACATCGCCGGGTTCTGCGTAACGGGACAAATTGAAAACGGCAATGCCCGATACACCGTACTTGCGGAACATCACTTCCCCGCGCTCGACCGCGACAACCTTCGGACCCTCCTTAGCGCTGGGGCGCACCAGCGAAACCGCAGCGCGCACGCGGATGTTGTTCAGCTCTTTGACCAGGCCCGTCTCGGTGGCAAGGGGGCCAAGCACAGGACGGGTTCGCGGGCGGCTCCAGTCGGCAGCATCGAAGTCGACGGCAACGCCGCCACCGCACGCAACGACCAAAGCCGATGCGCGCTCGAATGACCCATCGGCCATACGCAGCGTGTAAGGCGAGCCATCTTTCCTAGGTGGGTCGATAAGGGAAACCGCGCTATTGCAACGCTCGACTACGCCAAATCGCGCGGCGGCCGCCCTTAAGACGTCAAGAACGGAGCTGGCCTTGTTTGCCAACGGGTACTGGCGACCGTCCTGCTCCTCGCGCCATACCAAGCCCAGGTCGCCGAAGAAGCGGTGCACCGCATCGTCGTTCGGATTGACCCCGTTGAACGGACAGCTCTCCTCAACTTGGCGCAAAACGCCCTCGACGAACGCGCCGTTACGATAAAGGCCCATATCGATCTGCGAATTCGAGAAGTTACAGCGCCCGTTGCCCGTGGCAAGGATCGTGCGGCCCACACGGTCATCCCGCTCGAAAACTTCGACTGATGCAACCTGACCCTGTGCACGAAGGCGCGTCGCAGCCGCGATCGCGCACGCAAGCCCGGCAGCCCCGCCGCCTATGATGATGATCTTTTCCATAACGAACATTATATTACGGGGCACAGCGGGGCACCCAGCCCATCGCCTAACGAATCGGGAACGACGCAGAAGCCAGACACCGCGTTCAAGATCGCCGTCAATCCGCCTTCACCTGTTACAATTGGCTTCGCTTTGATTCTTTCAGCCAACAAGGCCGCTTGCATCGTAAGACCGTTTGCACCGGCCCACCCAATCAGATTGGAAGCTATATGGACTCACGCGACATGCTCACCGGCGCCCTTATCGCCCTCTCGACCACGGCAGGACGCGCCACGCAGCAACTCACCGACGAAACCGACGACATCGTGATCGGCGGTGTTGCCGCATGCTGCGGCGACGCCCCCAACGACGCCGCGCTTAACGCCTTCGCAGAACGCGCCCACGAAGAGAACCTGCGCCTAGCAAAGGGATCAGAAGGAGTCGCCAATGCCGACTTCGACATGGAAAACCTTGAAGAGCAGGACGAAAACGTCAAGGCGCTGAAGAGGATGATCCTTGCAGGCCTTCGCGACGTCGCCAGCCCCACTCTGCGCGCCCGCAACAAAGAGCTCTCGAATCCCGAGGTCAACGCATTCTTCCGCGCCGTTCTGTACACGATCGGTGGCCAGGAGGCTGCCACGGGGTCGCTCATTGAACTTTCAACAAAGGTAGGCGAGGTGAACTGGTACGTCTGCGAGGCGCTTGGCAAAGCGACGAACGCCGACGACGAAGCGAAAAAGATCGCAGACGGCCTGATCGCGGGCTTGAAGGACCAAACCATCGGCCATGTGTTCTTCATTGGCGGCGGCAATGCCGACAAAGAGGCTTACGATTACTACACCGAGTTCGCGCAGAGCGCACCAAAGAACAGCGTTTTCGTGAGCTACGGCACTATCGGCGACCGTCTTGCGAAGCTTGATCTGGGAACGGCGGGAGCCCAGCCCCGTTTCGTGAACCTGGGTTCGCGCGCCGACATCTACGCAGCCATCCAGACGTCCATCGCCCTTGCGAACGAGTTCAACAAGAGCGTCAACGATCTGCCGATGAGCTTCTTGGTGTCGCAGCACTGCGAAGAGGGCGTTGCCGCCCTTCTCACGCTTCTATGGATCGGCATCGAGAACGTGTCGTTCGGCCCCACCCTTCCCGAGTATCTTCCCGAGAAGGCGCTTAACTTCTTCAAGCAGGCATATGCCCTGAAGATCGCCGGCAACGCACAGGACGACCTGAACGGCTTTCTGAACTAACGAATCGGGCTCATGCGCATGCCTTGGCATGCGCATGAGCAATTGCTTGAGCAAGACTGTCTTGATCACGCGACTCGAAACGATACCGCACGATTTGAGGCTGACCATTCAACGAGCGTTGCTCGACCCTGACAAACGTCGCCTCCACCGCATCGAAGCCCGCGCGTAACAGGGCATACGCGTAGCACGATGCCTGAAGCACGTGCTTTACCCTTACTTCCCCATCGTTCTCGGACAGATTGCCGCCCGTCTTGTAGTCGACCACGCGTGCAAGGCTTTTCGGATTCGAGGAGCTTATGACAAGCAAGTCGATCTCACCCTCAAGGTAAGCACTGCCGCCATGCCCGTCAGGCACATCCACGAAGAACGGCACCTCGGCAGACAAGTTTGCATCATCGGTCGCGACATCATGCGCAAGATCGCTCTCGAACCAAGCGGCGAGCGCCTGGGTTAGACGGAAACGCGACCCGTATTCAACCCCGCATTGACGACAGACGGCGTCAATGCGCGACTCGGACGGCATACGCAACGCCTCCCCGGGCCCTCGCGCGATAACAGCGTATTGAGCCAGCAGGTGAAACGCCGTTCCGAAGTCGGTCGCCCTATCATCTGCGGGTTGTTTTTCATCCAACCACGCATCGTCGCGGAGCGGATCGCCCTCGACCGGCGCCCCAAAGACGCCTACGTCGGGGAGACTGGTCTCGACGGCGTGCTTGGAAGCAAGGTCCGCCAACAAACTGCCCGAATGAGATGCATCCGAAACGGCCGAGTAGCTGAAAATGCCCCCGCGATCGTGAAGGAACACGCGATCGCTTAAGCCTGAAAGAGACTTGTCGACAGGCACAGCGAACTTATCGTCGCTGGAGCCTTGCGAAGACGATCCACTATCACCCGCATCGTCTTTCTCCAAGGCCACATGCTGGACGCGCGCCAACGTCGTGCCGCCGAACTCGTGCATGGTCACGCCCGGGGCGAACCAGTCGTTGGCGCCAGTAAGCGCGGGTCCGATCGACGAAAACGCATTCTTGGGCGCCCCATTGGCATTGTCCTTCGTGCGGTTGCCGAACGTTGCCACGATCAGGGCCTCTTTCGCGCGCGTCAAAGCCACATAGAGCAGACGCTTGGCCTCTTCTATTTCGCCAAGCATCGCGCGCCTACGCATAAGGGCACGCAATTCCAAGATGTCACCGCAAGAGGCCATCTTTGACGGGATTTCGTCTTCCAGCAACTCTTCATCCAAGACATCGTCAAGAGCCTTGCCGACATTTGCCACGGGGCCCTTCATGCCTGACACCGATTTGCCCAAATCAAGCGATACAAAAATGCGTCCGTCGACGGAATCAAGCAGCAGTGCCGACGAGTCCGACCCCGACGACTTCATCTCGGCCACGGCAACAATGGGGAACTCCAAACCCTTTGAGGCATGGATGGTCATGATGCGCACGAAGTTGCCACCCGAAACAGACAAGGCGCCCGGCGCCTGAACCATGCCGGCAACTTGGCTTGCGAACTGCTCCGCAAGCGTTGCCGAGCCCCGCGGGCAGGCTTCCTCGGCCTCGCCCACCAGCCGCACAAGCTTGTACATGTTCGCAACGCTTGCACGGCCTTCCTCGCCTTGGTGCTGCATGCGCGCAATCCAACCTGATTCGACAAGCAGGTCGTTAACGATGCTGCGCACAGAGCTGACGCCGACGCGTTGACGAGCACGTCGAAGCACCGTTACCGCTTGGGCCAAGCGCGATGACAACGGCGCGCCGTCTATGCCCTGAGACTCGAAATCGGAAACGACCGCTTTACCCAGGGCGCGAACACCTTCGTGAAGGTCGCGTCTTCTTACGGAGCCGTTCTGACGTCTAGCTGTGGCAACTTCAATGAACTCGTCGACAGTCAACCCGAACAAAGGGCTTGAGAGAACGCCGAAGAGCCCATCTTCGCATGCGGGGTTCGCAAGCCAGTTGAGCAAAGAGACGACGAGTACCGTTTCGGGGGCGTTCTTCAAAACCGATCCGCCCGCGATGACGCACGAAAGCCCCACGTCGCGAACGGCTGCGGCGTAGACGTCAGCATGCGACATCGTTCCGAGAAGGATGACCATGTCCCCCGCCGAATGGCCCGCTTTCGACAAGTTCGAGAATTCTTCGGCTATCGCGCGCGCGGATGAGAGGCGCATGAGTTCGGTGCCGCCGCGCGAGGGATACGAAACATGACGGACGACAATGCGCGCGCCGTCACCCAAAAAAGGTTTCTTAACCTCTTTCTCGTCACGCGAAGGCGCTAAAGACATGAATTCCTTGCCGAACATATCGTCGCGCTCGAAAATGCGATCGACGAAGGACAGCACATCGCGATGGCTTCGAAAGTTGTCGGGCAAATAGATGATGTCATCGGCATTGCGCGCCTGTACATCGGAAAGATGGCGGCGGTACACGGACACGTCCGCCCCGCGGAAACGGTAAATGCTCTGCTGAGCGTCGCCCACAACGCACAGACGGGAGGCATCGGGACCAGCCAAGCGCTTGATCATATCGACCTGGGATTGATCGGTATCCTGAAACTCGTCGATCATGATGAGCTTGAACTTGTCTTCGAGCGAAGCTGCGATATCGGGATGGCTGGCGATCGCCCGGGAGGCAAGGAGCAGCAAGTCATCGTTGCTAAGAACACCTGCACGATGCTTCAGCTTGTCCAATATCTCGGCTGCGCGATTGGATATCTTGAGGATGGTTTCAAAAAGCGGCTGAGCCGCAGAAAGACGCAGCGAAACCGCCTCAGCCGTGATCTCGCCCAGAAGGCTTTTCGCCGTCTCTTTGAAATCGGCCTTGCCGAAATTGCAGCTTGTCGGCAGCAACCCCATGACGCTCAGGGCATCCGCGGCGGCGAGCCTGCCCTCGTTGACCAAACGCGCGATCTCTTCCGAAGCCAACTGAGCTTGCGCAACGAACTTGGCCTTGCTGGCCGAGTCGTTTTGACCCTCCGCCAAGCTCATCATCAAATTCAAGGCTGAAGCTATTTTGTCTAAAACCGCCACGGAAGAAACAGGATCGCCCAACTGCATAAATGCGATGCCATCTTCCTGCGCAGGGATCTTCTCGACAAGTCGAAGCACCATATCCTCTACCGATGCCGACCCGAACGCAGAGCCGAAAGAAGATGCCTGATATTCCGAGAACAGCACTTCGAGCTCGTCCGCAGACGAGTCGCGCATTTCCTCGAGCGCGACTTCAACCGCGGACCTGCGCATTTCTCGCAACATGACATCGTCGGCGAGGGAAAACGACGGATCGATGCCCAGCTGGACGGCGTTCGACCGAAGGATTCGCGAGCACATTCCATGGATGGTCGAGATCCACGCCTCGTCGACTTTCAAGGCCTGATCGATCATGCCGGCATCGCGCAGCGATGCCTTGACGCGCGACTTCAGCTCGCCAGCCGCCTTCTTGGTGAAGGTGATGGCAAGAACCTGATCGATATCGTCCACATAGCCGCTGGTCAGAGCGTTCACGATACGTTTAGTAAGCGTGAAGGTCTTTCCCGAGCCTGCGCCGGCAGCTACAACCAAAGGCTCATCGAGCGTGTTGATGCATTTCAATTGACCGGGTTTGAGAGCCATAACTATGCACCCCGCTTCGCGCAAGAGAAATCGGGGCAAAAACGACAGGCGTCCTTAGTTGACGGACTCGCCTGAACGCAGCCGTTTCTCATGCCCTCAACAGCCACCTTGACCAATTCCTCAGTCGCATCGAGCATGCTCGAGAACGTCAAAGCAGACAAACTCGTTTGATCTTCTTCCTTAAATTGAGCGTCCGCCAACCCCGCAGCATACGCTTCCCTCGACCATCCTTCAGGATCGCTTAGGGAACATGCGCACTTGTCGGGGCTGATATGCGGAAGGTGGACCGCATCGATGACGCGAGGGTCGTACGATCCAGCGATGTCGTGGCTTTTGCCGTAGCTGACATAAAACGCCCCCACGACATTAAGCCCCAGCGCCCGCTTAACCGCCTGCGCGTAAATGCGCGTCTGAACCTTGCCCGCATGAAGAGCATCGCAAGACGCAAGCTGATGACCTGCGGTAACCGACCCCTTGTAGTCAATGATGACCGCGTTGCCGTTAGCGTCGACATCGATGCGATCGACTTTTCCCACCAAATCGATGCCGGCGTATTTCGCCTGACAGTCGGCGCTTTCGTCACCCGGCAGTCCAATGACGTACTCGAAATAACGAGGTTGGAACGTCGGAAGCAACGCAGCATCGTAATCAAGGAAGTCGGTGATCTGGCTTTTGAAAGCATCCATGGCACGTTGCTCAAGCTGTCCACAGGGAACAAGCCTGTTAGACCCAGGCTCCATTTCAAACTGTTCGGCTTCAAGCTGATCGAGCACATACCCCATCAGCCGACGGGCTTGTTTAAGATTGCCTCCGTCAACCTTTGAATAACCCTCAGATTGAAAGGCGCGGTAAAAACGCTCGAGCGCCGCATGGGCGAACACGCCCTTTTCCAGCGGGCCCCATTCCTCTTTGCTTCCCTGCGCTTTCAGACGGTTGAGCACGAACCACTTGCGCGGGCATTCCAAATAGTTCTCGATCTGCGATGGCGAAGGCGCGCAATACGAGCCCGTTTGCGAAAAACGGGGCAGCAGCGCGAAAGCGCGATAATCGGAAGAAAGCGATCCTTGACCGTTGCCGGGCAACGCCTCGCTAACAGATTGGATCGTCGACGAAGGCGCCGCGACTGCATTTGCGAACAGGTCCTCCTCGCCCCGTTCGGTTGCACAGCAAGAAAGGTCGAAGCCTTGACGATTGCAAGCGTCAAGGAATTCCTCGAGCACGACGCAGGGATACGTCTCGTTCGCATCGAAATCATGCAATGCACGCTCGAACACAAAGTGAGTGGTTGGCAAGCCCTGCAGCGCGCGAAAACGCCTTCGGGCCTGAGACGGCGATGAATCAGCGGGGTAAAGACCCAGCTTCGCGAAAAGAACCGAGGCGGCGTTGTCCTTGTCGGCAACGGGGTAGTCGGCATTGTTCATATCCGCCACGATCAGCGTTGAAACCGACCCGGCATCCAACGTTGATATATCGTCCTGCGTACCGATGGTCACGTCCACAGACCCTGGCGCCGCTTGCTTGGATATGGAAATCGCCGAGTCTTTAATCAGGTTGATGCAGTCCTCCACGGACAGATCGAATGCCCGAGCTGCGGCGTACATGGCGCGAAGTACCGACATCGCCTCGATTTGCTCCGCCCTGAATGCCTCGCTCCAGCCAACCCGTGCCATCGTCCTGTCAATGAAGGCACCCAGCAGAATATCGGCATCGGGATCGGAAGCAAGCTCCTCCAATTGCGAGAATTCTTCGAAATCAGCGCGAAGGACAGAAAGGTACGGCTCTTTTTCCGCTATGCGATCGTTCAGCAGAAGGGACTCCGCCTTCTGAGCCGTGGAAGCATCGATGCCAGAGAACGGGGACAGCATGACGTCCACCAGAGCCGAAGCCCACTGGTCGCTGAAAAGGCAGTCGAACATGGAGACGAACGCGCTGCCAAATGCCGTCCGCACGAACGACTTTCGGGCGCGCACCGCGCAGTTCACCCCTTCATCCGCAAGGCTTCGCGCAAGGGAGTCGTACATTTCGAGAGGATTGACGCAGGTGATAGCAACAGGCCCCTCGACAAGAAGCGAGCGGACGATGTCAGCTATCAACGCAGGCTGAGCATAACGCCCCGAAGCGCATCCGAAACGGCAAGAGACGCCCTTGGGGAGGGGAATCACGCCCTCTGCACCCAGAGCCTCGTCGACATGCACGCGTAAGCGATCGTTTTCCTGGAAAAGCAGTTGTTGATGCCATGAGAGCGGAGCGGCTTTGCAAACGAGCACGTTGAGGTCGCGCGGAAATGCGTCCTGATTTGAAGACAGAAAAGCAACGGCGCTGCCCAGTTCGACGAAGCCCCGCGCTGCTATGTAATCGAAATAGTCGGCGATAACGCCAAGGAGGGCCTTCTCGTTTTCAGAAAGAGCCGCCACCGAGCCCGAACCCGATTCGCCTTCAGGCGCATTGTCATTGCGCAAAGCATCAATCGCATCCTGCATCTCTGGCAAACCCGCGCCCGCTTGCGCGATTTTCGCAGCAAGGTGCACGTAGCCCGGAGCAAGGAGGAATTCGTTTTGCACATCCTTGAAAACGGCTTGCATGGCCATCATGCGCAGCGTGTCATCGACGATGGCTCGTCCGTCTCCGGCAAGCTCCCACAGTGATGACGCCCACCCTTGAAACGTGGTGACCGTTACGCCGAAAAGCTGGGAGCCGGCATGCGCACGACGATATGCATCAACCTGCGCAAAGGTGGGCAGAAGAACCACGTCGAACGACGCGGGATGAGTATGTTCAACATCGATTATCATGTCCGACATTGTAACAAGCAACGAGGATAAGAACAAATGTTCTTACCCTCGTTCACAAAGCAATTGATTTGTCCAATCGCGGCCGGCCAAAGATCTCATGCAAGCTAAGCCCGAATCCGCTGCGCGGCTTAGGCGAAATCGTAAAGATCCTTCGCGGCCACCTGAAACGCCTGGTAAACCTCTTCCGAAATGGCGTCGTCGTCAACAAGTTCGAAGGCAACGGGCTGCTCGTCCTCGTCAAGCTCGGTTGCCTCAAGGATGACGACCTCGCCCGAAGACGTAGCGGGCTCGTCTTCGGTAACCGGGAAGAAGAACGCGTAACGACGGTCGTTGTGGATCAGAAGCCCCAGGAACTCCATCTCGACGACGTCGCCGTTCTCGTCTTCCAGGGCGATGACCATGCCCTCTTCGGTCGG
>URZP01000056.1 GCA_900552365.1 uncultured Coriobacteriaceae bacterium
GTCTATCACCACGAAGAAACCCTTGCGGCATCGAGAGAGGAGGTGCTGGCAGGTGGAACCAAAAGGTGAACGCCGCCCTGGCGTGAGCGGCGTTCGGTGTGGTTTTACTCACCTTGCTAGCTGTTCACCAGGAGGGTATTGCGACCTCCGGTCGCCTTTGCTGTATCCCCTTGTGTGCCCATGTACAAAGGGATGCATCGCTATTCTGCGCCGGTGCTCGACGTCACCGCTTCGGTGGGCTCGGCAAATACGTTTCTCGCAATGTTCATGGTCGGCGTGATGCTCGATGTGCACATCGATGCCGAAGACCTGGGACCTCATGCGCCTCATCGACTACGTTGCGGCGCGCGGCGCGTGGAGTCTGCGCGAACTCGGCTGCGTCGGCTTTTCCGGCGGTGGCATGCAGACGCTCTACCTCGCTGCGCTCGACGAGCGCGTGCGCTGGGCGCTCATCAGCGGCTACCTCTACGGCGTGCGCGACGCGCTGCTCACCCTCAACAATAACTGTAGCTGCAACTACCAACATAGCCCTCGCGGCTACTTCCTGTGAGAGTTTTTTGTTAAAGCAACGGCGCGAGAGTCCTCGTGGCACCCAGCAGCATCCTCCATATGTCTGGACTCTCTATGGCTGCGCTGGATAGACATCGCCGGAACGGGTATAGTATCGAAAGTTTTGTCGTTAACCAGCGGGGGAGTCCTGTGGGCATCAAGAAGAAGATCAAAAAGGAGCTTATCGGCACCTCCGATTACCCGTCGAATAAGATCTTTACGATCTCCAATTTCATCACCTTTACGCGCTTGATCCTCACGCTCGTCTTTCTGTACCTGTTTGTGACGGACAACAACCGTGTCGTCGCCATTGTCATCTATGCCATTGCGGCTTCCACCGACTGGATGGACGGTCAGATTGCCCGCATGACTAAGACGGTCTCGTGGCTCGGCAAGGTTATGGATCCTATCTGCGACCGTGCGCTGCTGTTTACCGGCGTGCTGGGCTTAGTGGTCCGCGGCGAGCTGCCCATCTGGGTCTGCGTGCTCATTATCGGCCGCGATATCTACCTGGGCATTGGCACGCTCATCGTGCGCCACTACCACCGTCGCCCCATTGACGTCGTCTTTCCCGGCAAGATTGCCACGGCGCTGCTCATGACCGGTTTCTCGCTCATGCTGCTTGGGTTCCCCGTCGTGGACGGCTTGCATCTGCTGCCCGCCACGTACACGGCATTCCCGGGCCTCAACGGCAGCTCGGTGCCCCTCGGCATCTTCTTTGTATACGGCGGCGTCATCTTCTCCATGCTCACCGCTGTCATCTATTCCATTAAGGGAGGGGTGGCCATTAAACAGGCCATCGCACATCCCGAGGACGAGGACATCGACTTTCTTAACCCCGAAATCGAAGACTGATTCATTGGGGTATGATTACGTACGGTACATTTTTTGCGGCACGTCCGCGATAGTTAGGGGTTGTCATGGACAACAAGGATAACAATATGCCTCAGAACGATAAGACTGCGGACGCTACCTGCGTTTTCCGTGTTCCTTCGAGCGATGTCACCGTTCCCGACCTTATGGCCAACGTGCGCATCACCGCTCCGGTACTGTCCATCGTTAAGGGTCCGCAGACCGGTGCTGCCTTTGAGCTCGAGGACGACGTGACCACCATCGGTCGCGATCCCGCGAACGGCATCTTCCTCAACGACATGACGGTCTCGCGCAGCCACGCACGCATTATTCGTGAGGGCCTGGGCGCCCGTATTGAGGATCTGGGGTCGCTCAACGGCACCTGGGTCGACGGCGCCATCGTCAACGGCGCTCCGCTGCACGACGGCTCTTCCGTTCAGATCGGTACGTTCACGCTCATCTACCACGAGAGCACGCCGGAGCGCATCGAAACCGGTGAGTAGGTAATGGCCGAACGCAATTATCTGAGTATCGGCCAAGTCGTCAACCTTCTTCGAGGCGCATACCCCGATCTATCGAACTCAAAAATTAGATTTCTAGAAGATGAGGGGCTCATCACCCCTCATCGTACGCCTAAGGGGTATCGCCAGTACTCCAAGGAAGACGTTGACCGTCTCGAGGTCATCCTGCACCTGCAGAAGACCCGCTACATGCCGCTCAACGTCATTAAGCAGCGCTTGGAAAACGCAACGGACCTGTCCACTTTGGCCTACGAGGTGGGTCTTCTGTCCGATGTTCCGCTGAAGACGGAGCCCAAGGAGACCAAGCAAAAGCTGCATCCCATCGAGACGATCCCCGACATGCTCGGTGTTGACATTTCGTTTATCCGCTCCCTTGCCGAGAACGATCTTATCCGCATCATCAAGAGCCCGCAGAACCGTGAGCTCGTCGATGGCCGAGATTTCCCGATTATCCGTTACTGCTCGGAGCTGTCGCGCTTTCACATTGAGCCGCGCAACCTGCGTCAGTACGTATCGTCGGCAAACCGCGAGTCCTCGATGTTTGAGCAGGTTCTCGTGAGCATGCTCGGCATGGATACCTCCGATGACGAGCGCGACGCCAAGCTCGAGCGCGCTTTTAAGAAGCTGCACGACCTCACCGAGGGTGTGCATACCGCGCTCCTTAAGAACCGTGTCTTTGAGTCGCTCAACGCCGTGGTCGAGGACGCCGACATCGATGCTCTCGATGAGGAGATTGCGCGTTCCGAGTCCACCAAGGCTAAAAGCGATGGGGCAAGCGTTCCCGCGGTTACCGCGCACGACGAGTCACTCGTGCAGCCGTCCAAGGTCGTCGTCCCCTCGCATAACTCGTCTGCTAACGCGGGTAAATAACCGCCGTCCACCCGGCAATCCATGAAAGGTCACGCCATGTACGACTTCGAATCTCATATCGTCGATATCCCCGACTATCCCGAGCCCGGAGTCGTCTTTAAGGACATCACACCGCTCTTTGGCAATCCCGAGGCTCTGAAGGCCATGGTGGATGCCCTGGCCGAGCATTTTGCCGACATGGGCATTACCAAGGTCGTAGGACCCGAGGCCCGCGGCTTTATGGTCGGTGTGCCCGTGGCCGTCGCCCTGGGTGCCGGCTTTGTTCCCGCACGTAAGCCGGGCAAACTGCCGCGCAAGACGGTCAGCGAGAGCTACGAGCTCGAGTATGGAACGGATTCTATCGAGATCCACGCCGATGCTATCAGCTCTAAAGATACCGTGTTGATTCTGGACGACTTGGTCGCGACGGGCGGAACCGTCGAGGCAACAGGTAAACTGGTGCGAGATATGGGCGCAAAGCTCGTAGGCTACGGTTGTATCCTTGAGCTTGCGTTTCTCAACCCGCGCAAGAAGCTCACGCCTTCTAACGAGGACGTTGAGCTCTTTAGCCTGGTAACGGTGGACTAGCCGCTACTCTTAGATACCGGAAAGGAAGCTCCATGCGCACAGCAAACACGCACAGAAACATGGCACGCTGCGCTGCTACGGCAACCCTCGCTTGTGTTTTGGGCCTGGGCCTCGTGGCTCCGGCCTACGCCGATACCGCATCCGACCTTGCCGCTGCTCGTACCAAGCTCGAGCAGATAGGCACCCAAACCCAGCAAATTCATGAAGAACTCTCCGCACAGACGCAGGAGCTTGATCAGACTGCAGGCGAGATCACGCAAAAGCAGCAAGAGATTGCCGAGGGCCAGGCAAAGCTTTCGAGCTACGTTGCCGGTGAGTACAAGACCGGTGGCCTGAGTCTCCTTCAGGTCCTGACGGGTGTCGACGACCTGGGCGACATGCTCAATCGTCTGTTCTACTACGGCAAGGTTTCCGACAAGCAGGCCCAGACCATTCAGGAGGTCAAGGACCTTAAGCAGCAGCTCACCGATAAGCAGACCGAGCAGGAGAAGAACGTCTCCGCGACGCAGAAGAAGGTCGACGAGCTCAATGCCCAGCAGGCTGAGGCCCAGAGTGTCGTGAACTCCCTGGATTCACAGCTGCAGGCCGAGCTTGCTGCCGAGGCCGAGGCCAACGCCGCGCTTCAGGCTGGCATCAATGCCAGCACCGCCGAAAAGGCCACGGTGAGCAACGACACCGCCGGTACGACCGAGAACACCCCCGCGCCCGCTCCTGCTCCCACGCCGCAGCCTTCGACGCCCACTCCGGCTCCCACGCCGCAACCCTCGACGCCCGCTCCGGCTCCGACGCCTTCCGCGCCGAGCCAGTCCGTTGACGGCGGTTCCGTTGTTTCGCGTGCCTACAGCAAGCTTGGTTGCGCTTATTCTTGGGGCGGCATTGGCCCGAACAGCTTTGACTGCTCCGGCTTTGTAAGCTACTGCCTCACCGGCCGTTATTGCCGCCTTGGCACCACGGGCACCTTTATGGGCTGGACTCGCGTGTCCGATCCCCAGCCTGGTGACGTTGTGGTTAACTCTTACCACACCGGCATCTACATTGGTAACGGCCAGATGATCCATGCCTCCGATTACAAGACGGGCGTTATCATCAGCTCCGTTGCCGCTGGCATGAACAACAACTACATTTTCGTACGCTACTAATTTATTACTACAGCGAACGAACGTGGGCCTCGCGATCTTGAGTCACGAGGCCCATTCTTTTGCCCCTACCGTTTGCCTTAAGATAAGGACGGCTATCTAGTATTCAAAACTAGATAGCCGTCCAATTGATGAGAAAGACGGCTATAATTGTTGAGGAACAAATAGAAAGGACCCTCAATGAGCTGGGCGCTTATCTCCGATTCGAGCTGCAATCTTCGCGATTGGCAGCCAACCGCACCTCATACCACCTTTGCATTTGCACCCCTTAAGATCCGAGTAGGGGAGCGCGAGTTTATCGATGACCTCACACTCGACGTTCACGAGCTCAATTGCGCCGTGCAGGAGGAGTCGAGCGCTTCTTCGAGCGCATGTCCGAGTGTGGGTGAGTGGGCTGAGCTTTTTAAGCTTGCCGATAAGACGATCTGCATGCCCATCTCCGAGGGCGTCTCGGGAAGCTACAATGCCGCGGCCACCGCACGTGACATGATGCTTGCCGAAGAGCCCAACCGTCAGATTCATTTGGTCAATTCACGCGCAGCCGGCGGCAAAATGGACCTGATTTTCCTGCTGTTCGACCGCTATCTAGCAAGTAACCCGGATGCCTCCTTTGAGGATGCCTGCGCCTACTTCGATAGCTTGGAACAGAACAGCAAGATCCTCTTTAGCTTATGCAATTACGAAAACCTTGCGAAGGCCGGACGTATCCCTAAGGCGGCCGGCGTAATTGCCAACAAGCTCAATATCCGCATTTTGGGCACGGCAAGCGAAGCCGGCAAAATTGAACTCGTTGGGCACACGCGTGGCGAAAAGAAGATGCTCACCAAGATTATTGACACCATGGAAGCCGAGGGTTTCACGGGCGGCGAGGTCGTTATCGACCACGTCGAGAATGAGGCGGGCGCCCAGGCACTTGCCAGCCGTATTGTGGAGCATTGGCCAGGCTCCAAGACTATCATCATGCCCTGTAACGGGCTAGATTCATACTATGCCGAGATGCACGGCCTCATCATCGGCTACGGCATGGGCGTGGCTTCGGGCCGATAACGTTCAACCAAGCAAAAACACGGGCGGGACAAAGTGACAGATGGCTCTTTGTCCCGCCCGTGTTATACATTGACTAGCCATTAAACCCATTGAACTTGAGGTAGCTCATCAGGTACGCCTTCGATACAAAAGACGAAACCGCACTGCGTACGAGCAGCGATTCGCGCGTAACCTGATGTGCGGTATCGGGCACGGGAGTCTGCTCAACGGAAAACGCCGCACGAATCGATGCCTCAAGTTGATCGACTACATAATCGAAAGCCGTCGGAGCGTCGTAGCTTAAGCGCTGAATATTAAAGAGCGCCTGAACCGCAGCAATGGGCAGCACCTGCTTAAAGATACAAATGGCGATGAGACGCGCAATCTGCTCACGACCATACTGCTTTTTAACCGGAGCAGGAACGAGGCCGACTTTCACGTAGTTATTGATCATCGATGGCGTGATAACGGGCTGCTCTACGCAAATCGAAAGCGGCTCCATCCACAGCTCGATGTATTCAATGACCTGGTCACGGTAGAGCGTTACGTTGGGCAGCTGATCATAGCGCGACAGGCTCAACGCGTTGAGGTTACGCACCATATCGGACTGAATAAATGCATCCGGCAGCACCGTCGGCTGAATATCCTCCGGCTTAATGCTGACCGATGTATCGGACATCGGGATAACGTATTTAGCATGGTTCATAAGAGACCTCCGTTCGTTTTCTATATTGTATTCTAGGTTATCTAGTTTTGCATACCACATAGCCGCTAAGTAAAAGTGGTTGGACACCACATTGAAGCACCGTCCAACCACTTTGTATATTTATAGCAACCTTACATAAGATATATTATCGTACTTATCCGCGTAGGAAAGCATATGCGCTGGTTGCCGCTATGGCTCCGTCCGAAACGGCGGTCACAACCTGGCGTAAACGCTTGGAACGGATATCGCCGGCTGCGAATAAGCCGAGCGTACGGGTAGCCATCGAATCGTCGGTGACAATGCCGCCGTCGGGAGCCAGATCGACGAGATGCTCAACCAACTCGGTGTGCGGCTGCGTCCCCGTAAAGACAAAAATGCCAAATGAGCCAGGTTCAAAGGTCTCAGCGTACAGTTCACCAGTCGCATTGTCCTTGAACGTAATTGTCGTGGGCATCGCTTCACCAGAAAGCTCAACAATACTAGTTTGGTACCTAACTGAAATATTGTCCTTAGCAAGCACCTTACTCACAACGCCCTCGGGTGCACGGAACTGATCGCGACGCAGCACGATGGTCACGCTGCTGGCAATGTCGGACAGGAACAGCGCCTCCTCGCATGCCGAATTGCCGCCTCCGATAACAAAGACCTGCTTGCCACGGAAGAACATGCCGTCACATGTTGCGCAATACGAAACGCCACGACCGCGATACGTGTCCTCGCCAACAAAACCCGCAGGACGCGGCGTGGCGCCCATGCATGCAATGACGCTCTTGGCCGCTGTCTCGCCCATATCATGATGAATGGTAAATTGAGCCGCATCGGCATCGTAATCGACGCCTGTCACCATACTCCATTCAACCTGAGCCCCCAGGCCTTCAGCATGCTGTTGGAACCGCTCACCAAGTTCAGCACCGCTCAGCAGCGGAATGCCAGGATAATTCTCAATCTCGTTGCTCGTGGCGATCTGTCCGCCCGACATGCCCTGCTCAAGGACAGTCGTCGTCAGGTTGGCGCGCGCCGCATAAATGGCGGCAGCATAACCCGCGGGACCGCCGCCGATAATCGCAACATCGATCGTCTGGTCGGTAGCCATAAAGAGTCCTCTCGTCGAAACGTTGTCGTTCTTTGCGCTCATACCCAAATTTACGTGAACGTGACACTCATGCACTACAATGATAAGTCCGTGTTACAACGTCGAAGGGGAGTTATCGATGGATCAGACGCAGACGAGCGACGACGCTCCCCTGCTCACGCACAACACTCCCCAATCGGAGCAAACCGCTCTCTTGGCTCAGCAAAAACCTCTCGTGACCATCGTGCACGCCTCGGTCGGCTCGGGCCACAAGGCCGCCGCAAATGCGATTGCGCAGGCATTCGACCTCATTCGCGGCACCAATGGCATCCCCGAGGATGTTGAGATTGAAGTGCTCGATATCCTTGATTTTGGACGTATTAAATTCGACGGCAATAAGACTGCGGCTTCTTTTACGGGAGCCACGCGCCCCATTTACGACCTGACCTGGCGATATACGCTTACGGGACATCTTCTCTGGGGTGGTGGCACGGCATGGTCGCGAATTATGTTCCCCGCCTTCAACGAATATATTCGTAGCCGCAGGCCCATAGCCGTGGTCGCAACGCACATCACAGCAGCTAATGTTGCCGTGGGTGCCCGCGTAATTACGGGTATCGATTATCCGGTCATCTGCGTACCGACCGACTACGAAGTCGAGGGCTGGTGGCCCCACAAGGACACCGATCTATTCTGTGTTGCCAACGAATTTATGGCCGAAACGCTGCGTCCGCGCAAGGTGCCCGAGGCAAAGATTCGCATTACCGGCATTCCCATTCGCGTCGGATTCGACACGGATTACGATCGCGAGGAAGAGCTAGCCAAGTTCAACCTCCCCACCGACAAGACCGTCGTGCTGGTAATGGCCGGCGCCAGCTTGCCTCAGCCTTACGTCCGCTTTCGCGCGGCGATGGACCACACGCTCCCCTTCCTGCGCAGCTTCGAAGACATGCACTTTGTCTTTTTGCCCGGCAAAGACGTAGAATATGCCACCCGGCTGAAGACGCTCTTCGATGCCATGAAGCTCGAGAACGTCACGGTGTTGGACTATGTCGACGACATGTCGGCCCTCATGCACGGCTGCGACCTGGCAATCCTCAAATCAGGAGGACTCACGGTCACCGAATGCCTGTGCGCACATCTGCCGATGATCCTGCTGGGCAAATCGTACGGCCAAGAAAAGGCCAACACCACTATGCTCACCGGTATGGGCGCCAGCATGCACGTCACCACGGCACGAGAGCTCATCGTAACCCTGCGCCACCTGCACGACCATCCCGAATCACTCAAAGCCCTGCTCATCAACGGCGAAGTTCTACGCCGCCCCCACGCAGCCGAAGACATCGCCATCGCCACCATGGAACTCGTAGGCAAACCCCAAAAGCGCAAACGAGCCTTCTGCCGCTTCTACTGGGGCGGAAAACCCGCGCATATCCGCTAGGCGTAAGTCCGCTGCTCGGCGGGAGCCGCCCTTATATCATTCCATGCTCAAACATTCTCGCGGGGCGCTCGTATCCCTCCCGCCCGCTTCTCACACATATCATTCCATGCTCAAACATTCTCGCTTCGCTGCGCTCGCTGCGAAACTGCGCGTGGAACGATATGTGTGAGAAGCGGGCGAGCGGCTACTCGCTTGAAAACAACAATCAATCTTTCTGATAAGCAGATGCGGAAAAGGAAGAGTCCCTTTACCGCATCTGCTTACTGCAATTAGTTACTTTGGTTCGCCTTTGCAGCTTCAAATTTGGGGATCCGGCGCAGCTGGTAGTGCGTAAACGCAGCTGACCGGCCCGACCCG
>URZP01000057.1 GCA_900552365.1 uncultured Coriobacteriaceae bacterium
CGACGCAGGCCACGCGCGTTCTCGTCGTCCATATAGACAATGTGGTCCCAGTCGCCATACTCCGCGCGACGCACCTGACGTGCGCGATGTGCGACGACGGGAATCCCGACCTCGCGTAGCTTGGCAACGGTACCGTGGTGTGGCGGGTTGCCGATCTCCTCGGTCGAGGTCGCAGCGGAATCAACGACAAACTCGCCCGCGCGCCCGGCGCGCCGCACCAGCTCGGTAAACACCGACTCGGCCATCGTCGAGCGGCAGATGTTCCCATAGCAGATAAACAGTACGCGTTGCACAGGACGATACCTTTCATATAGAAGGCTGCTAAAGAGTCGAAGCCGGGCGCATGCCAAGTTTTATTTCTTGGCCAGTTTGAAGTAGCGCTCAAAAATCAATTCGAAAACGTAATAGAACATCAATCGACTGTCGAGGTCCATGCTGCCCAAGCGGATTTCTTTTTGCACGGTGTAGATAGGGTAGTCGGCTAGTTTCGAGAGAGAATTTCGAGAAAAGCCGGTGAGCGTGACGACCTTGCATCCGCGCGTTTTGGCTATCGATGTGGCATCAATAGACACCTGCGTCTCGCCGCTTACGGAAACGCTGAAGACCAGGTCGTTTTTGCCGAGGAGTTCTGCGTAATGCCTCATGACGTGGCGTTCACTGAGCGTGTCGGTGTTCTTGCCCATAATCTTGAGCTTTTCAGCCATCTCAAGGCACGGGTACTTCGAAAAGCCCGAGCAGAAGAACACGATATGCGAGGCGTCTTGGATAAGACTCACAACCGAATCGATGACCCGGTCGTTAAGCAGATCTTTGGTCTGTACGAGCTGGGTATCAAGAGGAAGTGCCTCGATAGTGAATCGATTGCGGTCGAGCGAGGCGGAATACGATTGTTTGAGCTCCGTAAACCCCGAGAAGCCAAGCTTGTGGGCAAGCCTGACGATTGTATTGGGAGCGACGAAGAACCGTTCAGCAACGCTCTTAAGCGTGACATCGTCAATATCATCACGCAGCTCGATGATGTAGCGCATGATCTCGCCTTCGAGATCGTTGAGCTTGCTCTCGCCAGCTCGCACATGATCATAAAAAGATTCTTGATCTTTCATAAGATGTTTCAGCCCCTCGCACCTCGTCGTATATATGGTACCGCTTTGTGTTGCCAGGTGAGAAATCGGTAATCGGTCAAGATTGCCTATTGCCCATGAACTGGGCAAACGTGCGTGTCTGCCTACACATATCTGTGTTGTGAGCGAAATCATGTGTCCCCGTTTCGCATTGGCCCACACGGAGACTCTCAGATGACCTTATGTCGCAAAATATCAATCGAAACGAAGCAAGCCGAGGACAACCGCGGAGCCCAAGGTCTTCGAGAACACCGATCAGCCAACCCTGGAGGGACGGAACATGAAGGATAAGCTCAATATTGTGATCGTTGGCGGCGGCTCCACGTGGTGCCCTGGCATTCTTAAAGCCCTGACCAAGCACATGGACATTCTGCCGCTGAACCGCGTGATGCTCTATGACATCGATGCCGAGCGTCAGCGTCCGATCGGCGAGTTTGGCAAGATCCTCTTCGCCGAGGAGGAGCCCGGTGTGGAGTTTGGTTACACCACCGATAAGGACGAGGCTTACACCGACGTCGACTTTGTGCTCTGCCAGATTCGTACCGGCGGCTACGAGATGCGTAGCAAGGACGAGAAGATTCCGCTGCATATGGGAATCATCGGCCAGGAAACGGTGGGCCCTGGCGGCATGGCTTACGGTATGCGCTCCATGCATGACATGGTTGAGATCGTCAACGACGTTCGCGCTCATAGCCCGGAGGCGTGGATTATCAACTACACCAACCCGGCTGCTATTGTGGCATATGGTCTCGAGCGCGTCCTGCCCGATGAGCATCGCGTCCTCAACATCTGCGATCAGCCCGTCAACCTCATGCGCTCTTACGGCCGCCTGCTCGGTCGCGATATGAGCAAGACGGAGCCCGTGTACTTTGGTCTCAATCACTTCGGTTGGTTCAAGCACATCTACGATGAAGAGGGCCATGACCTCGTCCCGCAGATTAAGGAGTACACGGAGAAGAACGGCTTCCTTCCTGCCGATGCCGAGCAGCGTGACCAGTCCTGGCTCGACACCTACGCCATGGTCAAGGACATGCTCGAGGACTTCCCCGACTATCTGCCCAACACTTATCTGCAGTACTATCTGTATCCCGAGTACAAGGTCGCTCACCTCGACCCCGACTACACTCGTTCCGACGAGGTTATCAACGGTCGTGAGAAGCGCGTGTTCGCCGAGTGCGAGCGTGTTGCCAAAGTCGGCACCGCAAAGAACTCCTCGGTTGTGCAGAACGATGCTCATGGCGATATGATCGTGGAAATCACCTCGGCCATTTATCGCAACACCAATAAGACCTTCATTGTCATCGTGCCCAATAACGGCATTATCGAGGGTATGCCCGATGACGCCATGGTCGAGGTCGCGGCAAGCGTGGGCGCCAATGGCCCGCAGCCCTATGCTGTTGGCAAGATCGGCACCTTCTATCGCGGCCTTATGGAGAACCAGTACGCCTATGAGCGTCTGACTGTTGAGGCTTGGATGGAGGGTTCCTACGAGAAGGCCCTGCAGGCACTCACGCTTAATCGTCTGGTCGGTGACGCAAAGAAGGCGCGCAAGGTGCTCGATAAGCTCATTGAGGCCAATAAGGATTACTGGCCGGAGCTTAAGTAACTAGTTCCATAGCGCTTGACAACTGTTATGGGGCGTGTGGGTTGTAGAACTGCACGCCCCGTTTCTTTAAGAGGGGTATCCCATGAACAAAGATGAGCTGCTGGCAAAGTTCCAGCGCCTGGGCAAAGTCCTCATGACGCCTGTCCTGATCCTGCCAATCGCCGGCATCCTTCAGGGCTTTGGTAATGCCTTTACCAGCCCCACCCTTACGGCAGCTGTTCCCTGGCTTGCTGCTCCGGGCTTTGCGATTTTCTTTTCGATTCTCAAGGCCGCAGCCGGCATCGTTATGAACGACATCCCGGTTATCTTCTCGATTTGTCTCGCCTATGGCTTCGCCAAGTCCGAGAAGGCTACCGCGGCGCTTTGTGGCTTTTTGGGCTACATGTGCATGAACTCCGTGATGGGCACATTCCTTACGGCGACTGGCGTTATCGATCCCGCGAATCTTACGACGGGCCAGAGCACAATCCTCGGTATCACCACGCTCGACACTGGCGTTATCGGCGGTCTTCTGGTGGGTGCAATCGTCGCATGGTTGCATAACCGTTACTACAAGATTGAGCTGCCTGCCGTGTTCTCCATCTTCAACGGCACGCGCTTTATCCCGGCGGTGACGCTGCTCTCATGCAGCATCCTCGCATTGGTCATGTCCTTTGTTTTCCCGTTTATTCAGAACGCTCTCGGCGCACTGTCCGAGTTCATCAAGACTACGGGTGCCTTTGGTGCATTTGTCTACGGCGCCGGCGAGCGCATGCTCCTGCCTTTTGGCCTGCATCACTTTGTCTATTTGCCGTTCTTCTTCACGTCGCTCGGTGGCGTCGAGACCATCGACGGCCAGACTGTTCAGGGCGCTATCAATATCTACAACGCGATCCTGGGCTCTCCCAGCACGCCGTTTAACATTGAGGTCAGCCGTTTTGTCATGAACGGCAAGGTTATCTTCGCCATGTTCGGCCTGCCCGGCGCTGCACTCGCCTTCTACAAGACGGCACTTCCCAAGAACAAGAAGAAGACCGCAGCGCTCATGATCGCCATCGTGGTGCCTTGCATCCTCTCCGGCATTACCGAGCCGCTCGAGTACTCCTTCCTGTTTATCGCGCCCATCCTCTACGTGTTCCACGCCCTCATGGCTGGTCTTGCCTATGCGCTGACCTATATCCTGCAGTTCAACGTGGCCGGTTCCGCATCCTTTGGCGGCCCGCTCCTGTCGTTGATCTTTAATGGCATTATGGGTGCAGCCAAGGGCTCCAACTGGCAGGTTATCCTGTTCCTCGGCCCCATCTACTTCGTGGCGTACTACTTCGTCTTCAAGTTCATCATTCTTAAGAAGGGCCTTAAGACCCCCGGCCGCGAGGAAGAGTCCGACGATGAGGCCGAAAAGGCTCCCAAGACCGTGATCAGCGACCTCATTCCCGCCATCGTTGAGGCAGTGGGCGGCGACAACAACATTAAGTCTGTCGAGGCCTGCTTCACCCGTCTGCGCATCCAGCTCAATGACTGTGACAAGGTGGTTGATGACGCCGAGTTTACCGAAAAGCTCGAAGCGCGTGGCATCGTGCATGTCAACGGCGGCGTGCAGATTGTCTACGGTAACATGGCATCTAACTACGCAACTCAGATGCGCGAGCTGCTGGGTATGGAGTAAACGCCTCAAACACACGATCAAGATTAATACAGGCCGGCGTCCGATTCTACAATCGGGCGCCGGCCTGTGCTGTTTTGGGGCGAATGGGCAAGTGCATGACGTGCTCGCTGCTCTCTTTTGGCACTGCCTATCGTGTGCTCGGGCGCCTTGCAACGGTGAGGTGCGTCCTTTTCAGTCCTAGTGTGTTTACGGCTAGCGCTGCGCCCGAAGTCGATTTGCACAGCTGATATACAGAGCGTTAACCGCGCTTTGTAGGCTCATGCCCTCAACCAAGGCGGTCGAGTACTCGCTGATTGACTCCGCGCTCACGGGTAGCAAGAGCTCGCGCGCCCCGTTGTTATCGAATGTCATGTTGCTCGATATCCAAATAACGCGGCAACCTCGCCGCTTGGCCTCAACGTAAAGATTGAAGATATGGCTCGTCTTCCCTGAGAACGATACAAAGATGGCTAGATCGTCGGGTTGGAGCAGACAGAGCGACGTCTCCTGTCCCTTGACGGAGCCAAATGAGAAGCACAGTCGGTTTACGCGGCTCAGCTTTTCGCAGAGTGAGCGGGCGACGAGATTGGAGAATGAGCTTCCGTATACGTAGACATTTTGCGCATCGAGAAGCCAGTCAACGGCCCGCTCGAGTCGATCTTCAGCGAGCAGGCGTTTTGTTTCAAGCAAAGAGGTCTCTACGATATCGAAATACCAGGGTATATCGATTTGCTTATGAGCCCTTGCCTCGGTTGTCTCACGCTGGAGCCAAGCGTTGAAGTCGTCAACTTGCTCTTTGAACGATCGAAAGCTCGAGCCGTTTACGCGCCTGCAGAAGCGCGAGATGGTCGCGGGCGATGTATTGCACGCGCGGGCAAGTTCTTCTATTGAGAGCTCTGGGACCTCGTCGTGATGGGAAAGGGCGTAGAGTGCGATGTGGGCGTCAAGGCTGCCGCCCTTCTCGACGTCTTCGATACAAGACCTGAGGTTCGAATAGACCTCGTACATCGACATTCAAATCACTCCAAACAATAATGCTCCGGAGCGGATATGCCATCTCCGGAGCATTGTGGTGAAGCTATGGGACGGATTTATTCCATGCCCAAGTATTCTCTCATTTCGACTTTGTAGACAGAAGCTTTATTGCCGTAAACGATCTGAACACCGCCGCCAACGTGCACGATGGCGCTGGCGCCGAGGTCTTTGGTGAAGACGCTATCGTCCTTGACCAGGGCGGTGTCTTTGAGGCTGAGCCTCAGGCGGGTGAAGCAGGCGTTGACACCCGAGATGTTATCGGCGCCGCCCACGGCTTCCACGATCTGCGGGATGAGGTCGCTTACCTGGACAGGTGCTTTGGGGTCGATGGCCGACGTGTCATCCGCTGTCTGCGTGTCATCATCCTCGCGGCCCGGGGTTTTGAGGTCAAATTTCTTGATAAAGGTGCGGAACAGCACGTAATAGATCCCGAAGTAAGCGATGCCGAGCGGAATAAGCCAGAACCAGTTGGAGCCTTTGTCGGCGTTCATGATGCCGTTGAAGATCCACGAGAGGAGCGGTCCGCCGAAGGCGGAAGGCCCGGGCACATTGAACTGTACCAGGTAGGTGAGTACATACGCGATGCCGCACAGCAGGGCGTGGACCACGTAGAGTACGGGCGCTACAAAGAGGAAGGAGTACTCGAGCGGTTCGGTTATGCCCATGATGGCGGCCGGAATGACGGCGGCGATCATGAGGGAGCCGACCTTCTTTTTATTCTCGGGACGGGCACAGTGGTAGATGGCGAGCGCCGCTGCGGGCAGGCCGCACATGGCGAACAGCACCTTGCCGTTCATGACGTATTTTGAGATGTCGATGTCGTACATCATGCCGGGCGTGTTGAGCATGGCGTTGTAGATGTTGACAGCGCCCTCGACGGTCTGGCCGTCAACCTGGATGCTACCGCCCAGAGAAGTGAAGAAAAACGGCAGGTAGATGAAATGGTGCAGGCCGAAGGGCAGAAGCATGCGCTCGGAGAAGCCATAGATGAACGCGCCAAACACCCCGGTGGAATCGATGAGTGTCGAGGCGGCCTTTAGGCCGGTTTGCACAAACGGAAACACGAAGGCGAGCGCAACGCCCACTAGGCTCGCGAAAACGACGGTGAGGGCGGGGACGCAGCGTGTACCGTTGAAGATGCCGAGCACCGGCGGAAGCTGCACCTTATAGAATCGGTTGTGGATCCACGCGACTACCAAGCCGATGATGATGCCGCCGAATACGCCGGTGTCGAGTGTGGTTACGCCCAGGATGGCGTTCTGACCGGTCTGCAGGTTGGCGGGATCGATGATGCCCAGCAGGATAAGCAGCTGACCCATGATCGTGTTCATGGTCATGTAGCCGATGAAGCCTGAGAGTGCGGCGGTCGCCTTCTCGGCCTTGGCGTAACCGTAGGCGATGCAGATCGCAAAGAGAACCGAGATGTTACCATTGATAACGTTGCCGGCTGCTTTGATGAGTGTGCTAAAGATCACCATCGGCTCGGTGCCCAAAAGCGGGCAGAGCGAGATGAGGTTAGCATTGGAAAGGGCGGAGCCCAGACCGACCAAAATGCCGGAAACGGGCAGGAGGAGGACCGGCGCCATGAGCACCTTGCCGAGTCTCTGGAACTCGCTGTAGAGCTTGCTTTCTTTCATGATGTTCCTTCGATGCGCGGGGAGTTAGGACAGGGTCGGCCAATAATCGCCGTTCGCTTCGATCAGGTCGTCGAGGATTTGGCGCGCGACGGTAGTCGAAGGGACGGTCTTGTTGATTGCGATGGCTTCGAGCGCCTTCTGGTAGGAATGCTCGTAATATGCGTCGACGGCGAGCTTCTCACTGGCATTCTGCTCTTCGATAAGACCCTTGTAAAAGGTGGGGATAGCAGACTGGCTGATGGGTTCGGGGCCCCAAGAGCGCAGGTAGGCGGGAACCTCGACCATGGCGTCGTCGGGCAGATTGGGGATGGCACCGTTATTCTCGACGATTACGAGATAACGTTCGCACTTGTTGTAGGCGATAGAGGCGGCTGCGTCGACGATAAAGTCGCCAAAGACCGTGAAGCTCTGTACGGGGCTCTTGTAATTGGCAGGATCTGCCAGGTACTTGTCGTGCTCGGCAAACATCTCCTTCTCGCGTCCGTTGATGACGTTGTCGGCGCGCGTCCAGTTGGGGTCCATGTCATCTGCCATGTCTTTGGAGTACAGGTAGTACTGCAGGTAGCTGTTGGGCAGATACTCGGGATAGTCCTTCACAATCTTGACGTATTGACCCCAGGTGTGCATCCAGTCCTTGTCCTTGTGATGCTTGTCGCTCACGGCCATGCCGTGCTCGAGAATCATCTGACGGAGCTCCGGCAGACGATCGCGTCCCTGCTTGTCGTAGATTTTGGTAAACCAGCCAAAGTGATTGAGTCCAAAATACATGGGGTCGATATCGCGCCAGCTGGGAAGTCCGAGCATCTTAGAGTACGAGAGCAAGATAGCCGTGGGCATATCGCAGATGTTAAGGATATGGTCGTTGTTAAACTCGCGACGTGTGGCCTCGGCGACAACTGCGGCGGGGTTGGAATAGTTGAGGATCCAGGCGTCTGGACTGTATTTCTTGGCGTAGCGTACGAGGTCGAAGACGCCGGGGATGGACCTGATGCCATAGGAGATCGAACCGCCGGCGCCGCAGGTTTCCTGTCCCACGCAACCGTACTTGAGAGGGATGCGCTCGTCCTGGCGACGCATCTGAAGGCCACCCTGGCGGATTTGTGCGAAGACGAAGTCGACATCGGTGAATGCCTTTTCGGGATCGGTCGTCACGACAACTTCGATGTCAGGAGCTTCCTGCTCGATGAACTGCTTCATGATGTCGTAGACGAGATGCATGCGCTTCTCGTCGATGTCGTACAGGGCGAGTTTGCGCAGCGGCAATTCGTTTTTCTTCTGCAATAGGCTCTGGATGATGCCGGGAGTGTGGGTGCTGCCGGCGCCGGCGATTACAACTGCTTTCTTGTCCATGTGGTAAACCCCTTTCGTGTGGATTGACCATTTCAGACTACGAAAGCTTTACCTGCGATTCTATCGATTTTCAGATTGCGAAAAACGATAGCGATAATCTTAACAGGATGCGTTTTGCGTGGTTAAATAGCGCCGGGAAAGATGTTGACTTGGGCGGCGGGCGACGTGTTGCATGGCTGCAGGAGCGAACGCCAGGCGGTCAAAAGATGGTGGGCGGTGCTGCGTCTTTTGGCTGCAATTGCGCTAACCGCGGCGGCGCTCCCAGCGAGCCAACTTAATCGTCACCAGCGTGAGCGCCCAGGCCACAAGCGAGAACGCAGCGCCCACTGCGCCCACGTACGCAATGCCAATGCTGCTTACCACGGCGCCGCCCACTGCGGTGCCAAAAGAGATGCCGACGTTAAACGCCATGGGCTCAACCGAACTTGCGAGTACCATCGACTTGGGATGGCGGCTGCGTGCCAC
>URZP01000058.1 GCA_900552365.1 uncultured Coriobacteriaceae bacterium
TCCATTATGCCGATCTTTATTTATTACGTTCAGCATGAACAGAAAGAAGCCTGTTCAGAGCATTGATATAAGCCTTAGCAGACGAAACGATGATATCGTTGTCGGAACCGCGCCCGATAAACACCTCGCCATCGGCTGCAGCAAGGCGAACGGTGACCTCACCCAGGGCATCTATGCCACGGCTGACGGACTGAACCGAGAACTCCTGAAGGTCGTTTTCGACGTCCACGATCATGTCAACGGCCTTGAATGCCGCATCGACCGGCCCAGTGCCGTACGCGGCAACTGTTTTGAGGCTGCCAAAAGCATCCGCCATGGTAAGCGTAGCGGTAGGCGTAAGCGGATAACCGCAACTAACCTGAAGGCTCTTGAGGGTGTAGATGCCCTTCGCAGTACGCGACTGTTCATTGACAAGGCTCTCGAGGTCTTCGTCGTAGACTTCCTTCTTCTTGTCGGCGAGGTTCAAGAACGCCTCGTAGACCTTATCAAGCTGCTCGCCTTCGTAGTTATAACCAAGTTCTTCCAAGCGATGCTTCAATGCCGCATGACCGCTGCGCGCAGTAAGGATGATCTTGGAATGGCCAGCTCCAACATCCTCGGGATCAATGATCTCGTACGTGTCGCGCTTCTTCAAAACGCCATCCTGGTGAATGCCCGAAGAATGCGCGAACGCGTTAGAACCAACGATGGCTTTATTAGCCTGAACGGTCATGCCTGTGATGTTGGTGATCAAGCGGCTCGCTTTCACGAATTCACGAGAGTTCACGTCGGTGAAGGCATCGAGCTCTTGCTCGTGCATGCGGATGGCCATAACCACTTCTTCAACGGCAGTATTGCCGGCGCGCTCACCCAAACCGTTGATGGTGCACTCGATTTGCGTGGCGCCGTTGCGAACGCCTTCAATGGCAAGAGCGGTTGCCATGCCGAGGTCGTTATGACAATGAACGGAGATGTCAACGTTCTCGATGCCTTTAACATTGTCGTGCAAGTACTTGATACGACGTCCGAATTCGCTTGGCAATGAATAACCCGTGGTGTCAGGAATGTTCACGACAGTAGCGCCGGCGTCAACAGCTGCTTGAATCACGCGAACAAGAAAGTCGTAATCCGAACGCCCGGCGTCTTCGGCATAAAATTCAACGTCGTCAACGAACTGCTTGGCGTAGGCAACCGCGTGAGCCGCTTTCTCGATGCATTGATCTTCGGTGATGTGAAGCTTGTCGCGCATATGGGAAGGAGAAACGCCCAAACCGGTATGGATGCGAGGGCGTTTGGCATACTTGAGAGCGTCAGCGGCAACCTCGATGTCTTTATCAACGGCACGGGTAAGTGCGCACACGACAGCATTGTCGCCAATGACCTCAGCGATCTTCCGGACGCTCTCGAAATCACCAGGCGAAGAAATCGGAAAACCCGCCTCGATGACGTCGACATTCATACGCAGTAGTTCGCGCGTCACCACGAGTTTCTCGTCAGTGTTCATCGATGCGCCAGGCGATTGCTCACCATCGCGCATGGTAGTGTCAAAGATCTTGATTTTGCGCGCCATGCGTACTCTCCTTTCCAAAAGAAAAAGGTTCCACTGTCTATTTGAACAGCGGAACCGATCCTCAACGTTCAACATACGACTTGCAGCATAGATACTTGTTCATTTCAATCGCGTTACAAGTCGAACGATTTCCCGAAAAAAGTTTCCTACGGGTTACAGCTTTACGTACCAAAGATTCTTCAGATCGCTGATTGCTCCGCGAAGCTCGCCGATGATCTCGTCGGTGACGTCACCCTGAACGTTCATATAGACTACGGCCCTGTCGGAATCGGAGCGGGTACCGATCCTCAAAGTAGTGATATTGATGTCATGCTGGCCCAAGATAGTACCGATAACGCCAATGCGGCCGGATGCATCGCCGTACTCGAAAATGAGCGACTGTTCACCTGGCTCGATATCCATGTCGTACCCGAATAGCGAAATAATGCGCGCCGGTCGGCCCGGATCAGACCTGGTGCACGAGGCCTCAATGCCATCAGCGACAATGGAAACCGAAGAGAAATAGCCAAGCGTGTTGGGGTCGGATGCGGTTACCACATCGATACCGTGCCTCTTAGCAACCTGTTCTGCATTAACGGGCGTGACCGTGACACCCTTCTTGTATGAAAGCAGGCCCTTCAAAACGCTTGCAACCAAAACGGTGGTATCGGCAGCGGCGATGTTGCCCGAAGCGGTGAACTTAAGCGTTTGCGGAATGGTGGGGTTGATCTGCGCAAGCATGCTGCCAAGCATTTGACAAGCGGGAACATAAGGGCCAACAGCATCAAGGACCTCGGGCGGAACAGGAGCCATGTTAACTGCAGTAGGAACAAGCGAACCTGCAAGGCCCGCAGCGACATAGTTGGCAATCTGAACACCTGCACGACGCTGCGCCTCGAACGTAGCTGCTCCAATATGCGGAGTAAGAATGACATTGTGGAACTCATGCAGCGGCGACTCGAAGCACGGCTCCTCATCGTGAACATCCAGTCCAACTGCGCCGATCTTACCAGCTGCAACAAAATCGGCCAGCGAAGCTTCGTCGAAGATACCGCCCCTTGCGACGTTCACGAGAATGACACCATCCTTCATAATGGCAAACTCGTTGGGACCGAACATACCACGAGTCTCGGACGTACGCGGAAGGTGAACGCTAATGACATCAGCAAGCGGAAGCAGGTCGTTCAGGTTTTCATACAGGGTGACGCCCAAGGCACTCGCGCGATCGGCGTTGCAATAAGGATCATAGCCGATGATCTTCATGCCGAAGGCAGCTGCGCGTTCGGCAACCAATCCGCCAACGCGGCCAAGGCCGACAATAGCGAGCGTTTTCTCGTACAGCTCCGTGCCATCGAAAGCGGTTTCCCATTTACCCTCGTGCATGGACTTATTTGCTTGAGGAAGTTTACGGGCACAAGCCAAGATCAAGCTCATGGCGAACTCGGCAGCGGAAACGATGTTGGACGTCGGCGCGTTGCAAACGATAACCCCTGCCTCAGTTGCGGCCGTGACGTCGATGTTGTCGATGCTGACGCCGGCACGCCCGATAACCTTCAGCGACTTACCCGCCTCGATGACGCGGCGAGTTACTGGAGTATGCGAACGAACCACCATCGCGTCGAAACCGTCGATGCACGAGACCAACTCGTCCTCGGTCAAATCAAGACGCGTTTCAACCTCGCAACCACGCATACGCAAAACATTGATGCACGTTGCGTCAACACGTTCGGTTACCAGTACCTTGTTAGACATGATCGGACCAGCCCCTTAAGACTTCTCGAATCCGCACAGTGATTTCAGCAGTCTTATTAAACACAAAGCGGACCCGTCAGCACAAGCGCGCTGGCGGGTCCGTCGGTGAGCGCACAGGCAGTCGCGACTACCGTGCGCTTGAATCATGTCGTTAAGAAACCGAAGCGAACTAGTCCTCGGACTTCTTAACCCACGTGAACATGCTGCGAACCTGAGCACCGGTCGTCTCGATGGGATGGTTGTTCAGAGCTTCGCGCTGCTCGAGAAGCCACTTATGGTTGTTGTTGCAGTCGGCAACGAACTCCTTAGCGAACTCACCGTTCTGGATACGCTCGAGGATGAGCTTCATGGCCTTACGGGACTCATCGTTGATGACCTTGGGGCCAGCATAGTACTCGCCGTACTCTGCAGTGTTCGAGATAGAGTAATTCATGAAATGGATGCCGCTCTCGTACATAAGGTCGACGATCATCTTCATTTCGTGATAGCACTCGAAGTAAGCAAGCTCGGGCGGATAGCCTGCCTCGGTCAGCGTTTCGAAACCAGCCTTGACCAGCTCGACCAGGCCGCCGCAAAGAACCGCCTGCTCGCCGAAGAGGTCTTCCTCGGTCTCCTGAGCAAAGGTGCCCTTCATGAGGCCAGCGCGGCCGCCGCCGATCGCCCAACCATAAGAAAGCGCGATATCCCAAGCATCACCGGTGGCGTCCTCGTAGACGCAGCACAGATCAGGAACGCCGGAGCCCTCGGTGTACTGGCGACGAACGATATGACCCGGGCCCTTAGGGGCAACCATGATGACGTTAACGCCTTCAGGGGCCTTGATATAGCCATAGTGAATGTTGAAACCATGAGCAAACGCGAGCGTGTCGCCAGGATGCAGGTGCGGCGCGATGTGCTCCTCGTACGTCTTAGCCTGGATCTCATCGGGAATAAGGATCATGACCACGTCGGCTTCTTCTGCTGCGGTATCGATATCGACGACCTTCAAACCATGCTCTCGAGCTTCCTCGGCCGACTTGGATTCGGAGCGAAGACCAACGCGAACATCGCATCCGGAATCGTGAAGATTAAGCGCATGGGCATGGCCCTGGGAGCCATAGCCGATGATGGCGATCTTCTTTCCCTGGATGATCTCGGGATTCACGTCCTTGTCGTAAAGAATTTCAATAGCCATGTTCATTCCCTTTCTGATCGACTATTGGATTGCAACCCTCTGTTCGTCGCCTGTTCAGGCGGTGAAACCAAAATGATTGGGTCTAGTGCCGTGTTTCGGACTAGACGTCCTTTGAGTTACGCGACATGGCGATCTTGCCCGTACGGGTAATCTCCTTGATGCCATATGCGCGGAACAAATCTTCCATACCCTTTAGCTTGCTTTCGTCGCCGGTAGCCTCCACCGTCAACGACGACCGGCCGACATCGACGATATTGGCACGGAACACGTTGGCGATTTCAATGATCTCGCTGCGATGATCAGCCGGGGCATTCACTTTGAACAGAACCAGTTCGCGTTCGATCGCGCTATCGTTGGTGAGGTCGGTGATCTTGTGAACACTCACAAGTTTATGCAGCTGCTTGGTGATTTGCTCGTAAGCCACCTCATCGGCAGATACAACGATGGTTACGCGAGAACGCGTGGGATCTTCAGTAGGACCTACCGCCAGCGAATCGATGTTGAAGCCGCGTCGCGAGATCATGCCGGTAACACGGGAAAGGACGCCAGGCTTGTTTTCGACAAGCACCGAGAGAATGTGAATGGATTCGGTCATTATCGATCCTCCCCTTCCTTCGTAGCTTGCTCGGCTTCGACAGCCTTGCCAACTGGCTCGGTGCCCATGATGCGCGTGCCGTCTGCTTCGCTATCGATGGCGCCCATGACGTCGCCCAAAGAAGAGCCAGGGGCAACCATGGGAAACACGTTCTGATCGCGTGAGATGGCAACGTCAAGCAGGTACGGGCCATCAAAATCAAGCATGCGCTGATACGCAGCGGGAAGCTGGGCTGGATCGGAAACCAATTCCCCACCCCATCCGTATGCTTCAGAAAGCTTCACGAAATCGGGCACAGGAGCAAGCTCGGTAAACGAGAAGCGCTCGTGATAGAAGAGCTTTTGCCACTGATGAACCATGCCGAGCGCGCGATTGTCAACGATAACTACCTTGACGGGAATGCCATTAATAGCTGCCGTTGCCATTTCCTGGCTGTTCATCTGGAACGAACCGTCGCCCGCAACGCAAACGACCGTCTTATCGGGGTTGCCCACCTGCGCGCCAATCGCCGCAGGGAAGCCGAAGCCCATGGTGCCCAAACCGCCCGAAGTAAGGAACGTGCGTGGGGCATCTCGCTCGATCATCTGAGCGGCCCACATCTGATGCTGGCCAACCTCGGTTACCACGATGCTGTTCATAGGATCAAGCGCATCAGAAAGCTGTCGCATTGCGATTTCGGGCACGATCTCGGCAGGGTTGTCGCCGACACCGGCATCGTAGAGCGGGAAACGATCGCGCCACGAAAGCACCGTGCGAACCCATTCGCCGGAAGCGGGCGCGTCGGTCGATTTGGAGAACGAGGCAACCATAGCTTCCAAAACGCCTTTCAAGTCGCCCACGATAGGAATCTGAGCCTCACGATTCTTACCGATCTCGGCAGGGTCTATATCGATGTGAATAACCTTCGCATCGGGCGCGAACCCATCAAGCTTGCCGGTGACACGATCTGAGAATCGAGCTCCACAACAGATGATGAGATCGGACTGATTAAGTGTCATATTCGCGTACTTGGAACCATGCATGCCAACCATGCCAAGGTTGAGCTCGTAGTTCTCGGGGACAGCACCCTTTGCCATAAGCGTAGTAACCACGGGGATCTGCGCTATACGCGAAAGTTCAACGGCCTCTTTGGAGGCTCCCGAGATACCAACGCCGCCGCCCACATACATTACGGGGCGCTCGGACTTCTTGATGGCTTCGACCGCAGCGCGGATCTGCTTGGCATTGCCACGGTAGGTCGGACGGTAGGACGGGATGTTCACGTCATCCGGATAATCGAAGACTATTTCCTGGCTTGCAAGATCGGACGGGATGTCGATAAGCACCGGACCTGGGCGGCCGGTTTTAGCAATATGGAACGCCTCGCGAAACGTCTTGGGCAAATCCTCGATGCTTTGCAGCAAGAAGCTGTGCTTGACGATGGGAATGGTGATGCCAACGATATCGCATTCCTGAAAGGAATCGGTTCCGATCATTGCGCGCGGAACCTGACCCGTGATAACCACCAGCGGAACCGAATCCATGTACGCAGTCGCAATGCCCGTAACCGTGTTGGTGGCACCAGGACCACTGGTTACCAGCACGACACCCACTTTGCCAGTAGAACGAGCGTAGCCATCCGCTTCGTGAACCGCGGCCTGCTCATGACGAGCAAGGATGTGGTGGATCTGCTTCGAATCGTAAAGCGCGTCGTAGATCTTGATAGCCTGGCCGCCCGGATAACCAAACAGCTTTTCGACGCCCTCGGCTTCGAGGGAAGCGATAACCGCCTGAGCACCGGTAAGCTTCATACCCTGTTTGGGGTTCTTGCTTCCCAGGCCATCGGGGGCGCCGGCCTGGGCAACGGTCATCGATGCTTTCGACTCGGTGGAAGCATTTCGCTGCTTTTCGCTCATGACACATACGCTCCTTCGTCAGCAGAACTGACAAGTTTCTCGTACTTCGCCAACACACCATGGTTGTGCTTCAAAGCGGGTGCGACCCAGTTAGCCTTGCGCTGTTCGAGTTCTTCATCGGGGATATTCAGGCTGATGACGCCGCCCTCGATGTCCACCGTGATGGAATCACCCTCGTGAACGTAAGCGATGGGGCCGCCCGCTGCAGCTTCGGGGCTGATATGGCCGACGCACGGACCCTTAGAGGCGCCGGAGAATCGACCATCGGTAAGAAGCGCCACGCTCTTGGAAAGACCCATGCCAACGATTGCAGACGTAGGCGTAAGCATCTCGCGCATTCCAGGACCGCCTTTGGGGCCTTCGTAGCGAATGACGACGACGTCTCCCGGATTGATTTCACCCCCGAAAATCGCCTGGCATGCATCCTCTTCGCTGTCGAACACGCGCGCAGGACCCGTATGTTTGTACATGGAGGGATCCACTGCCGACATCTTGACGATGCCGCCCTTTGGGGCGATGTTGCCATGAAGCACTTTCAGGGCACCCTGCGGTGAAAGGGGGTTGTCATGCTTGCGGCAAACCTCGCCATCGGCGGGCTTGGTGTGATTCTTGATGTACTCGTCAAATGATCCAACCACGGTGATGGCGCTGTGGTCGAGCAATCCAAGCTGGTCAAGCTCGTGCATGACCACGGGTACGCCACCGACCTCGTACAAATCGATAAGCGGGCGTGGGCCAGAAGGCTGAAGCTTCACCAAATGCGGCGTGCGTTTAGAAGCTTCCTCCCAATCTTCCATGGTGATGGGATGCCCAGCCGCATGAGAAATAGCGATCAGATGAAGCACCGTGTTGGTTGAACCGCCGAATGCCATATCACATTCCATGGCGTTGTGGATAGCTGCCGGGGAAATGACATCGCCGATCTTGATGTCGTTGTTCACAAGCTCCATGATCTTCATACCAGCCTGCTTGGCAAGGCGGATACGCTCGGAATACACTGCGGGGACGGTTCCATTGCCCGGAAGCGCGATACCCAATGCCTCACACAGGCAGTTCATGGAGTTAGCCGTGAACAAGCCCGAGCAGCTTCCGCACGAAGGGCAGGCAGTGTCTTCGTAATACTTAAGCTGCTCTTCTGTCATGGTGCCCGCAGCAACCTGGCCCGCACCATCGAACAGAGTGTTCAAGTCGGTTGTTCCACAACCGTCGGGCTGCTTGCCCGGAAGCATGGGGCCACCGGAAACGAACACCGTGGGGATATTCACGCGAAGCGCGCCGATAAGCATGCCTGGGACGATTTTGTCGCAGTTCGGAATGCAAACGATGCCGTCGAACGCATGCCCTTGAACATAGCATTCCACGGAATCGGCAATCACTTCGCGTGAAACCAGAGAATAATGCATGCCGTCGTGGTTCATGGCAATGCCATCGCACACACCGATGGTGCCCACCTCGAACGGAATGCCACCGGCCATGTAAATGCCGGCCTTCACTGCGTCTGCGATTTTGTCGAGGTTGTTATGACCGGGAATAACATCGGTGCGGGAATTGACGACGGCGATCAGCGGGCGCTTCAGCTCCTCGTCGGTCAGACCATCGGCTTTGAAAAGGCTCCTGTGAGGAGCACGCGGAACTCCAACGCGAACCGCATCGCTTCGCAAGCTCATATCGCTCGTCCTTCCATTCTTGGCTGAAGCTTTTTAGGCGTCAGACCTAAAAAGCTCTTTGCAAACAAAAAAACCTGC
>URZP01000059.1 GCA_900552365.1 uncultured Coriobacteriaceae bacterium
GCCGAAGAAGCGGGTCCAAAGGCCGATAACCAGACCGCCTATTCCGCAAAACGCAACGGGGAGCCACCACGAGGCTATGCCCGCCTTTGAAAGGGCGTTCTCTAGGCTTGTGCGACCGTCAATCCACAACAGTTCGGTGAGGGCTGACGAGGCCCAGAAGACGGCCCAAACGACAAGTCCGATCACGAAGCCCACGGCGATTGCCAGCGTCACCATGCCAAAGCCAACCTCGGCTTTTTGCGCTGCCGTATCGAGTGGCTGGCCAAGGTCTCCCACATATGGTTTATGTTCGCGCGTTTTCTTCATGCGCTGGATTATAGATGATCAAATGCTTGAAGCTTGCTTGGTGGTCGGGCACGTGCGTTTTCGGGGCCGTGCTTCGGTAAGGGCATAGCTCTGAGCAAGAAGGCCGGCGATGGTGTCGTCATCGACGCTGTCAAGCGCCACGGTGATCCAGTGGCTCTTGTTCATGTGATAGGCAGGGAAGAACCCTTCCTGCTGACGCAGGATCTGAATCAGATCGGGGTCGCATTTCAAGTTGACGACGTCGATCGATCCTTCGCCACTCAATCCCAGCTTCGCTTTCGGTACGTCCATAAGAAGGGCGAACCATTTGTTGTTTCGGCTGTGACGGAAGACTCGGTGGCCCGGATGCTCGGGCCAAGGATTCTCGGGATCGATCCCAAACTGATTTGAAACCAATCCCTCGAAGTCGGTTCGGTTCATCTTCGATCCTTCCGCAGCGTAACCTGCTGACCAGCTCGATGCAATCGTTGCATGCATTTAGATTATCGCCTTTGAAACGCTTACGTGGAAGAATCTGATCTTTTGGCAGCGGCGGCTTATTCGCGTATATCATTTACAAGATGAATCAACGGCTGGTCGTATTGCCAGTCGAATGCGCCAAAACAGCGTTAGGGGAGATGGCGTATGGGCGAGATCGCGGAAATCGTCGCAAACCAAAGGGGGTTCTTCAACACCGACGCCACGAAGTCGATTGGCTTCAGAGTTGAGATGTTGAAGAAGCTTGAGCATGCCATCAGGGACAACGAGGCGCTTATTCTTGATGCGCTTTACGAAGACCTGTCGAAATCGAAGGCCGAAGGTTACATGACCGAAGTGGCCATGGTGTACAACGAGATTCACGAGACCCTGAAGAACGTGGGCAAATGGAGCCGCCCTCAGCGCGTGCGCGGCACCCTCAGCACGTTCCCAGCTAAAAGCTACATCCATCCCGAGCCCCACGGCGTGGTTCTTATCATGTCGCCTTGGAACTACCCGTTTGATCTGGCCATTGCGCCTTTGGTTGCCGCAATGGCTGCGGGGAATTGCGCCGTGCTTAAGTGCTCGCGTTCAAGCGCGCGAACCTCGAAAGTTATCAAGCAGATCATCGACAGCACTTTCGATCCGCATTATGTTTGCTGCGTCGAACCAGATATCGATCATGACCAGTTGCTCGCTCAGCGATACGACTACATCTTCTTCACCGGCGGCGCACGTGTAGGCCGTACCGTCATGCGCGCGGCAAGCGAGCACCTTACCCCTGTTTCGCTGGAATTGGGCGGAAAGTGCCCGTGCATCGTCGACGAGACGGCCGACATCAAGATCGCGGCCAAGCGAATCGTATGGGGAAAGCTGCTTAACGCTGGTCAGACATGCGTTTCCATCGATTACATCGTGGCTCATCGCAGCGTGAAAGATGCCCTAATCGCTGCCATGCAAGACGAAATCGCGCACCGCTACCCGTGTGCTGCAACCAACGATTCATATCCCAAAATCATCAACGAACGTCATTACCGCAGGCTTCTTGATTTGATTCAAACCGAAGAGGACGTGATCGGCGGCGAAAGCAACGATTCCGATCGCAAGATCGCACCGGCAATATTTCCGCATGTCGATTTCGATCACGAGATCATGAAGGAAGAGATCTTCGGCCCGTTGATTCCTGTTATCGAGTATCAGGACATCGAAAGCGTGATCGGCGCCATCAAGCAGCTCGAGAAGCCCTTGGCATGCTACGTGTTCACCCAGAGCGATTCCCAGGCCAACCGCATCATTCAAAGCCTGTCGTTCGGCGGCGGTTGCGTGAACGACGCGATCATGCACTTCACTAATCACCACCTGCCGTTTGGCGGTGTTGGGAACAGCGGTATGGGTTCGTATCACGGCAAGTTCGGCTTTGACACTTTCAGCCATAAGAAGGGAATCGTGCGCAATACCGTGAAGATCGACGTGCCCGCAAGGTATGCGCCGTTCGACTGTGCCAAGCTGCGCCTTTTGAAGAAGATACTGTAGTATCGACCGAATCGATCGTATTCGACGTTGGCCCTGCTCCCTCAAACGGCTGTAGTGCCACATGACGTGGCGGCTGGCATGCAGTCGCACCAAGGAGCTGTATAGGTTGGGGAAGGCAACGCAGATCAAGACGGGCGCACGTAAGTTCGTTCGGTATGTCAGCGACAATCGCGGGATCGTCTTGGCGTCGGTGTGCGCCATTGTGTTCGTGACGCTGCTGGAAAACGTTCTAGCTGAAGAGAACATGAAGCTCGATGCCGCTGCTTGGTGGCTCATCGGCGAGCATCTGCGTCAGCCGTGGCTTACTCCCATCATGGAAAGCTTCTCGGCGCTTGCTACCCCGGTGACGTTGCTTGTGGTGTTGTGCGTTGCAACCGCGTTTGTTCCCGGAAGGCGCCCGGGATGGTGCAACGCGTTGAACCTGGTGTTGGTTGTGATTTTGAACCAGACCCTGAAGTTCGTGATCCAGCGCCCGCGCCCCGACGTCTACCGCCTCACAGAGGTTTCGGGGTTCAGCTTCCCCTCGGGACACTCCATGGTGGCGATGGCGGTTTTCGGCTTGTTGCTGTGGTATGTCTGGCGTTACGAGAAGAACCCGCGTCGCCGCGTGGCTTTGATTTGCCTGTTTGCGTTCATCATCGCGATGATCGGCATAAGCCGCATTTACCTGGGCGCCCATTATGCAAGCGATGTCCTGGGTGGCTTCTGCGTTTCGATGATTTGGCTGGTTTTGTATACGAAGGTCGTAGCCCCCGCACTGGGGCTGATTGACTAGGGTATCTGCTTTCGTCTTGTGTGGCTTCCATGTGCCATGACTTACAAAAGTCTAACGATAGACTAATGTAGTCAACTAATAGACTAACATAGTCAACTGTTAGACCAATTACCGAAGAAAGAATCTAGAAGGCGACGAAAGCATGGAAACCCTCGCGCAACACTTCACGAAAACCAAGCTCCTGAAATACACGCTGCCGACTATGGCGATGATGTTCATCAGCTCGGCTTACACCATTGTCGACGGCTTGTTCGTATCGAATCTGGTTGGCAAAACCGCGCTGGCCTCGATGAGCATCATTTTTCCGTTCATCATGATTCTTTCGTCATTGGGCATTATGATGGGCGCCGGCGGCAGCGCCGTTGTCGGTCAGCTTTTGGGTGCGGGTGACCGTAAGGGAGCCAACCGCGCTTTCTCGCTGATTGCCTGGGCAACGTTCGCAACCGGCATGGTGTGCTCTGTTTTCGGCATCGTTTTCATGGATCAGGTCGTTGCGCTTCTGGGCGCTTCTCCCGAGATGGTCCCCATGGCATCTACGTACGGCAGGATCGTTTTCCTGTCAATGCCCATGTTCATGCTTACTTACGTGTTCGAGATGTTTTGTTCGGTTGCGGGCAAGCCGGGGCTTGGTTTCCTGTCGGCTTTTACCGCGGGCGTGGTCAATATCGGGCTGGATGCTCTGTTCATGGCCGTGTTCGGGATGGGAATAGAAGGCGCCGCCATGGCAACCTGCTTGGCTGAGTATTCCTCCGCCGTCTTGATGGTCGTTCTATTCGTTCGCGGCAAAGCAGGCGCGTTGAAATTGGTGCGTCCCTGCTGGGACTACCGCATTCTTTCGCGATCGATAACCAACGGCGTTTCCGAGATGGTGACAACCGCGGCCGTGTCTGTTGTGGCTGTAGCTTACAACTTGCAACTTATGAGTTTGTTCGGGCCGGATGGCGTTGCCGCATATGCGGTCATCGAGTACGCATCAATGCTGATCGGTGCGGCATTTGGTGGTCTTACCGAGGGCATGGCGCCGTTGATGAGCTACCAGCATGGCGCGGGCAACAACCGCGAGAAGCGCAGCTTGTTTGCTAACGGCGCCACGCTCACGCTGCTTGTAGGGGTTGTGGCGTGTGTGGCTATTCAGATGTTGGTGCGTCCGCTGGCATTCGTGTTCACTGGTTACGACGAGGGTTTAATGGTCTTGACGGTTCATGCGTTCCGTATCTACAGCATCGCCTTTTTGCTGATGGGGGTGGCGTATTTCGGCTCGGCTATGTTCACGTCCGTCGAGAACGGCAAGATCTCGGCGCTTATTGCATTCGTTGAGATGTTCGTTTTCGAGTTGGGGTGCGTCGTGCTGCTGCCGATGTTCTTCGGCGCGGACAGCATTTGGTGGTCGATTGTCGTGGCTGAGGTCGCAGCCAGTATTTTCACCATCGCCCTGCTTGCACGTTATGCAAAGGGCTACGGGTGGTGTTAACAGTTCATCGAAGATCACGCGGTTGGCGGTACAATCGTCAATGAATTGACTAACTTGGATAGGGTGGTGAAGCATGCGATCTGAAGAATTCTCGATGCACATGTGGGAAAGCATGCGCGACGCCTCGGTTTCTTACAACTCCTTCGCGAAGAAGATGGGCGTCGATGTCAGCGAGCTGTACGTTGTTGACGCGCTGTGGGACTATGGCCAGGGGCTTACGCAGAAGGCCATTTGCGAGCTATGCGACATGGGGAAGCAAACGGTAAGCGCCATCTGCAAGCGGCTTGCTGCGCGCGGCTTTGTGGCCTCGCATCCAAGCGAAACCGACAAGCGCGAAAGGATCATGGCACTTACGGACGAAGGCCGTGATTGGTGGCGCCCTGCTGTGGACCGCATGCGCCAGATCGAAGCGAAAGCGGCAGCCGCTATTTCTGCCGAAGATGCCGACGTGTTCATCAGGGTGGCCAAGCGGTATGTGGGCGTCCTTCGAGAAGAAATGCGCTGATGGAGGCTTTGAGGAGAAGAGCAAACAGCAAGGCGTTTCAGCAAAAACGAGGCGAGTCGGACATTTCTTCGGTGGCGAAGATATTGCGCGCCACGGCTTCGTAATCGTCGGCGCGTCGTACCTTTCTAATGGCACGTGCGATCGAGGCCGGATCGGTGAAGGAGTGCTTTGCGTAGAACCACCACTCCTTCATGCGGAAAACCGCGTTTCCGCCCATGACGTCGGAATACGCCTGGTACAGGTTATCGTGGAATCGCTGAAGCTCCTCGCGCGAGGCTTTTTCGCCGCCGTCGATCATGCGTGCAAGGGCGGGGTTGGCCAGGATGCCACGGCCGATCATCACGTGGCTCGTTTTCGGATAAGTTGCAATAAGCTCATCCAGATCGGCTACGTCGAAGATATCCCCGTTATAGGCAACGAGGAAGGGCGCGTGCTCGAGTGTTTCGCCATACAATTCCCGCCTGGGCACGCCGCGATAAAGATCTTTCTGAACGCGCGGGTGAACGATGAGTTCGGAAATGTCACAACGGCAGTACAGATCCAAGAGCGTTTCGTATTCGGAATCGTCGTTGAAGCCGATGCGCGTTTTCACTGAGACGGGCAAGGGTGAGCGCTCGCAGATGTCGGTCAGGAACGCCTCGAGTTTGTCTGGTTCGCGTAAGAATCCGGAGCCTTTTCCTTTGGAAACCACCGTCCCCGAGGGGCAGCCCAGGTTAAGGTTGACTTCTTTGAAGCCCATGTCGGCAAGAAGCTGCGCTGTCCAAACGAACCTGTCGGCATCGTTAGTCAGCAATTGCGGAATGACGTTAAATCCTTTGTTGTTCGCAGGATCAAGCTCGCGTGCGTAGCGCTTGCTTAAGGGCGTTCCCACCTCGTGAAGCTGTGAGATGAATGGCGTGTAGTAACGATCCAGCGCCCCGAATGCGTCGGCATGGACGCGACGGAACACGTATCCGGTGATTCCTTCCATGGGTGCCAACGATAGTTGCATCTGCGCTTACTCTGCCTTCCGTTCAGTCGTTTCGTCTGTAGCATTATGCAACCTGACGCCCCTCTGCCACAAGGTCGCTTTTCCTTGCTGCATGTTGGACACACGGCGTTCGGGCGCGTAAGCCGATTGAACCGCAGGTGACTTCGCCTATGGTGCCTTGCGCGGCAAAATAATGTCAGAAGCCAACTTCAGAGCGAAGGCTCGAAGAGAAAACGGCTATCGGATTTTTAGGCGAAAGGAAGTGATCGATATGCTTAAACCAATGATCAAAAAAGCTGTGGTGGGCGTTCCCGTCGTTGCTTTGTCGGCAACGCTTGCGCTTACGATGGTTGGTTGCGGCGGTAACGGCGCTCAGAGCGGTTCGGGATCTGGCAGCGATGCGGCTGCGTCTCAGGTCGAGCAGGCCGAAGGTTCTGGTTCCGCTAGTGAGGCTCCGGTTAGCGAAATCGTGGCGCAGGGTGGCATCGAGTTTCCTTCGTACAGCATCATTCCGATTGAAGGCTGGGAGCTTACCGATAGGGTCGATGAGAAGTACGAGCAGTGTGAGTTCAGGCGTGTGGGCGCAAGCTCTCCTGACATCTTCTTGCGCACTTTTAAGACTGAGCCGATGCAGGAAGCCGAGGCCAGGCAGGGTTCCAAGAAACAAGGCGTTATTGACGAAGTCGAGATCAACGGTGTTACGTGGGTCCGTCATACCGCACCGAACGGCACCATCAACCTGTTCGCCAAGGCACCATCTGGTAAGACCGTAGCACTGACTTTGGGTTCCCAGCTTAGTTGGGAAGAATCGGTTCAAATGGCCGAGCGTATGGTTCTGAAATAACGTTGATCGTTTACTACGGCGACACAAACCCGAGGGCGTCGAAAGGCGTCCTCGGGTTTTTCTTTTGTCGACGACGTGTTGATGGCGCGCCACGCAAAAGGCTACGGCTGGCCCTAAAACATGCAGCTGCAGGGCAGGAGCCGTGGCATTTCGCAAGGGCCCCTGCGATGTTGATGGGGGCCTATTCTTCCAGCGTGCCTTCCACGGCTTTAACCAAAAACGCCGTTGCTCCTTTGCCGCAAGGCTCGTCGTAGTATGAGATGAATCGGGGGTCAGCCAGGTAGCTGCGCACAAGACTCAGGTAGATATCCTGTTCGGGTTCGGCTCCCCATTGCAGGCCGATCCAGCGGTAGTGCATCTGCACAAGCTTCGCAGCTTCGAGACCGGTTGCATCGCCATCGCCCAGCGCGATGGATAGCTGGCCCAAGATGGCTTTCTCGAGCTCTTTCATGTCATTCCAAGTGGCAGGGTCCATGTCGAGGATTCTTTCGTTCATGGTGTCAACAGCTTCGTTGCCGTATCGTTCGCGTGCTTCCGCTCCGTAGCGCTGCTCGTTTTCGCGGACGGCACGCCAGCGCTCAAGCTGGGGCAAAACCGCGCCCATGAGCGAGACCGCCTCGTCAAGCGTCATGCCCGTGTTCTTCGCCAGGCGCGGCGCACAATCTTCGATCATGGCTTCCATGGTGGTTTCGTAGGTGTAGTCGCCGCGATCGTAGCACCACTTGCAGTAATGGTCGGTCTTCTGTCCGGTGGCATCGGTTCCGTAATCATCGGGCGTCAGGTACATGCCGCAGCTTTCGCAATAATGCTCGGGCATCTCCAGCAAATGCGCCAGCGGCTCGCCGGTGACGGCGGCGATGAGCTTCATCATGTCGATCCCAGGTGTCACCTCGCCGCGCTCCCAGCGGCTCACGGCTTGTCGGGTGACGTAAAGCTTCTCGGCGAGCTGGTCTTGCGTGAGGTTATGCGCGCGCCGTACGGCGACGAGTTTTTCTGCGAAGGCCATGAGTGCTCCTCTCGGTGGGGTCGTTTCGATAATGTCAGCATACGTGCAGATTGGCGCAAATCCTAGCAACGGCTGGTTGCGCGATGGTCGTTTCGGCTAGAGACTGATCAAGCCACGCTTGAACATAGTCGGGAACAACAATGAACGAATTCCCAAAAGCGAACAGCTTCGATATCAACCTCGTCTGCTCGAAGATCATAGGTCCCAACCCGCTTAAGCTCTGCGAGGAACTGCTTTGCGGTGCCGATCTTGCGGAAGGCTTGCCGTTTGAGCCGTGTTATTTCGACGCGGTAGTGAGCATCGATTCGTACAACTACTTCGGCTGCGATCCGCGCTACCTTGGTCAGAAGCTTCTCCCTTACGTGAAGCCTGGCGGGAAGATCTACCTCTCCATTCCTGGCATGATACGCGACTGCCACGATTGCCTCCCAGAATGCCTGCTTGCATCGTGGACTACCGAGCAACTTGAATATATGCATGATATGCAGTGGTGGCGAGCCATGATCGGAAAGACCCAAGGAGTGCAGATTGAAGATATGCACGAAATGGAGTGCACGCGCGAGGCGTGGGCCGACTGGGTTGCGTGCGAAAACGAGTATGCGCGCGGCGATAGGGCGGCGGTATATGCCGGTGCGCTTGACTACTTGAACACCATTGCAGTCACATTGCTCAAAAAGTAAGGTGCTGAAAGTAGCGTCGTATGCGAGGGTGCGCGATCATTCGCTCGCTCTCGTTTGGTTTCGGGCGATTTTGCTGCTCCCGCATCCC
>URZP01000060.1 GCA_900552365.1 uncultured Coriobacteriaceae bacterium
TTGCTCTAGCTTGTCCGGAACCGTCTTGGCTTTGACTTTCATTTTCCCGGCAGCGCTTCCAGCCAAATAGGCAAGCGACTCCTCTTTAACCTCTTTGGCTTTGGGGGCCGTTTGATGCTTTGACGCAGAAGAACCCTGCAAAGTGGGCTTCATCTGAACATCGCCGAAGTCGTCGCTTTGCTCGTTGACTGCGGAATCGGCAGACTCATACTGCGAGGCCTCTACGCCGTCGTAGTAATACTCGACCTCTTCGCCGTTCTCGTCGACGATGGCAAAACCAAGCTCGTTGCCGTCTTCGTCTTCTATATAGTAGGCGATGTCTTCTTCGGTGTACTCAAGCTCGATGAGCTCGAAGTCATCGTGATTCTCGGCCATGCGTCCGTCCTCCAGAAGGGCTCGTTAGCGAACGCGCTCTTTCAGCGCACGCTGAATATCGCGCTGCTGATCACGCTCGGCAATGGATTGGCGCTTGTCATGGATCTTCTTGCCGCGTGCGACCGCGATCTCGACCTTCACAAGCGAGTTCTCTTTGAAGTACATCTGCGTCGGGACAACCGCCATACCGCGCTCGCGAACCTTCTGCTCGATAAGGCGGATCTCTTTCTTATGTAGAAGCAGCTTGCGCTTACGGTCGGGGTCGACATTAGCGATGTTACCGTTACGATAAGGCGCGATATGAACATTGTGCAGCCACGCCTCGCCCCCGCGAATCAAAACGAAACAGTCGGTAAGCTGGCAATTGTTCTCGCGAAGGGACCTGACTTCGGTTCCCGACAGCTCGATGCCGGCCTCGAAGCGTTCGAGGATCTCGTATTCGTGGAACGCACGGCGATTCTTCGCGATGGTCTTTCGTTCGCGCTTCATCTTACCAATACCCCTTCGAGTGCCTGCGCTTGCGAGTCTGCTTTTCGGGCCTGAAGTCAAGCTCAAGCTGCCCGTCAACGACGGCATTCGAAGCTTTTTTCTTCTCGATCTTGTCGATAGACCACGAAACAGCATCTTTTCCGTACAGCTCGAGCATGCGCATGCGCGCATTATGCTGATTGTCCTTCGAGTTGAGGCGAGCGTCGCTCTCGAATTCAAAGAAGCCCGAACCGCGTACGTCTGCCGCCGCGGGTGAAATGTAATGTGCCATGAAAGTAGTCATGGGTGGAATGATACCACGCGCACGCGCCACGGAGGCGAAATCGCAGAGGGCAACCAAGCTTCACGAATGCGTTACCGGCTTCTTTCCTTTTTTGCGAATGGGCTTGAAGTCGAGACGACGCGTCCTTCTATCGGCCGATACCAGCATGACGGCCATCTGCTGCCCCAAGCGGTACTCGCGACCTGAGTCGGTGCCTATCAATCGGTGGCGAAGCGAATCGAACAGGAAGTACTCACGGCCCAGATCCTCGATGCGGATCATCCCCTCAGCGGTGTTCTCGAGCTGAACGAACAAGCCATACGAGGTAGCCCCCGTCACCATCGCCGAGAACGTTTCGCCGACATGCTGCTCCATCAGTTCAACGATCTTGACCATCTGCGATTCCTGCGATGCCTTCTCGGCTTCGCGCTCCATTTTCGAAGAATGCTCGGCGATCCACGTAAGGCTTGACACTTCCTGATCGAATTTCTCACCGCGCTTTGCAAGCGCAGCCTTGAGCATCCGATGCACGACAAGGTCGGGATAACGCCTGATCGGACTAGTGAAATGACAATATGCCTCACTTGCAAGGCCGTAATGGGGCTCGCAGTCGGGCTTGTAGACGGCGCGCATCATGGAACGAAGAACGATCATGTTGACGAGCTTGCCCTCGGGGCGGCCCTCCGAGAACGAGACCGCTGCAGCCACAGCGTGGGGATCGCCGGACAAAAGCCAATGAGCGCCGATCTTCTTGAACCACGGGTACTCGTCCAGCACAGGGATCAAACCCTCAAGGCTATCGTACGAAGGAGCTTCGTGAACGCGATAAATGCACGGGAAAGACTTGTCGCGAAGGAATCGCGCAACCGCCTCGTTCGCAAGGATCATGGATTCTTCAATGAGCTCGGTTGCATCGGTTTTACGGCGCAAATCGACATCGACCGGCGCCCCTTCCGTATCAAGACGAACGCGAGCTTCCACGGTCTTGAAATCGATGCCGCCGACCTCGCGTCGGGCGGCTGCGCGCTGCTTGGCGATGAAGGAAAGACCGCTGATTCGTTTGGCGAGGTCGCCCGAAAGCGCGAGAACTTCGGGTACGGCGATGGAAAGGGCTGGCGTCGAAACGTCGCCGTCCTTGTTTTCAAGAAACTCTTGAGCCTGGTCGTAGGTAAGACGTGCCGCCGACTCGATGATCGCAGGGTAGATATCCGAGGAAAGCACCTTGCCCTCGGCGTCAAGGTACATGTCAACCGTCATCGTTCGACGAGCTTCAAAAGGACGAAGCGAGCACAGGTCGCAGGAAAGTTCTTCTGGAAGCATGGGAATCACACGGTCGACAAGGTAAACGCTGGTTGCGCGCCTTCGTGCATCGAGGTCGATTGAAGAACCCCATGGAACATAATGCCCGACATCGGCGATATGGACACCAAGACGCCAAACGGCACCGCTTTGTGGATTAGAAACGGGTTCGAGCGAAACCGCATCATCAAAGTCGCGCGCATCGGCTGGATCGATGGTGAAGATAAAGCGCTTGCGAAGGTCGCGATACCCTTGGCTCAACGCACTTTCAACGTCAAGTTTCGAATTGCGAGCCTGCTCGAGCGAAGCTTCCGAAAACGAAGTCTCGAACTTATGACGCCCGACGATGAGGTCGATAGGGATTTTCTCGTCATCAGCTTCGCCCAAAACCTCTTGGACGATTCCCGTCGCGGCGCTGTTCCTCGTAGGAAAAGAAGTGATACGGACGCTGACAATCGAACCGTCGGGAATGCCCGGCGTGTCCTTAATCTGAGTGAAGATATCATAATTGATGCGCGGGTCTTCAGGCACGACGACACCGAACGGCTCAGCGATCTCGTAACGCCCGACAATGACATCATGCGCGCGCTGAACAACGGCGACGACACGCGCAAAAGGTTTCTTGCCTGAACCCGAACCTGACTTGCGCCCACCCTTATTCGAGCGCTCTTCAGAACCCGTATCGGTTTCATGCTGGGGCATGCGGTACTTTCCCTGATTGGGCAACGGTGCGATATCGACCAAGTCGCCATCGAATGCGCCGTGCATTTTCGACTGAGGGATGAAATACTCACCTTCGGCAGTGACGACAAAGCCATAACCGCCGGGACGAGCCGAAAGCGTTCCTCGGGGGTGGCCTTTGGGCATACGACGAGTATGAGATCTTCTACGAGGCATAGGTATTAATTCGACAGAAGGCCGCTGGCATAGCCAATGGCGTAATCGTACTGAGCGTCACCGGAATCTCCGTTGACAACGGTAATATCGGGGTTGATGCCGGTTTTATCGATGCTTCGGCCCTGGGCTGTGAGGTAATAAGCAGCCGTATAGCGGATTGCGCCGCCGAACGACAACTCACGAACAACCTGGACGGAGCCCTTTCCAAGCGTGGCTTCACCAACAATAGTGCCGCGCTGCGTTTCCTTGAATGCAGCGGCAAGCACTTCGGCACTGGCTGCAGTGTTTTTGTTGACAAGAACAACCAAAGGCCTGACGGTAGCGCTCGTACCCGAAACAGCTTTTGCGCTCGTGCCGTTCTTGGTTTGAATCTGCACTACGTTACCGCTGTTGATGAACAAACTGGCGATGCTGACGGCTTGATTAAGATAGCCGCCCGGGTTGTCGCGCAAGTCAAGGACATAAGCCTCGACGCCCTGAGCCTCGAGCTCTTCAACTGCTTGGCGAACAAGCTCAGAAGAATTCTGCGTGAACTGCTTGATGTTGATGTAGCCAACGCCATCGTTGACGGAAGTGGTGATATTGCGTGACGAGGACGGCTCGCACGGAAGAGCAGTGGTGAACTCTTGCCCACCCGTCGACTCAAGCGACTCGGGTCGACGCCATGTGATTGCGACAGACTGGCCTTCAAGATTGTTGAGTGCAGCAATAACCTCGGCACGGGTCCAAGCCTGAGAGCGATCGCCATTGATGGCAACAATGAAGTCGCCCACACGGACATCGGAAAGCTGCGCTGCAGAACCTTCGAACACATCGACTGCATATGCTTGACCGTTGTATTCAGAGAACATCACACCAACGCCCGCATACCCCTCGGCGTCGTCAGACAGCAGCTGACTGTAGCGAGAAGGGTCGAAGTAGCGGAAGTAAGGATCTTCCGAGGCTTTCGAGAACGAGGCCATGACCTCGTTCGTAGCCGCATCAAGGTCGTATGAGTCCATCGAATCGGCGTTGAGAACCTCTTCGACTTCGCTCATTCTGGCGGACAGCGCATTGTAAACGTCCTTTTTAGATGCCGCTGCTTTGGAGTCTTCAACACCCGTCACAGACTGAGAAAACCCAAGCGACTGCAACCACATGGAGTTGCCACGGACGAAGAAGCCCAGCAGAAAAGCGCAGCAAATAGCAAGTATGACCAGGGATGACCTGATCATACGTAAATTGCGCGCACGCTTTTTCCGCGTGCGCGCTGCAAGTCGAGATTGACTCTTAGTTTTATTATCTTGCGAATCCATAGCCATCAGGATAAGCCAGCAATGCTAAACCTTCAAGTAGCGACGCATTGCGAACGCCGAACCAATAAGGCCGATGACCAGACCTGCGACAAGAAGACCAACGTAAATGAACGCGTAAGTCTGACCAGCGACGTCCATGGGCAGGAAGGTAAGCGCAGACTGAACCTTGGGCAATGCAACCCTACGGATAAGCTCGATGCTGCCGATAGCCAAGAGCGAACCGATGATGGCGTGCATAGCGCCTTCCATCAGGAACGGCCCGCGAATGAACCCGTTCGAAGCACCTACCAAGCGCATAATGGCGATCTCCTTGCGCCTTGCCAAAATAGCGAGGCGAATGGTGTTGTTGATGAACACCATGGCGATAAAGATCAACAGCACGATCAAAGCAAGACCGATGTAGCGAACGTAGCTAGTAAGCTGGAACAGTCGCTCAACGGTTTTCTGACCGTACTTCAGCGAGTCAGCGGGATTGCTAGGCTCGTCGCAAGCCTTCTTGAACGTGGAGTTTTCCACGATTTGACCTGCAACGGACTCAACCATCTGCGGATCGGAAAGCTCGATGGTCAGCGAAGCCGGCAACGGGTTCGCGCCGTCAAGCTGATCGACGATCTCGGGATTCGAAGACATAGCGCGGAAGTTCTCAAGCGCCTGATCCTTCGAAACATAAGAAACACCGGAAACGCCATCGATACCCTTGATCTCGCTGGTGAGCGAAGAAACCTGGGAGTCGCTTACGTCGTCACTGAGATAGGCCGTGATGGTGACTTCGCTCTCGACGGAACTAACCACGTTCTCGATGACGGCCGCACCCACCAAGAACACGCCGATGACGAACAGCGACAAGAAGATGGTGATGATGGAACCGAGCGTGGTGGACAGGTTGCGCGCAAAGCCGCGCAGAGCCTCTTTGATGAAGTAAATGAAACTAGACATCGAAACCGTACACTCCCCTGTCCTGGTCGCGCGTCAGATGACCGCGGTCGAGCGCGATAACGCGGCGACGCATGTTGTCGACCATCTCGCGGTCGTGCGTTGCAACCAGAACCGTAGTGCCCGTGCGATTGATTCGCTCGAGCAGGTCCATGATGCCGCGCGAGGTTTGCGGGTCGAGGTTTCCCGTAGGCTCGTCGCAGATAAGCAGCGGCGGGCGATTCACAATGGCACGAGCAATGGAAACACGCTGCTGCTCGCCGCCGGAAAGCTGGTCAGGCATCTTGTTGAGCTTATCCTGCAAGCCGACAAGACGCAGGACCTCGGGGACCTGGGTCTTGATGACGTGGCGGCTCTTGCCGATTACCTCAAGCGCGAACGAGACGTTCTCGAAAACAGTCTTGTTCGGGAGAAGCTTGAAGTCTTGGAAGACGCAACCGATGTTGCGACGAAGATACGGAACGCGCCAATTGCGCATGCTTCCGAGATCCTCGTTCGCAACATAGATATGTCCTTCGGTAGGCTTGAGCTCGCGAGTAAGAAGGCGAATCATAGTTGATTTGCCCGAGCCGGAATGACCAACCAAGAAGACGAACTCGCCTGCATAAATCTGCAGAGAGATGTCATGAAGGGCAGGCCTATTGGGCTGAGCAGGGTAAACCTTGGTCATGTGGTCGAAAGTGATAACCGGCTCCCCCGTTTGACGAGGAACGTCTTCCACATCAAGGACGGGAAGAGACTCGGAGAGCTGGGAACTCACTTGCCTTTGCGGTGCCGCATGAAGGCCACCGGCACGCCGAGGAGACCCTTGGGTGCTTGTATTTGTCACAGAATACTCCGTTCAGATTGCACGATTACTATGACAACCTTAAATTTTAGCAGACTAGGCTCGCGACCTAACCCTCTCCACGGCATCAACAATCGCGGCAGCGTCCATCTTGAAGTAGCCAAGAAGTTCTTCGAACGCACCCGATTTGCCGAAGCGATCCTTCATTCCGATCATCTCCATGGGAACGGGCTCGTTCTGAACGAGCGTCTCGGCAACAGCGGAACCAAGGCCACCGTAAACGCCGTGTTCCTCCGCGGTGACGACGCAGCCGGTCTTGCGAACCGAAGTAAGAATCGTTTCCTCGTCGAGGGGCTTTACCGAGAATGCGTCGATAACCTCGACGGAAACGCCCTTCTGCTCGAGCATGTCGGCAGCCTTGAGAGCCTGATCGATCATCACGCCGCAAGCGACGATGGTGGCATCGGTGCCCTCGCGCAGCACGTAAGCGCGACCGAGTTCGAGCCGGACGCCCTCGGCGTACACGGCGGGAACGGAAGCGCGGCCCATACGAACGTAAACAGGACCCGGGGTTTCTGCGGCAAGCCTGATCGCAGCGCGAGCCGCCTCGTAGTCGGCGGGAACGAGAACGCGCATGTTGGGCAGACCACGCATAAGCGAGATGTCCTCGAGCATTTGATGGCTGCCGCCGTCAGGGCCGACGGAAATACCTGCATGCGTAGGGGCGATCTTGACGTTGAGGTCGCCATAGCAAACGGTGTTGCGGATCTGGTCATAAGCGCGACCAGTGCCGAACACGGCGAACGAGCCGGTGAAGGCGATGTTGCCGGTAAGGGACAGGCCGGCAGCGACGTCGATCATGTTCTGCTCGGCGATGCCGACGTTGTACAGACGGTCGGCATATGCCTCGCTTGCGGCAGCGAACTTCTTGGTAGTGGTAGAGCCAGTGAGGTCGGCATCGACCGCGACAACGGGCATGCCCTCGTCAGCCAACTGAGCCAGCGTCACGCCGTAAGCTGCACGGGTGGCTTTCTTTTCCTGAGCCTGGGTTGCATCTGCAAGCTTGATCATGGTTATGCCTCCTTCTTGGCGGCGCCAAGATCGATAAGAGCTTGTTCGAGTTCTTCGGCGTTAGGCGCCTTGCCGTGCCAGCCAGCCTGGTCCTCCATGAAGGAGACGCCCTTGCCTTTGATGGTGCGGGCGATGAAAGCATGCGGCTTGCCGTTGCGCTCGGATTTCACCTTGGCAAAGGCATCGCGAAGAGCAGCGACATCATGACCGTCGATCTCGCGAGCGTCCCAGCCGAATGCAGCGAACTTGGAAGCAAGATCGCCCGGGTCGCAGACATCAGAGGTCTTGCCGTCGATCTGAAGACCGTTGCGGTCGACGATGGCGACAAGGTTGTCCAGGTTGCGATGGGCAGCGAACATTGCGGCTTCCCAAACCTGACCCTCCTGGCACTCGCCATCACCGAGCAAGGTGAAGACGGTGTTGTCGTTGCCAGCAAGCTTCATACCGCATGCCATGCCGCAGGCGATGGAAAGACCCTGACCAAGAGAACCGGTGGAAACCTCGACGCCGGGCAGAAGATTCATATCGGGATGACCCTGAAGACGCGTTCCAAGCTTGCGAAGCGTGGCCAGTTCTTCCTTGGGGAAGTAGCCCGACTCGGCAAGTGCAGCGTACAGCGCAGGAGCCGCATGACCCTTGGCAAGGATGAAGCGATCGCGATCCTCGTTCTTGGGGTTAGAAGGGTCGTGCTTCATCGTGTCGAAATAAAGCACTGACAGAATGTCCGCGCACGAAAGAGAGCCGCCTGGATGGCCGCTTCCCGCTTCGGCGATCATGCGCACGATGTCGATGCGCATGTCGTTAGCGATGCCCGCCAACTGTTCTTCGTTCATGGATTTCGACCTCTCCCGTTACGATTAATCATCC
>URZP01000061.1 GCA_900552365.1 uncultured Coriobacteriaceae bacterium
CGAGGACATCCCCGAGAAAGGTGCTATCGCACGTGGATGCGTCGAAGGAAAACAACTCGACGAAACCGCTTGCTTCGAATGAGGTGAAGGGTTCGAAGCTGGCGAGCAAACGCGTGTCGCCGGCCGTGTATCTGCTTTCGCAGCTTCGCCTGCGTCACCTTGGAATGGCCTTCGCGTGGGCTTGCACCATGCTCACCATGCGCACTTCAACCTTGTTGCCCGAAGGCTCCGACCCTCAGGTTATGTCCACGGCTTTATTGGTGTTCTCGTTTGGCGTGAGCATCCTTACCATGGTGCTGCTTGCCATCAACGAGTACCGCAAGCCCGGTTCGTTCGCAGAGCTGCCCGACTGGCTTTTCGTTTCGGGCGCCATCATTGGCATTTTGGCCATGAAGTCGCCCGCATACGGCATCGTTGACGAGCCGACGGCGTTCTTCATTGGGTGCTTCATGACGGGCATATCGTACGGCTATCTTTGGGTTGCTTGGGCGCGTGTTTACGGACGCCTTCACCCCGACGTCACTACGGTGGCGCTTCCGTTGACGTTCGTTCTGACCGTGGGGCTTTACTTCTTCGTGGGCCTTTTGGATAAGATCACCATTCTGCCCGACTTCGCTTACATGGCGTTTTTGCCTGCGATTTCGTGGGTTCTGCTTCTTCGGTGCCAAAGTCAGGACGAGTGCCGCGAAATGGTGGACCACCGCGAGGGGCTTTCCGTCGCGGTCCATAAAATGGCCGACATCTTGGTTGCATCGGCGCTGTTCAGCTTCTTGTTCGGGTATCTTTGGGAGTCGTCTCTGATTGCTTTGGCGTCGGTGGAAGAGACGCATCGTGTTCCCTTGGCCATCTCGGCTGTGGTGGGTTTCCTGCTGTCCCTGTTCACTATCTTGGCGCGCAAACGCATCGACGTTGACTTGTTGTACAAGGTTGCGGCGCCGGTCATCGTTTTGTCGTGCGCCTTGTTCCCGCTGTTTTTCGTTGAGAACCCGCTGGTCGTTGGCAGCGTTATGGACTCGGGCTTCACTATTTTGGAGATCCTTGTTTGGATCATGGTGGTAACGGTTTCGTATGACGAACGCGTAAGCGGCGTCATCATCGGCGCCATTGCCCGTTCGGTGTTCCTTCTATTCAGGCTGGCCGGCGTCACTATCGCGTACTTCGTCAACGAGCTTTCCATCAGCTTCGGATTGTCGTCGTCGATGTTCTCGGCTATGGCTGTGGGCGCCATCATCGTGTGGGGTCTTATGTCTAACAAGGGCGCTCGCGAAGCGGAGGACCGCCACAGCAAGGCTGCCATTGCCCGTGAGAAATATGCGGAAGTGCTGGCGGCGTCGGCCGACGCAAGGCAGGCGGAAAGCGGAATGCAAGCTACGAAGGGCCCCGAGCTGCAGGCTGCGCCGCAGGTGGGCGGCAGCGCGAAAGATGGCGTAGCTCCCGGTGGCGTTCAATTGAGCTCGACATTCGTCTGGCGCGCCTCTGAGGCCGTCAGCGAGAAGTTCGGCCTGTCGCGTCGCGAAGCCGAACTGTTGCCGTACTTGGTGCTGGGGCGCAGCGCGTCATTTATCGCCAACGAGTTCTATATTTCCGAGAACACCGTGCGCACGCACATCAAGCATATTCTGGAGAAGACGGGAGCCACGTCGAAACGGGGCATCACCGACTTCGTTTACGTTGAGGGGATGAAGGCCCTGAGCGAGCGCCACGAGCATCAATAGCGCATGCCGCCTTGCGCGACGAGCTGGTTCGCGGATGCGCGTGTCGTGTGATGGTGCCGGTTGTGGCTTTGCTGCGCCTTTGCCGCTAGTCGTTGAGCCCTCGTACGACAACGGTTCCTTTCAGGATGAAAGCCCAGAACACGAACGCGATGGCGGTGGAGATCACGATGATCGCGCCCACGCCGAACATGTAATTCGGCCAGGGGAGCACGGCCAGCAGCATGCCGAAGCAGCCGAATACCGTGTGCGTGAAGTTGATCACCGAGCTTGCGGCGCCGGTTTCGCCGTCGTGTTGGTTTAGTAGGATGTTGGTGCTGTATGGGCGTGCGCACGATTCTGCAAGAATGAACAGCAAGAACAAGCCGCAGAACGTGTACTCCGAAATGCCGCCGAACGCCATAAGGGCGAAACCTGCAGCGACGCTGACGGTCAAAAGCACGGTGGTGAACGTCTTCGCGCTCGTGAATTTCTGAACGAAAAGCCAGATGAACGGACCGACGCTGCCTGCCACGGCGCCTACGGCGAAAAACGCGCTGTACCCCAGCTCGGACAGGCCGAATGCATCGATGTAGATGTACGAACCGACGGCGATGTAGGCCATGAACGGCAGGTTGAACATCGCCATGGTAAGCAGGAACAGCACGAACGGCTTGCTTTTCAGCACCCAGGTAAGGTGGCCGATGGTGGGTAGGATGTTGTCGCGCGTGCTCTGGTTCTTCGGCAGCGATTCCGAGAACATCATGCCCATGACAAGAATAAGCACACCGATCACGGTCAGCGTGACGAAGATGCCGCGCCAGTCAAGGACTTGCAGCAGCAACGAGCCGATAACGGGGGCGAACACGGGACCGACGACGAACATGACCTGCACGACGGACAGGACCTTCTCGCGATAGGCGGGTTTGAATGCGTCTTTGACCACGGCGGTGCCGATTGCGCCCACGGCGCCGGCTCCCAACGCTTGGATAACGCGCATGGCGATAAGGAATTCGATGGTGGGGGCGATGGCGCAAAGCGCGCTGCCCAGGGTGTAGGCGCCGGCGCCGGCAAGAAGCACGGGCTTGCGTCCGTATTTGTCGCTCATCGTGCCGAAGAGCAACAGGCCGATGGCGTTGAAGGCGAAGAAGCCCACAAGAGTAAGGTTCACGGCAGCCGCATCGGTGTTCAGGTACTGAACCATGTGCGGGATGGCCGGGGTGTACATGTCAAGCGCCAAAGGCGTAAGGAGCGATGCGATTACCAGCAACGCAAGGGTTCCAACTGCGCCAAGGTGGGGTTGGTCGCAGGAAAGCCAGGCGCCCAGGCCCTTGCTTTCGGTGGTTACGGTGTCGGCGTTGCCGACGGTTTCGATGCTCTCGTTCCTGATTTCCTTCATTGGTCGATCTTCCTGATGAAACGGCCCCATATTGCTTGGTGGCAAGTTGGTGGGGTTTCCATTGCCTAGGGTTTCACAAATGAAACCATCTCTCTAGAGAATCGCGGTTCGCTCCATAAACGAACCGTATCTTGCGCGGGTTCATCTGGCAGCCTGTTTTGCTTTTGCAAAGTTCTACCTGCGGAAACGATTTGCTGGGGAAAGTCGATGTGGCTGCGTTTCCGCCTTCATTGGGGGGTCGACCTTAGCAAGCTCTTGTCTGGTTGATCTGACGGCGATTCCGACGGACATTGCTGGGGATCGTAGATTATGCGCAGTAGGGCGATCGGTGGGAATTAGGTTGGTGACTGCGTTAATATGGATGTCTACGACCGAGTGCGTGCTGTGCGCTCGGCGGCCCTATCACCGACCGAAACGACGAGATATGCCCGATCGCAAACTCCTCACGCTTGCCGTGCCTGCTTACAATGCGGGCTCGTTCTTGCATCAGTGCCTGGATACCCTGGTCGATGCGGGCAGCGCATTGGAAGTTCTTGTCGTCAACGACGGCTCCAAAGACAACACGCTTGAGGTTGCTCGCGCTTATCAGCAGAAATACCCTGACGTTATTGTGGCTGTTGACCAGCAAAACCGTAACTGGGGCGGCGTTATCAACCATGCTTTGGAGCTTGCCAAAGGCGAGTATTTCTACGTTGTCGACTCTGACGACTGGCTTGATCCGGCGGTTCTGAAAGAGGTCCTTGCGAAGCTGGCAGAGCTTGATGCGGCTAACTCGTTGGTCGATCTGTTCGTGGTCAACTATGTGTACAACCAGGTTGAGGAAAACGCGCACCATACCATTCAGTATCGCAAGCTTATCCCTCATGACAAAGTTGTGACCTGGGACGATCTTTCCCAACCGAAAATCGACCAGTACCTCATGATTCACAGCATGCTTTATCGCACCAGTGTTGTGCGCGAAAGCGGTCTCGCGCTTCCCGAAGGCGAGTCGTACATGGACAGCCTTCTTATGCTTAAGCCGTTGCGTTTCGTGAAAACGCTGTATTACCATGACTGCGATCTGTATTGGTACACCATCGGTCGCGAGGGGCAATCGGTTGAGCCTGCCGTGCTGAAGAAGCACATCAACGAGCAGATTCACGCAACGCATCTTGCCATTGACGGTTTCGACTACGCCGGACTGCAGGCTATTAGCCCGCGCCTTGCCAGCTGCAGCTTGCGCTACCTCTCGGCGATGATGACTGTTTCGTCCATTCATTTGTTCCAGATAAACACCCCCGAGTCCATCGCCGCTAACGATGAGCTGTGGGCGTATCTGAAATCAACCGATCCCGTTTTGTACCGAAGGCTTCATGCCACGTTTGCAGGTCTTGTTTACAGGAAGACGGCATTTGGTCGCGCAGTCGCGAAGTTCGGCTACAACGTTGGTGCTAAGATCTTCAAGTACGCGTAACGCGCCGTCGATTAGAAGCAGACATGCCCGATTCCAATCAGAAAAAGACAGAGGACGTCCTTCTAGAGCCCAATCTCTTGAACGAGATCGCGCCCGAGACGGCTATGGAGCGTCCCCATGTGAAGGGTCGTTTCCTAAACATGGTGCTGTGCATTTTCGCCTTCGGCATGCTGATTGGCTACTTGGTGTTCGCCGGCGAAGGCGAGGACCTTGCCGACGCGCTTTCCACCATGCAGTGGCAATGGTTGCTGCTGAGCGTGGCCATGGTGGTTGGCTACTGGGTGCTTGAATCTGTGTGCATGCAGGTTTTCTCGTCCGACACATTCCCCAAGTTCAAGTTCTCGAAAACGTTCACTTGCACGGTTATCGGTCAGTATTTCAACTGCATAACGCCGCTGTCCAGTGGCGGTCAGCCCTTCCAGGCGTATTACTACAGCCGCTTCGGCATGCCGCTTTCCAAGAGCATGCCCATGTTGCTGTGCCGTTTCGTCACGTACCAGGTTGCAACCAGCACGTTTTGCGCGCTCGTGCTTTTGTTCCGCTTTCATTACTTCATGGACGAGAACCCGGCGCTTATGGTGTTGGTTGTCATCGGGTTCATTGGTGGATTGGGTTTGTTGGCCATGCTGCTGGCCGTTGCATTTTGGCGCAGCGGCATTCTGAAGCTGGTACGCTTCGGGTTCAATCTTGGTGCGAAATTGCACATCGTGAAGGATCCCGAGGTCAAGATCGCTGAGACCACCAAGACCATCGACGACGCCTACGCCGAAATGCATTACCTGTTCAAGAAACCGAAGCTGTTCTTCAAGAGCATGGGCGTCACGTTCTTCCAGTTGCTTGAGTACTTCACCATCAGTTACGTCATCATGCGCGGTCTTGGCTGCAACGGCGATTACCTCACCGTTATCTCATGCCAGGCGTTCGTATACATGATCTCGTCGTTCGTTCCCACGCCAGGTGCCATGGGCGCTGCTGAAACCAGCTACGCGCTGTTCTTCGGCGCCATCTATCCGAACGCATCTTTGGTTGCCCTCTCCACGTTCATTTGGCGTTTCTTGACGTTCTATTTCCCCATTGTTGTGGGTATGCTTGTCACGCTGACGGTGAACAGGCGAGAGAAGGCCGGTCAGGCCAGCAGCTTCAGCGTTATCAAATAGCAGCTTTTGCTTTGTCGGGGCGGCGGGCGAATTGAATTGCCCCGTCGATGGCGACGGGCGAACCGGCTTCACTTTCGTTTCGCCCCTCAAGGGCGATTCCGCTACGAGATGAGCGCTAGCAGATCGGACATCGAGTTCACCGTGCCACCGGGTCTTACGATCTCGCCGTCGTTCACGATCAGGCACGGCACGCTCATGATGTTGTAGCGCTCCTGCAGGGTAGGGAAGTGCGCAATGTCGTAGATCTCGGCGGTAACGCTGTCGTTCAGCGAGGCAACCTGCTCGACCGGGATGATGGTGTTGCGGCAGCGAAGGCAGTCAAGACCCGCAGCAACCTGCAGGCGCATGGGGCCTTCGATGCTCAAGATGCGCTGCTTGTCCGCTTCATCTAGCGAATCGCTTTTGTTTGCGGCGCTGATCAGACTTTCAACGAAGGGGTCGAACTCGTGTCCAAGGGGTACACCGTGGAACGCAAGTCCTGTCCAAGTGCCGTCTTCGCGGCAGATGTCGATGCGCGGAAGCGTCTGGGCCGAAGGACTCTCTTCCATCTCAACGGCGATGGGGTCGAAACAGGCGTCTAGCTCGTTCATTAATTCGCGGAGCCTCTTCGAAACCGGGCGCTCGTCCAGTGAAATCTTGAGCACCAGTTTGGCTTTCATCAGCTGGGCGGCACGGGCAAGGATTTCGCGCATTTCTGCCGTAAGCAGGTTGTTCTCGGCATCGTCGGAGCCTGCTGCGGTTTGGTGCTCGGATGCCGCAACAGAGGTAGTGCGCTCGTTCTTCGGCGGTTGCTCCGGCGTGATGCCCGTTGTCTTGCGCGCATCCTCAAGGAATCGCTCTAGCTGGGTGGCGCAAGCGGCTGCCTGACCGACGGCGGTTGCCACCTGGCGAAGCTCCTTTTTGCATACGTCGCCTGCCGCGAAAAGACCGGGGCATGACGTTTCTGAGTGCTCGTTCACTAGCAAGGAGCCGTCCTCATCGCATTCCACCAAGCCTTTGATCAGCGCGGTTGCGGGTTTTCTTCCTGCTAGCACGAACACGCCGAACGATTCATTGGGGTTTTCGGGGCGCCAGGTTTCGCGACCCTTGGTGATGGTATCTTCCAGCACGGCAGCGCGGATGGCGGTGTCGCCTGTGATACGCGTGACGCGCGTGCTGGGGAAGACCTCGATCTTCGGGTGTTTCCAGGCTGCTTCGGCAACCGACTTCGCGCAGCTGAAGTCGCCTTTTCGCATGATAACGGTGACCTTCTTGGCGTATTTTGCCAGGAAGATAGATTCCTCGGCAGCCTGGTAGCCGCCGCCGATAACCAGTACTTCCTTCCCAGCGAACAGGGCACCATCGCAAGTTGCACAGTACGAGACGCCGCGGCCCACGAAATCGTCTTCGCCGCCGAATCCGATGCGGCGAGGGGCCGAGCCAGTTGCCAAAAGAACGGCAAGGCAATGGATGTCGCCCCTATCGGTATGAACCGTCTTCACTGGCTCGTTCATGTCGAGCGCGGTTGCCTTGGCGACAAGGAACTCTGCGCCGAACGATGCGGCTTGATCGAACATGGTTCGTGCGAGCTGCTCGCCCGACACGTTGGCGATGCCGGGGTAGTTGGCGATTTCGGTTGTGGTTGCCATTTGGCCGCCGAAACGCTCCTTTTCGATGACCAATACGCGATAGCGTGCGCGGCCTAGATAGATCGCCGCTGTTAGTCCAGCGGGTCCGCCGCCGATAATCGCCACGTCGTAAACGTTCTCGTTGCTGTTGCAAGGCTGGGTCATCGCGTCCGCCCTTTCGGTCGTGTAGTTGAGGGAAGTTTAGCATGGTCGCGGAGCCATTTGGCGGGTTGATGGATTTGCGGGAGAAAGTGCCGCGCCCCTTGTCTGAGCGGTGTTGGGCGCCTGTTGGATTAACCCGCCCCGTTCACCTGGGCAGTTGCGCTCGGCTATCTTTCTTTACTAAGAACAATTCTCATTACTGACAAATCTGCTATACTGCGTAGTAATCAACGACGGCTCCGCAGCTCGCTGTCTTGCCGGCAGCATGGAAGGAGAGGCGCACTCATGGTTCTTCGCCGAAACACGCACCAGCGCGAACTGGTGTTGAACGCAGTTAAATCGCTTCACAACCACCCGAATGCCAACCAGGTGTTTGAATACGTTCACGAGCGCGACCCCAAGGTCAGCATGGGTACGGTGTACCGCAACTTGAATCTGCTTGCTGAAAGCGGCGAGATCCTATCAGTTCAGGCGCCCGGTGGAAATCATTATGATTTCCGGACCGACGGTCATAGTCATGTCGTTTGCAC
>URZP01000062.1 GCA_900552365.1 uncultured Coriobacteriaceae bacterium
AGTAGAGGGGGTATGTATACTGACTAGCTTCGGAAGATCCTAGCAATGTTTACGATCATCCCTGGGAGAGTTCAGTTGTAAGACGGCAAATCGGAGGAGAGACATGATCCTAATAGGAACCTTAATCCTGCTCCCGCTTGTTGTCGCCATCCTCTTGCTTCTGCTGAAGCAAGACGGCGTCCGTAATGCGCTCGTGTGTGTTGCGGCGGCGGCAATCGCGGTACTCTCGGTCGCTTTGGCGATCAGTTATCTACGAACGGGCTGGATCGCCTTCAGCTATTCGTCTGAAATCGTCAACATCTGTTGCACGGTGTTCAGCGTGTTGCTGGCTGTGGCCATCCTGTCGTTCTCGATCAAGTACAAGAATATTCTGGTTACCGCTCTTGCAGTTATCCAGCTTGCTGGCTCTTTGGTCTTCGAGTTCGTTTATTCGAAGGGCATTGAAGTCCAGCAGGGTCTTTACATTGACTCGCTGAGCGTGATCATGGCTCTGATCATCGGCATCATCGGCAGCGGCATCACCGTTTACGCCCTTGGTTACATGATCGATTTCCAGCATCATGAGCCCGAAGGTGCCAAGGATCGTCGCAACATCTTCTTCGCGATCATGTACCTGTTCCTGTCCGCGATGTTCGTCATCGTCTTCGCGAACAACCTTAGCTGGCTCTTTACCGGCTGGGAGATCACCACGGTCTGCTCGTTCCTGCTTATCGGCTACACCAAGACCGAAGAGGCCATCAACAACGCCTTCAGGCAGATCATCTTCAATATGCTTGGCGGCATCGGCTTCTTGGTTGCCCTTTATTGGTGCGCCATCAACCTGCACACCCTCGACTTCGCGGAGTTCATCAAGATCGGCTTGGTCAACCCCTCGCTCGTGGCCGTGCCCGTTGGCTTCCTTGCTTTTGCTGGTCTTACCAAGGCCGCACAGATGCCGTTCCATACGTGGCTTCTTGGCGCCATGGTCGCACCTACGCCCACCAGTGCCTTGCTTCACTCTTCGACCATGGTCAAGGCCGGTGTCTTCCTGCTTATCAAGCTTGCTCCGCTGTTCCTTGTTTGTCCTGCTCCGGCAATCATGGTCATCCTGGTCGGTGGCATCACGTTCGTGCTTTGCTCGTTCATGGCTATTTCGCAGTCCAATGCCAAGCGCGTCCTGGCTTACTCGACCATCGCAAACCTTGGCTTGATCGTTGCTTGCGCAGGCGTCGGCACCGCCGAGGCTATCTGGGCTGCAATTCTGCTCACCATCTTCCATGCCGCTGCCAAGTCGCTGCTCTTCCTGTGCGTCGGCACCGCTGAGCATCACATCGGCTCTCGCGACATCGAGTCCATGGATCTGCTGTTCGACCGTATGCCTAGGCTTGCTCGCCTCATGATGCTCGGCATCATGTGCATGTTCGTCGCACCGTTCGGCATGCTCATCGCCAAGTGGGCAACGCTTGTTTCCTTCGTTGACCAGGGTCAGATCGCCCTTATCATCATGCTCGCCTACGGCTCTGCCGCAACGTTCATGTTCTGGGGCAAGTGGATCGGCAAGCTCTCTGGCATTGCGGGTTCGCCTGAGAACGTCGAGATCACCGTTCATAAGAGCGAGTGGGTCTCCCTCATGATCATGGCCATCATCGCAGTCGTTGCCTGTGTTTGCCTGCCCGCAGTGTCCAACCTGTTCGTCGAGCCCTACATCCATGGCGTATCGCATACGGTTGGTCAGGCTATCACCACCGATAACCTCTGGATCTCCTCCATCCTCGCTGTGTTCGTCGTGATCTTCCTGTTCGGCGGCCTTAACGGCAAGTCGAAGCAGAAGAGGGTCGACGTCTACCTCGCCGGTGTCAACACTCAGAACGATCGCCGTATGTTCACGAACTCTCTGTCCGGCGAATCTGAAGCAACCGTGCGTAACTTCTACCTTGACAACATCTTCGGCGAATCCAAGTTTCGCCGCGTCGGTGAGGTTATGTGCTCCGTAATCATCGTGGTTGCCCTTGTTGCAGCCGCCATCATGTAGGAAAGGGGATGAAGTAGATGACTTTCGTCAGTGTTCTGATCGCAACCGTCGCATTTTGCGTGCTTGCTCCTATTGTCGGCTGCATCCTTGCCGGTCTTGATCGCGTGATCACCGCTCGCATGCAAGGTCGTGTCGGCCCCCCGGTCCTGCAGCCTTACTACGACGTTCGTAAGCTTCTTCAGAAGGACGAGGTTTCCGTTAACGGCGTCGACGGCATGTACATGACCGCGGCTCTGGTTTTCACCATGTTCGCAGGCGGTATCTTCTTTAGCGGCGGTAACCTGCTGATGAGCGCCTTCATCATCACCATGGCTGCTCTGTTCTTCATCATCGCCGCTTACTCTTCGCGCAGCCCCTACGCCGAGCTCGGCGCGGCCCGCGAAACCCTTCAGGTCATGGCTTACGAGCCGATGGTCTTGTTCTTCGCCGTCGCGTTCTTCGTAGCTGCAGGCACCTTCAACGTTGCCGGCGCGTTCGATCTGGCTCAGCCCGTCATCACCAAGATCTGGCTTGCTTATCTCGGCTTCATGTTCATCTTGACCATCAAGCTGCGTAAGTCTCCGTTCGACCTTTCTTATTCGCATCACGCTCACCAGGAGCTTGTCAAGGGCGTCACCACTGAGATGAGCGGCAAGACCCTCGCTAAGGTTGAGGTCATGCATTGGTGCGAGACGGTTCTCTTCCTTGGTTGGACCGGTTTGTTCTTCGTATATGCGAACCCCGCAAGCATTGTGTTCGCCATCATCGGCGCCTTGGTCGCATGGTTCCTTGAGATCTGGATCGACAACAACTTCGCCCGTGTCAAGTGGCAGGCGATGCTGAAGTGTGCTTGGATCGTCGGTTTGGTTTGCGGTGGTATCAACATCGCCGTCCTGATGTTGCTGTAGAAGGAGGATTTAATGAGCTATATGTCAAAATCCCCTTGGGTCATGCACTACGACGCGTCGAGCTGCAATGGCTGCGACATCGAGGTTCTTGCTGCACTGTGCCCGGGATTCGATGCCGAACGTTTCGGCGTTATCAACACCGGTAACCCTAAGCATGCCGATATCCTGCTTGTCACGGGTTCCGTGAACGATCGCAACATCAGCGTCGTCAAGCAGCTCTACGAGCAGATGGTAGAGCCCAAGGTCGTCGTCGCTTGCGGTGTTTGCGCTTGCACCGGCGGCATCTTCCACGATTGCTACAATGTCATCGGCGGCGTTGATAAGGCAATCCCTGTTGACGTTTACGCCCCGGGATGCGCTGTTCGCCCCGAGGCCATCATCGATGCCGTTGTTCAGGCAATCGGCATTCTTGACGAGAAGGCCAAGGCTCTTGCTGCGGCTAAGAAGGGGGCATAATGGCACTCGAATCCGAGTTCACCGTCATTACGCTCGAGTCGCTTCGCAATGAGTGCGCGGCTCTGGTCAACGACGGTTGGCGTTTCATTCAAACCCATTGCGTCAATACCGAGAACGACGGTGTCGACATTTACTATTCTTTCATGAAGGGCAACCTTGCTAAGAATCTGGTCGTCAAGGGTGTTACCCCCAACGACGAGGTTCCCAGCATCACCGATATGTGCCTGGCGGCGTTCGTCTTCGAGAACGAGGCTCGCGAGCTCTTCGGCATCAACATGCAGGACATCGCCATCGACTTCGGCGGCAAGATGTACGCTCCCGCCGAGGAAACCCCGATGTGCTTCATCTCCCCGCAGGTGCACGCCGAGAAGGAAAAGGCAAAGAAGATGGCCCTGGTCATGGAGGCCAAGAAAAAGAAAGCCGCTGAGCTTAAGGCGAAGAAAGAGGCCGAGGCTGCAGCTGCTGCCGCAGGCGACGTTGTCGAAGCCGCTCCGGCTAAGGAAGGGGAGTAGTCATGGGTAAAAGCTCTGTCATTCCTTTCGGTCCTCAGCACCCTGTTCTTCCCGAGCCGCTTCACCTCGATCTTGTTGTCGAGGACGAGAAGGTTCTTGAGTGCGTTCCACAGATCGGCTTCGTTCATCGTGGTCTGGAGCGTTTGTGCCAGACCAAGGACTACAACCAGTTCGTTTACGTCGCCGAGCGTATTTGCGGTATTTGCGCATTCGGTCACTCCTTGGGCTATTCCGAGACCGTCGAGAAGCTGATGGGTGTTGAGATCCCGGTTCGCGCCAAATATCTGCGTGTCATTTGGCACGAGCTCAGTCGTGTCCACTCTCACATTCTGTGGCTTGGCCTTGCTGCTGATGCATTCGGCTTCGAGAGCCTGTTCATGCATTGCTGGCGTTTGCGCGAGCGCGTGCTTGACATCTTCGAGAAGACCACCGGTGGTCGCGTTATCTTCTCCGTCGTCAAACCTGGTGGCGTTCATCGCGATATCACGCCCGATCAGTTTGATCGCATCGTCCATACCCTTGAGGGCATCAAGGACGAGTATGCGCAGATCGTTAAGACGTTCGTTAACGACAGCTCCGTCAAGAACCGCCTTGTTGGCGTTGGTCATATTAGCAAGGAAGACGCCGCCAAGCTTAGCATGGTCGGTCCATTCCTGCGTGCTTCGGGTGTCGACTACGACGTCCGCAACCTGCGCAACGGTGGCTATGCCTATCTTGACGACTTCCAGCCTGTTACCCGTACCGAGGGCGACTGCTATGCTCGCGTTTTGGTTCGTACGCAGGAGGTTCTGCAGTCTATTGACATCATTGAGGAAATGATCAGCAAGATCCCCGCAGGCGATATCGATGTAAAGGTCACTGGTGCTCCTGCAGATGGCGCCGAGGCTTGCAACGTGCTTGAGCAGCCGCGCGGCGAATGCTACTACTACGCCAAGGGCAATGGCACCAAGTACCTCGATCGCATGCGTATGCGCACCCCTACTTCTCAGAACCTTGCCGGTATGGCTGTGTCTCTGAAAGGCTGCGACGTTGCCGACGTCAACAACATTATCCTGACAATCGACCCCTGCATCAGCTGCACTGAAAGGTAGTCATCATGGGATTCATGAGTTTGGGGAAGATGACGATCGGGTCGATTTTCAAGAAGCCCGAGACCATCCTGTACTCCGTGCAGAAAAAAGAGGCACCTGCTGGCCTTAAAGGTGAAGTAAAGATCACCGAAAGCGACTGCATCGTTTGCGGCGCATGCGAACGTGCTTGCCCGGCTGACGCAATCGTCGTTGATCGCGCGGCTCGCACGTGGTCCATCAATCACTTCCGTTGCATCATGTGCAACATGTGCGTGCGCGGTTGCCCTAAGAAGTGCCTTGAGATGTCCACGCAGTACCCGCCTGTTGGCACCAACCGCGACAGCGATGTCCATGTCATCCCCGAGCAGCCTAAGCCCGCTCCCAAGGCAGCTCCTGCCCCGAAGGCGGAGTAGCCAAGAAAGCGATCTTCGCGTGATATTACGTGAATCGCTGTTCATATTTCCATCGTCTTCATGCCAAGCTGGTACAATGGCAAAACGATAAACGCGAACCGGGCTTTTATCGAGCCCGGTTCTCCTTTTTAGCCCACGTATGCGCATTCGTGAGGGGTTTTATAGGCTATGAACAACTTGCAGGATTCCGAAAAGGTTCTGGACACTATTTTTACTGTGCCCAATCTGATTTCTTTCATCCGCTTGTGCATGGCCCCTGTTTATCTCCTTCTTCTTTCTCGTGGTGAGAATGCCGCCGCTGCTATTCTTTTCGGCATTGCGGCAAGCACTGATTTCGTTGACGGGCAGATTGCTCGCCGCACTCACACTGTTTCAAAGCTCGGTCAGCTTCTTGATCCTGCAGTCGATCGCGTCTTCATGATCACGGCGGTCTTCGGTCTCATGTTGGTTGGCAGGCTTCCAGTTTGGGTCGTTGTCGTGGTCCTTCTGCGTGATTTGCTGCTTCTCATCGGTGGAGCATTTTTACTTCAGCGCTATAACGTTCGTGTTGCGGTTATTTATCCCGGCAAGTTCGCAACTACGTTCTTATTCGTTGGTTTTGCCGGTCTGCTCTTGAACGTCCCTCAGGTTGCGGGTCTTGGCGTTTGCGACATCGTGTGGCTTCCTGGTCTTAATTCCCTTACGTGGTCCTGGGGCATTTGGCCGGTATATGCAGGCTTGTTCCTTGGTGCTTTCACTACTACGTACTATGTCGTTAAAGGGTTTCAAGGAATGCGCGAAGCCCAAAGGGCTGCTAGGTAGGTTGTGAATGGCAACCGATCCTTTTAATTTCGACCATTCGGGGCGCGACCCATACCGCAGCTCTCGTTGTTCGGATAATCGAAGCGTTCGTAATAGGCGGGCTTCCGGTTCGCCCGCGCGTTCTTCTATATCCCAATCGTCGTCAAGTCGCTCGCGCAGCGATGGCTTAGAGCGCGGCCAGCGTGGTGCAACCCCGCGCGCCTCACGGCCAGTGAGCTCGCGATCGGGCAGTTCTCGCTCGCAAAACGGAGCCGCTTCATCCCGTCAGGGGGCGTCTTCGGTTTCTCGATCTCGAGCTTCCTCTGCTCGTTCTCAAAGCCAAGGGGCGCGACGCAAATCACCCTCTGCTGGCACTGCATCATCTTCTTCTCGCGCGAGTCAACGCGGATCTGCTAGCTCGACCTCGCGTGCTCATCAGCGGAATTCGTCTGCTTCTGCCACGCGTGCCGGCTCACATTCGTCTTCTGCTTCTAACTCTCGTTCTCGCAGCCGTGCGGCTTCTCATCGAAATTCCAGACAAGGATCGTCTATCACGCCTTCGCTTTGGGGAGGTTCTGATGTCAACAAGACTTCAGCACGAGGTAAGAAGCATGCGAAACCCGCTAACTCTTCAGAAAATATTTTCTTGAATGTTGGCAGGGCAGTTGGATCTGCCTTGTTATTTCTTTTGTCGTCTATTGGACGGCTTTTGACAACGGTGTTCGGCGCCTTGTTCAACCTCGTACGGGGCAGTCAGGTTGCTTTGATTTCTTGCGTTGTCGTCTTGGTGCTTGCCCTAGGTGTAGGCATCGATACCTGTGTGAATTGGGGTAAAGCATACGCTGGCGTAACCGTTGGTGGTATCGACGTTTCGGGCATGAACTCCAAACAGATCAAGGACGCTCTTAGCACCGAGTTCGATCAGAAAATGACAGATACCACTGTGACCATCTTCGCAAATGAAGATGCTCGTTCATACGTGAACGACGCCATCGCTCAGGCAGAAGACCGTGCTCAGGCGGAACAGCTTTCTGTCGATCAGGCCCGCTTGAATAATCAGCTTTGGACGACGAGCCCCCACGAATTGGGTGGTTCCATTGGGACCGAACGTGAATGCTTTTGAAAAGTCCTTGCAGGACTTTCTAATTGAAAATGGAAAGTTGAAAATTGAGAATGAGGGAAAACAGGTGGTGGCGTTGAGTGCGGGGACGGCGGCGTTGCATTTAGGATTGATCTTATTGGGTGTGCAAGCGGGGGACGAGGTGATTTGCCAGAGTTTCACGTTTTGCGCATCAGCGAATCCGGTGACTTACTTGGGAGCAACGGCTGTTTTCGTGGACTCGGAAGAGGATACTTGGAATATGAATCCCGTGTTGCTGGAGGAAGCTATACGAGACCGGATCGCAAAAACCGGACGGGAGCCGAAAGCGATTATCCCGGTGCATTTGTACGGGATGCCGGCAAAGATGGACGAGATTTGTGCTGTGGCCGAGAAATATGGGATCCCCGTGTTGGAGGATGCCGCAGAGGCGTTGGGATCGGAATATAAGGGGCAGAAATGCGGTACTTTCGGGAAGTTCGGGGCGTTGAGTTTTAACGGGAACAAGATGATCACCACCTCGGGGGGCGGGGCATTGATTGTCCCTGATGAAAAGGCGAAAAAGGCGGCGATGTTTTACGCTACGCAGGCTCGGGAACCGTACCCTTACTATCAGCATGAGAAGATAGGTTATAATTATCGGATGAGTAATATTTGTGCCGGGATCGGGTTGGGACAGATGACTGTATTGGAAGAGCATGTGGCTCACC
>URZP01000063.1 GCA_900552365.1 uncultured Coriobacteriaceae bacterium
CTTCGACCTGCCAAGACAAGTAATCGGGAAATGGTGCGCTAGAATGAACGGGTTTGACATCCGCCTAGGGTCGGCAAGCCGCCGAATCCCTCGGCAATATCGAAAGGTTCCACGTCGTGGCAGATCAGAACAAGCAAGTAGCTACCACCACCGACGAGACGGGCGCTCCTCGCGAGCACTTCGCCTCCCGCATCGGTTTTCTCCTTATCAGCGCGGGTTGCGCAATCGGGCTGGGCAACGTCTGGCGCTTCCCCTACATCACCGGTCAGTACGGCGGTGCCGCATTCGTCCTGATCTACCTGATCTTCCTGGTTATCCTGGGTCTGCCCGTCATGGTTATGGAGTTCGCCGTCGGCCGCGCAAGCCAGAAGTCGTCTGCGAAGGCCTTCGACATCCTGCAGCCCTCGCGTAAGTGGCACTGGTTCACCTGGTGGGGCTACATCGGATGCATGATCCTGATGATGTTCTACACCACCGTCTGCGGCTGGATGCTTGCCTATATCCCCAAGATGGCATCGGGCGAATTCAACGGCGCGCAAGCCGAACTGGCGGGCACTGCCTTCGGCGGCATGCTGGCCGACCCCACCATGCTCATTGGCTGGATGCTGGCCACCGTCGCCATTGGCTTTTTGGTTTGCAGCCTTGGCCTGCAGAAGGGCGTCGAACGCATCACCAAATGGATGATGGCAACGCTGTTCGTGGTCATGCTGGCCCTGATGATCCGCGCGGTCACGCTTCCCGGCGCGGGCGAGGGCATCGCGTTTTACCTGGTGCCCGACTTCGGCAAGCTGTTCACCAACGGCTGGTCGACGTTCGGCGAAGCGGTGTACGCCGCCATGGGCCAGGCGTTCTTCAGCCTGTCACTGGGCATTGCGGCAATGGAGATCTTCGGCAGCTATATCGGCAAAGAGCGCAGCTTGACCGGCGAGGCCGTCTCGGTCACCATCCTGAACACCATCGTCGCCATCCTGGCCGGCCTGATCATCTTCCCTGCCTGCTTCGCCTACGGCGTCAACCCCGATGCGGGCCCGTCGCTGGTATTCATCACTCTGCCCGTCGTCTTCGGTCAGATGCCCTTGGGCAACGTGTGGGGCGCGTTGTTTTTCGTGTTCATGAGCTTCGCGTCGCTGTCCACCGTCATCGCTGTGTTCGAGAACCTCATCAGCTGGACCATGGACAAATGGGACATGCCCCGCAGCCGCGCTGTTGCCATCAACGGTGTCCTGGTCGTCGTCCTCAGTCTGCCGTGCGCACTGGGCTTCAACGTGCTTTCCGGTGTCACCCTGCCTGCCATCGGCGACATCCAATCCATCGAGGACTTCATCGTTTCCAACAACATGCTTCCGCTTGGCAGCCTTGTCTTCCTGCTGTTCTGCGTGACGAAGCGCGGTTGGGGCTGGGAGAACTTCCTAGCCGAGGCCGACGCCGGCGAGGGCATCAAATTCCCGCGTTGGTCGCTTCCGTGGCTTAAATACGGCATTCCCGCGCTGATCATCGTGATTTTCATCATGGGTTATGCACCTAAACTCGCCGTCTGGTTTGGGATGGCGTAAAATCAATCCACTGTTTTCACGTCGGCGGGCGCGCTTCTTGAAAGCACGTCCGCCGCACTAGTTTATGGGGAGCAACATGAAACTACTCGAGGAGCGCATTCAAGCGGACGGCGTGGTTAAAGAAGGAGATGTCCTGAAGGTCGACAACTTCCTGAACCACCAGATGGACGCAAAACTGTTCAAGGAAATGGCCGAGCAATGGAAGGCCGATTTCGCCGGCGCTCCCATCAACAAGATCCTGACCATCGAGGCAAGCGGCATCGGCATCGCCGCCGTTGCGGCAAGCGTTTTCGAGGTGCCCGCCGTCTTCGCCAAGAAGGCCAAGAGCATCAACATCGACGGCTCGGTGTACTGCGTCGACGTGGAATCGTTCACGCACAAGAACATCTCACAGGTCATCGTGTCCAAGAAGTACCTGGGTCCCGACGATCATGTTTTCATCATCGACGACTTCATGGCAAACGGCTGCGCCATGGGCGGCCTGATCGAGATCTGCAACATGGCAGGCGCCACCGTCGAGGGAATCGGCATCGCCATCGAGAAGGGCTTCCAGGGCGGTGGCGACAATCTGCGCCAGCGCGGCTACAAGGTGGACTCGCTGGCTATCGTCGAGTCCATGGACCCCGCCACGGGCAGGATCGAGTTCCGCGCATGAGCAACAAAACCAATCTAAGGAAGCAGCTGGGCGACTATTACGGAAACGTCTCTATCGCACAGGCGCTTCCCTACGGCATCCAGCACGTTCTGGCCATGTTCGTTTCGAACCTGGCCCCCATCGTCATCATCTGCGGAGCAGCCGGCCTTGGCACCGAGGACTCCGCGATGCTTATTCAGAACGCCATGATCGCCGCCGGCATCGGCACGCTCATCCAGTTATTCAGCGTTTGGCGCATCGGCGCCAAACTACCCATTGTCATGGGCCTGAGCTTCACGTTCGTCACCGTGCTATGCGGCGTTGCCGCCACCTACGGCATGGGCGCAGTTGTCGGCGCCGTCATCGTCGGCGGGTGCATCGAGGGCGTGCTGGGCTTGTTCGCCAAGTACTGGTACCGCTACATCGGCAGCATCGTGTCGGCCGTCGTGGTTGTCTCCATTGGCTTCTCGCTGCTGTCCACCGGCGCCGAGACGTTCGCCGGCGGCTCCAGCGCAGCCGACTTCGGTTCCTGGCAGAACCTGTTCCTGGGCACCGTTTCTCTTCTTGCGTGCCTTCTGTTCCAGCGCTTCGCCAAGGGCAGCTTGAAACAGCTCTCCATTCTGTTCGGCCTGGTGTTCGGCTATATCGTGGCGCTGTTCATGGGCCGCGTGGACTTCAGCAGCTTCCAGAATCTGCAGGTTGTGTCGCTTCCGCACCTCATGCCCTTCATGCCCGAGTTCCATGCGGGCGCCATTATCAGCATGACGCTGCTGTTCCTGGTTAGCGCCGCCGAGACCATCGGCGACACCGGCGCCATCGCGCGCATCGGTTTCGAACGCAACCCGTCCGAGCGCGAGATTTCGGGCGCCGTTGCAGCTGACGGCTTCACCAGCGCGCTTGCGGGCGTCTTCGGCTGCTCGCCGCTTACCTCGTTCGCGCAGAACATCGGCCTTATCGGCATGACGGGCGTCGTCAACCGCCGCGCCATCGCTTGCGGCGCAGCTGTGCTGATCGCAGCCGGCTTCGTCCCCGCTATCAGCGCCGTGTTCAGCTCGGTGCCCAGCGCCGTTCTTGGCGGCTGCACCATCATGATGTTCGGCACCATCGTCACCAGCGGTTTCCAAATGGTTGCCGCCGCCGGCTTCTCGCAGCGCAACATCACCATCGCGGCGACGTCACTGGCTATCGGCATCGGCTTTTCGCAGATCAGCGTGATCTTCTCGGCCTTCCCCGAAATCGTGCAGAACATCTTTGTGGGCAACAGCATCGCTCTGACGTTCTTGGTCGCCCTGGTCATGAACCTGCTTATGCCGAAGGAAGCCACGCCTTCCGTGGTAGCCGACGGCACGCCCGAAGACGAAGCCGAACAGCAGTAAACGGCGAGTTTTCGACAAGACTGCACCCCCATGCAAACGAAACGGGATGAGCAGATGCTCATCCCGTTTTTTCAAAGTATCCAGTTTCACACGCCTGTCAAAGCTTCGATCTATTCCCGGGCAAACGCCCCACGCAAAGCGCGCGACACCTGTGCTACCCGCCGCTTACGGTCTTATCGTCGGCAAAACCCACGACCCGTAACAAACCCGCAACAATGCGTGTACCATAAGCACTGCAAATTCAGGCAGCCGGATGCTTGCGCATCCGCATGCACAACGGTCATCAAGGAATCGAGACTATGTTCACTGCAGACGACCTGCTTACTCAGAACGCCGCGCGCGTTTACCACAACCTTACCCCTTCCGAACTGGTTGAAAGCGCGCTTCAGCGCCAGGAAGGCATCCTTTCCGATCGCGGTGCCCTTGTCGTGAAAACCGGCAAATACACGGGTCGTGCCGCCAACGACAAATTCATCGTTGACGTGCCCAACATCCACTCCGACGTGAACTGGGGCAGCGTCAACAAGCCCATCTCACAAGAGAAGTTCAACGAGCTTTTCGAGCGCGCCCTTCACTACCTTGAAGACAAGGACGTCTTCGTCTTCGACGGTTTCGCCGGCGCCGACGCAGATTATGCCCGCGGCTTCCGCGTCATCAACGAGCTTGCCTCGCAGAATCTGTTCATTCACCAGCTGCTGCGCCGTCCGACGGACGACCAGCTCCAAGGTTTCGCGCCCGACTACACCATCGTCGCCGTTCCGCACATGAAGGTGAACGGCGCCGCCGATGGCGTTAACAGCGAAGCCGCCATCCTCATCGATTTCGAACAGCACAAGGTGCTCATCGCCGGCAGCGGTTACTCCGGCGAGATCAAAAAATCGGTGTTCACCATCATGAACTTCGAGCTTCCCAAGCAGGGCATCCTGCCCATGCACTGCAGCGCCAACGTCGGCGACAACGGCAACGCGGCCATCTTCTTCGGCCTGTCCGGCACGGGGAAGACCACGCTGTCCGCCGACCCCAACCGCCAGCTTATCGGCGACGACGAGCACGGCTGGGCTGACGACGCCGTCTTCAACTTCGAGGGCGGCTGCTACGCCAAGTGCATCAACCTTTCCGCTGAAGGCGAGCCTGAGATCTACAACGCCATCAAGTTCGGCGCCATGGTTGAGAACGTGGTCATCGACCCCGAAACCCGCAAGCTTGACTTCAACGACGATACCCTTGCCGTGAACACGCGCGTGGGCTATCCCATCGACTACATCCCCAACGCGCTGGTCGAGGGCGTGGCGCCCGTCCCGAAAACGGTCATCTTCCTGACCGCCGACGCGTTCGGCGTTATCCCGCCTATCTCGAAGCTCAGCATGGATCAGGCCATGTACTACTTCATCTCGGGATTCACCAGCAAGGTTGCCGGCACCGAGCTTGGCATCACCGAGCCCGTCCCCACGTTCAGCACCTGCTTCGGCGAGCCGTTCATGCCCATGGAACCCAGCGTTTACGCTCACATGCTGAAGGAGAAGGCCCTTGCCGCCGGCGCCAACGTCTACCTGGTGAACACTGGCTGGAACGGCACGGGCGAGCGCACCAAGCTGAAGTACACCCGCGCAATGGTCACCGCCGCGCTTTCGGGCGAGCTTGAGAAGGCCGAATTCGTCACCGATCCGCACTTCGGCGTTCAGGTCCCCACTTCCTGCCCCAACGTGCCCAGTGATATCCTTATCCCCGTGAACACATGGGAAGACAAAGCCGCTTACGAAGAATCGGCGCACAAGCTGGTCGAGATGTTCCAGCACAACTTCTCCGAGAAGTACGCCCACATGCCCGAGGAAATCGTAGCTGCCGGGCCCACGGCGTAGAACCGCAGCACGCGAAAGGAGCGCGAAATGCGAAAGGAACACCTTATGGATAAATCCACCCGCACCATGCGCAGCACGGGAGCTTGGTCCATCGCCCTGGGAGTCATCACCACCACCGTGGGATTGTCCGTTGGCATTGGCTGCTGCGTCATCGGCGGCAAGCTGCTGAAGCAAGCGAAGCGCAACCCACGCTAAGCGGATCGGGGCACGACAGAAGAACCGCGCCAACCTGTGCTAAGCAGATCGGAGGGCAACACAAGGTCCGTGTCGCCTAATCTCATTCAACGCGAAAGGGCGTTCCCGACAAATGAGCTGCCTCCCATTTCTTGGACACGAGAAATGGGAGGTTTTCTTATGCGCACAGACCTTAGGGTGAAGCACGGTGTCGAGACAAGGAGGCTGGCGGCTGGGCTCTTCGCGGATGGCTTAGGGTGCGCGGCGGCCGAGATCTTCTCACGCGCGCCGAACGGCTGCGGCCACCGGCAGATGGCCAATCCATTTGCAAAGGCAGATAAAGTATTGCAACTAATCCAGCCGCGGGACGGGCTAGGAGCATAAAAGCGTCCGTCAGCGGGCCGCGAGGTCGTACTTGGCGACGACGCGGCGGATGGCGCGGCCCCACGGAAGCCAGATCACGGCAAGAAACCCGGCCGTCGCGATGCCGTGGACGATGTCGAGCGGGGCGCCCGCGGCGTAGGCGGCGACCACGGCGGGCCAGGTGAGCGGCCGCACGAAGCCGAGCACGTAGTAGCCGTTAAGGATCGCGCCGTACATGAGCGCGCTCACGAAGCCCCAGGCGTACAGCGCCCACGTGTGATCGAGCGCGCCGCGGTCGGAAAGGACGCCGCCGAGGTATCCGACGAGACCCCACGCGTACATCTGCCAGGGCGTCCACGACCCCTGTCCGAAAAAGAAGTTCGACACGAGGGCGGCCACCGCGCCGACCACGAACCCCGAGCGGCGCCCGAGGGCGGCGCCCGCCAGGATGGCAATGGCGCTCACGGGCTTCACGTCGGGGATCGGCGCGAAGAGCACGCGCCCGGCGGCGGCCGTCGCCGCGAGAACGGCAGTGGGCATAAGCTGCCGCAACGGCGGCCGCGACGCCTCGAAGCTCGCAAAGAGGAGCCCGACCGCGAGCACGGCCACCGCAAGCGTGAGGCCGGCCGTCACGTCGAGGCCGGCCGCGGCGGTCGCCACCATAACCGCAGGCACGGCAAGAAGAGCGGGCAGCTCAAGCGCGCGGAGCGCGCGAGGGACCGCCTGGGCGAGCGCGCGCCTCATCGCGAGCCCCTTCCGTAGAGCCACGACGCCGCGAAGAACTCCGCCGCGGTTTCGGTCGAGGTCAGGCAGCCATCGAACAGAAGCGAGACGCGGTCGGCGACGGCCTCGACGAACGCCATGTCGTGCGTGGCAAGAAGGACCGTCGTGCCGGCGTCGCGGGCGGCGCCGACGGCACGGACGACCAACGCACGGGCAGCGTCGTCGAGCCCCTTGGTCGGCTCGTCGAGGAGCAGCAAGCCCGGCTTGCAGAGTAGCAGCTTCTGCAGCGCGAGCATCTGTTGCTGGCCGCCGGAAAGGTCGTACGAGTGGCGGTCGGCGGCATTTGCAAGCCCGAGCTCCCCGAGCGCGGCGTCGACCTCCGCGGCGCCGTACCCCGCGCCGGCCGCCCACTCCGCGAGTTCGTCGCGCACAGTCTCGCACGCGAGGACCGCCTTGGGTGACTGTGGCAGGAGCGCCTGCGAGCGCGCGAGGGCATTCTTCACGCGGCCCTTCTGGGCTCGGGCGACGCCAGCCGCGAGCGAAAGCAGCGTCGACTTGCCGGAGCCGTTACCGCCCACGAGCGCACGCACTTCTCCTTGAATGAGGCGAAGGTCAAGGCCACGAAGCACCCAGTCGCCGTCGCGGTCGTAGCGAAGCCACGCCTCGCGTACGTCGACGACGGCGGCGCCCTCTGGCGCCTCTCGCGCGGGCAGCGCGGCCAGCGGCCGCGGTTTGGCGAGCGTGCCCAGCTCCACCTCGCGCACGCGCCCCTCCTCCACCTCGAAGGCGCAGGTAGCGTACTCGGCCATCGCCTGCGGCGCGTGCGTGGCCACCAGGACGGTGATGCCGAGCTCACGGTTCGCGCGGAAGAGAAGCCCCAGGAAGGCCTTCTCGGCTATGGGGTCAAGCATGCTCGTCGGCTCATCGAGCAGAAGCAGCCGCGGGCGCATGGCGAGCGTCGCCGCGAGGGCGAGCGTCTGGCGCTGGCCACCGGAAAGCTCGGAGGTCTGCGCGCGGAACCACGGCCCCATGCCGAAGAAATTGCAGGTCTCGGCCACGCGGCGGCGCATCTCATCGGCGGGGACGCC
>URZP01000064.1 GCA_900552365.1 uncultured Coriobacteriaceae bacterium
AAAAAAGAAAGGCGTGGTCCCTGAAAAGGGCCACGCCTTATTTGCGACAAGCCATTTGCGGCTGCGGCGGTTGCTGACGGCGAAGTTGAAGCTCTTGCTGTGCTTAAGCCAGCTTTGACCAGCCGTTTTGCCGCCGAGGTGTTTAAACAGGTTGCGACCGGGAATCGAGCGAGCTACAGAACCTTGCGGGGCTCGGCCGTGAAACTGTAGAAGGTTGCAGTGACGTTGTCCAGGCGCATGGCGCAGGTGTTGCCGTCGCCCGCCTTGTACATGGCTTGCAGGTTGGGGTACTCGTCCAGGATCTTCTGCTCGATAACCGGGTCGTTGGTGTCGACGCCGTCGGCCTCGATGCGCACCCACTGGCTACCGTCGGTTGCGAAGTCGCAGATCGCCAAACGCGGATGCGCCGCGATTTCCTTCGCCACGTTCTTGGTGCGGCCGGTCTGGATGTAGAACTTGCCGTCGATCAGCGAGAAGGTTCCGAACGGGCGAACCTGCGGGTTGCCCTCTTCATCGACGGTTGCCAGGTAGTAGGTCTCGTTCTTCTTCATGAATTCCAAAAGCTCTTCCATGGATCCTCCTTCGATTGGGGTTCGGAAACAAGACGATTATAGTGCGTTCCGGCAAACTTATTGAGGTGATAGCGACACTTCCGAGGTCGTGTGGAAAACGGTCGCGAGTTTGGATGCGAGGCTCCTGGCGTGGGCGTTGGGATTAAGGTTTCGGGTGGCTCGCGCCGGTTGTGTGCGGTCGTGCCCGTTCGTGAGCCCGACCTCCTGTGTTAATACTGGCGATTGGTCGGCCCGACGGGTGCTTGGCGGCGTCATTTGCTATCATGAGCGGGTTAAACTAGCCTGCGCTGCGTCGTGCACGCGGCGCTAACAGCCAAGTAATCGTTCCCATCGTTTATGAAAGCAGGTTCGTGCAGATGACCCAGCATGTGTCAGAACACGATGTGCGTGATATCGCCGAATACACGCGCATCCACCTGGACGATTCCGAGGTCGCTCAGATGACCGTCGATTTGAATAACATCATCGACAGCCTGAAGCCCATCACCGAATACGATCTTGAGGGCGTCGAGCCCACGTTCCATCCCATCGGAAGCCTTTCCAACGTCATGCGCGACGACGTCGAGGTGCCCGGTTTCTCTCAGGAAACGGCGCTCGAGAACGCTCCCAAGCAGCAGGATGGCTACTTCCTCATCCCGTCGATCCTTGGCGAGGGAGGCGATCGCTAATGGCAGCTCAGAACGATTTCGCAACCATGGGCGTCCGTCAGATCCAGACCGGTCTGGCCAACAAGGAGTTCTCGGCACGTGAGGTCGCCCAGGCTTCGCTTGCGCGCATTGCCACGGTCGACGCCGATGTCCACGCGTTCCTCGAGGTCACCGACGAGCTTGCGTTTGCCAAGGCCGCCGAGCTGGACGCCGCCATCGCCAACGGCACCTTCGCCAAGATGGGCCCCCTTGCCGGTGTGCCCGTCGCATTCAAGGACAACATGAACCAGATCGGCACGCATACCACGTGCTCGTCTAGGATGCTCGAGAACTACGTCTCGCCCTTCACTGCGACGTGCGTCGCCCGCACCGTCAACGCCGGCGGTATCCCGCTGGGCAAGCTGAACATGGACGAGTTCGCGTTCGGTTCTTCCACTGAAACCTCCGCCTTCGGCCCCACCAAGAACCCGTGGGATCTTTCCCGCGTTCCCGGCGGCTCTTCGGGTGGCAGCGCTGCTGCTGTTGCGGCCGGTCTTGCAACTGTCACGTTGGGTTCCGACACCGGCGGTTCTATCCGTCAGCCGGGCAGCTTCTGCGGCGTCGTCGCGGTCAAGCCCACCTACGGTATGGTTTCCCGTTATGGCGTCGTCGCCTTTGGCAGCTCGCTTGACCAGGTCGGTCCGTTCGCTCGCTCGGTTGAGGACGCAGCCCTTGCGCTTAATGCCATCACCGGTCACGACCCGCTGGACGCAACCAGCCAGGATGTCCGCACCGACTTCACCGCTAACTTGGCCGAGGGCGTGCGCGGCATGAAGATCGGCCTGGTCCGCGAGTTCATGGAAGCTGAGGGCCTGCAGCCCGAGGTTCGCGCGAAGATCGAGGACGCCGCCGAGCAGCTGCGTCAGCTTGGTGCCGAGATCGTCGAGGTCGACCTTCCCAATGCCAAGGCCGCCATCAGCGCATACTACGTGCTTGGCCCGTGCGAGGCTTTCTCGAACCTGTCTCGCTTTGACTCGGTCCGTTACGGCTACTGCGCCGAGGGCCATGCCGATCTGGGCGGCCAGTACGAGGAATCACGCGCGAAGGGCTTCGGCATCGAGGCGCGCCGTCGCATCATGCTGGGCAGCTACCTGCTTTCCGCGGGCGTGTACGAGAAGTACTACTACCCGGCGCAGCAGGTGCGTACCCTCATCACGAACGACTATATCGAGGCTTACAAGAAGTGCGACTGCATCTTGGCCCCGGCTGCTCCGCGTACCGCGTTCAAGTTCGGCGAGATCTCCGACCCCACGTCGATGTACCTTTCCGACATGTTCACCATTTCCATCAACATCGCCGGCAACGGCGGCATGAGCATGCCTTTGGGCCTGGGTGCCGAAAGCGGGCTGCCGGTTGGCGCTCAGCTTATCGCGCCGCAGTTCAAGGACCAGAACATGCTGCGTGTCGCTGCCGCGCTCGAGACCGTCTACGGTAAGGTGCCCGTTGCGCCTGCGTTCGCAACGGCAAAGGGGGCTAACTAATGAAGAAGCTCAACGAAGTTCTTGAGGATTGGGAGGCCGTCATCGGCCTTGAGGTCCATACCGAGCTGACCACCCTTGAGACCAAGATGTTCTGCGGCTGTAAGCTTGAGTTCGGCGCAGCCCCGAACACGCACACCTGCCCGGTTTGCCTGGGTCTTCCCGGTGCGCTGCCCGTGCCGAACAAGGCCGCTATCGAAAGCATCGTGCTGGCCGGCCTGGCCACCAACTGCGACATCGAGAAGCACACGATGTTTTACCGCAAGGGCTACATCTATCCCGACATGTCGAAGAACTTCCAGACCACCCAAGGTCCGAAAGCCTTCTGCATGCGCGGTCATCTTGATCTTGACGTTGACGGCAAGGCCGCCGGCGAGCGTTATCGCCTGAACGACCTGGCCGAGGGCGAGTCCACCGAGAACATCGTGCGCACCGCCGACGGCTACACCGCGCATGTGGGCATCACCCGCATCCACATGGAGGAAGACGCGGGCAAGATGATCCACATCGGCGGCGACGAGGGCCGCATCGCCGGTGCCACGCATTCCCTGGTCGATTACAACCGCGCGGGCACGCCGCTTATCGAGTTGGTCACCGAGCCCGATCTGCGCACGCCTGAAGAGGCGCGTCTGTTCATGCAGAAGCTGCGCCAGATCTTCCTGGCAATCGGCATTTCCGACTGCTCCATGGAGGAGGGCTCCATGCGCTGCGACGGTAACGTGTCGCTGCGTCGTCGCGGTTCCACCACGCTTGGCACCAAAACCGAGCTTAAGAACCTCAACAGCTTCAAGAGCTTGCATGACGGCCTTGAGTACGAGATTTGTCGACAGGCCCAGGTTCTTGAGGAGGGCGGTCAGATCTATCAGGAAACCCGTCACTGGGATCCGTCCATGAAGCACACCATCGTGATGCGCGTGAAGGAAACGGCGGACGACTATCGCATGTTCCCCGATCCCGACCTTGCTCCGTATGACCTGAGCGATGAGTTCATCGAGAACGTGCGCGCCAAGCTTCCTGAACTGCCCGATCAGAAGGCCGCTCGTTACGCCGCCGATTTCGGCCTGTCCGCATACGACGCCCGTCACTTGGTTGAGCAGCCCTTCACGGTTGAGCTGTTCGAGGGCGGCATGAAGGTTGCCGCCGATGCGGGCAAGGATGTTGCAAAGCTGGCCAAGCCGCTTGCCAACCTGGCGCTGAACGACGTTACCGCCTACGTGAACGCCAACGACGGCGTTGACTTCGCTTCTATGCCGTTGACGCCTGCTCGCGCCGTCGAGCTGGTCGAGCTTCTTGCTGACGACACCATTTCGTCGAAGCAGGCCAAGGAAGTGTTCGCCGCGGTGCTTGACGAAGACAAGGACCCTGCTGCCATCGTTGAAGAGCGCGGTATGAAGCAGGTCTCCGACACGGGTGCCCTTGAGGCTATTGTCGACGAGATCATCGCCGCCAACCCCGACGAGGTTGCCCGCTACAAAGAGGGCAATACCAAGCTCATCGGCTTCTTCGTCGGCCAGTGCATGAAGGCTTCGAAGGGGCAGGGCAACCCCAAGCTGCTGAACCAGCTTATTGCCAAGAAGCTGGGCTAGTCTGTCTGGTCCCACGGATCTTTTCGCGCTCGATGTGAGGTTTTGCGCCTTGCATCGAGCGTTTTTTTGTTCTGCAACGGCTAGCTATAGTAAATAATAATAGAAACTATTACCAATAAGTCTTCCATTCCGGCCCAGAGCGATGTAGCATTTGAGACAGATTCCAAAAGCAGCTACTAGAGGGGGTTGGGATGGAAGCATTGACCGATGTTGTGCTGCTCTCGCGCATCCAGTTCGCGCTGACGGTGGCATATCATTTCATCTTCGTGCCGCTGTCGATCGGCCTTGGCTTGATCACAGCTATCTTTGCAACTAAGTACTATCGCAGCAATGACGAGAAGGACGGCGATGCGATGCGCTTTTGGGTGCGCATCTTCACCGCGACGTTCGCGATCGGCGTTGCCACGGGCATCACGATGGAATTCTCGTTCGGCACCAACTGGGCCGACTATTCCCGTTTCGTGGGCGACATCTTCGGTGCTCCGCTTGCTGCTGAAGCCCTGTTCGCGTTTTTCCTGGAGTCCGTCTTCCTGGGCGTGCTGCTGTTCGGGCGCAACAAGGTGTCGCGCAAGTTCTACACGGTGTCGGCATGGCTGGTCTGGATCGGCTCGTGCCTGAGCGCCCTTTGGATCCTCATCGCTAATTCGTGGATGCAGACTCCTGCCGGTGCCGAGCTTGCTTCTGATGGCTCGAAGGCGATCATCACCGACTTCATCGCAGCAGCGTTCAACCCTTCCACGTTGCCGCGCTACACCCATGTGGTAGTCGCCTTGCTGATCTTGGGCTCCTTCGCCGCTATGTGCGTGGGCGCCTGGTATATGCTGAAGGGCAGGCATGCTGACTTTGCTATGAAGACCGTGCGCGTGGGTGCGGTGGTTGGCATCGTGGCCTCGTGCGCGCTGATCGTGACGGCGCACGCTTCGGCCGTTCAAGTTTCCGAGGAACAGCCGACGAAGCTTGCCATGATGGAGGGCATGTACGCCGACGAGGTGCCTTCGCTGTATGCCGTCGGTTGGGTCGACGAAGAGAACAAACAGGTCATCGCACCGTTTTCGATTCCCGGCGGGACCAGTTTCCTTGCGACGGGTACGTGGGACACTGAGTATCAGGGCTTGGACTCCCTTGCGAAGACCGAGCGTTACGGGGATCTTGACGTGGAAAACGCCCCAGTCAATTTGGTATTCCAGTCGTACCACCTGATGGTTGCCATGTACGGCTTGATCATGGTCACGGTGATTCTGGCGATCGTGTTTTCATTCCGCGACGGCAAGATCCGTTCCATGAAGTGGCTTCAGAAGCTGCTGGTGATCTCGCCGTTGTTCCCGTTCCTTGCCATTCAGGTTGGTTGGATCACGGCGGAAGTGGGACGTCAGCCGTGGGTTGTATATCCGGGCGTGTCAAGCCCCGATGGTGTTGCTTTGCTTACGCAGAACGCCATATCGCAGTCCGTTTCTGCTCCTGAGCTGCTGACGACGTTGGCTTTGTTCGCGGTGGTGTATGTGTTCCTGTTCGCTGGGTGGGTTCGCGTGATTTCTCATCTTATCAAGCGCGGCCCGGTTTCCGAGATGGCTGAATCCGCGAAGCACGCGGTGAAGGACGGTGAGTAGCATGAGCTTCCTTGCAGTGTTGTGGTTCTTCCTGATCTTCGTGCTGATTGCTGGGTACTTTGTTCTTGATGGCTTCGACCTGGGTGTGGGTGTTTTGTACCGCGCGTTGGCGAAGAACGAGTCCGAGCGCGCTTTGCTGCGCCGCAGCATCGGGCCGGTGTGGGACGGCAACGAGGTGTGGCTGCTTACGGCGGGTGGCGCGCTGTTCGCGGCGTTCCCGGCTGCGTATGCCACGACGTTCTCGGGTTTCTACCTGGCGGTCATACTGGTGCTGTTCGGCCTGATCGTCCGCGCGGTTTCGCTGGAGTTCCGCGCTTACGACCCACAGTGGGGGCGTGTGTGGGATGCGTGCTTCGTGGTGGGCTCGTTCCTGCCGGCGCTGCTTTTGGGCGTGGCGTTGGGCAATGTCGTCGCCGGCATCCCCATGGCTGCCAACGGCGATTACGCAGGCGTTCCTTTGCTGGGATTGCTCTCCCCGTTCACGCTGACGGCTGGCCTTCTGGGTTTCGCGATGTGCCTTTCCGCTGGTGCGGCATGGGCGGCGCTGAAAGTTCGTCAGGGTTCTGACGTCCATGCTCGGGCCGAGAAGCTGCGTTGCTCGTTCCAGATCGCTGCGATCGTCGTGTTCGCGCTGGCCACGGTGCTGGTGTTTGCGGTCGTTCGCCCTGAGTTCGCGCCCGGCATGCTTGCGGCAAGCGCCGTGTTCGCCGTTGCATTCGTCGGTTGCATGGCCGCCTCCATTGCGCTGGGCGGGAAGGGCGCCGATCTGCCCGCGTTCATCCTGCAGTCGGTCGCTGCGGTTTGCCTGGTTGCGTTAAGTGCGACCACGCTGTTCCCGAATCTGGTAGTGGCTGCTCCTGGCAGTGTTGGTGCCTCTATCACGCTGATGAGCGCCGCCTCGTCCGATACCTCGCTTGCGTGGATGACGGGGATCGCATGCGTGGGCGTGCCGCTGGTGCTGGTTTATCACGTCATCGCGTATCGTGTGTTCGCGGGGCGCTTGGATGACGAGGGTGTGGCTTAAATGGAACCTAGGCTGTACGCGAAATGGCTCTCGGTGCTGTGTGCGGCGATGGCTGTCTTCGGAACCGGCGTTATGCTGGTAGGTTACAAATCTCCGACATTCGGGCTGGTGGGAACGGTGATCGTGTTGGTCGTCGGAGCAGTGCTTCTAGCGCTTAAAGCCCGTTGAGACAGCGTTCGATATGAGAATGGGAAGATGCTCGTAATCGGGTGTCTTCCCATTTGTTTTGCGCTGGGGATGCATTGAGATCTGTCGCTTACGTGATATACTTGTCGATATACTTGTCTGGTAGATGTTAGGAGGAATCATGCCGCAACTGTCTTTGTATGTAGACGACGAAACCATGGATCTCCTTCGCAAGAACGCCGATGATAGAAACGTGTCGTTGTCTCGTTATGCGCGCGATCTTATCCGCGACCGCGATTTCGGAGCATGGCCCGATGGTTTCTGGGATATCTACGGAGCATTGGAAGACGATTCTTTCGTCGTTCCGTCCGAGCTCGATAGCTCGCTTGATCAGCCAGTTGATTTTGATGAGCCCTGCTTGCGGGAGGCTTGATGTATTATCTCGACTCCTGCACGTGCATCGAGCTTCTTCGAGGTAAAGCTCCTATTGCATACAAGCTAATGAGAAGAAGCGACCCGCGTTTGTTTGCTATTCCCTCCGTGGTCGAGGCCGAGCTTCGCGTGGGCGCCTCCAACAACGACGTTACGTCCGGCGAGCCCCTGTATCTCAAGGCCCGCCGTGGCGTGGTCCTGGCTTCTGGCGGTTTCGGCCGTGACGTGCAGTGGCGCAAGCAGCAT
>URZP01000065.1 GCA_900552365.1 uncultured Coriobacteriaceae bacterium
GTGCTTGATCTTCTTTTTTCATCGGTGCTGAACCAGGCGGTTTCGACGACGTCGGTCGCAGCTGTTTCCGCAAGTGGGTTCGTCCTGTGCACCGTCACTTCGATTCTTTGCGGTTTGGCCTGTGCTTTCGTGTACATGTACCGGCACGACTACTCGAAGGGCTTCGTGGTCACGCTTGCGATCATGCCCGTCATCGTGCAGATGGTCATTTTGCTGGTGAATGGCAACCTGGGCGCGGGCATCGCCGTTATGGGCGTGTTCAACCTCGTTCGATTCCGTTCGATCGCCGGAACGGCAAAAGACATCGGAAGCGTGTTCCTTGCCATGGCCATTGGTTTGGTAACGGGAATGGGCTATCTGGGGCTGGCGGTGCTGCTGACCGTCGTCGTTGCGATTCTGAATTTCGTGTACGTCACCTCGGGATTCGGCGAGGCAGCTGATCAGGCGAAACTCCTGAAAATCACCGTGCCCGAGGATCTTCAGTTCGAAGGTATGTTCGACCAGGTGCTGAGCCGCTATTCTGGCGCGTTCAAGCTCGAGGACATCGAGACCACCAATATGGGCAGTCTTTATCAGTTGCGCTACCGCATCGTGCTTCGCGAAGGCGCTTCTCAGAAAGATCTGATAGACGATCTGCGCTGTTTGAACGGGAATCTGAAGATCTCGCTCTCGATGGCGCCGGTGGGAAAGGAGATGCTGTGATGAGGAAAACTGCGAGCCCAATGGTGGCCAGGGTGCTCCCCGTTTTGCTGACTGGTGCGCTTTGCGCGGGGATGTTCGGTTGCTCTTTGACGGGCGTATCAGAAACGACATCTGTCGGATCGGGCGGCCAAGAGGCACTGGCTGAGTCTGAGGGAGGTGCGACTGATTCTAGCGTGCCGGTTCTAGACGAAACCGCTTACGATTTCTCGTATTCGAATCGCGATTTGGACGCTTCGTATGACGAGAGCTCTGCGACGAAGGTTGCCCTTTCGGGATCGAGCGCAACCGTCGATGGCGCTGGTGCGGCGATTCAAAATGGCGTTCTGACCATTTCGGAAGCGGGCGTTTATGTCCTGTCGGGCGATTTATCGGGGTCGGTTGTCGTTGAGGCGCCCGAGGACGCCAAGGTGCAAATCGTGCTTGCCAACGCATCTATTCAGAGCACCGACGGTCCTGCGATCTACGTGAAGCAGGCGGACAAATGCTTCCTGACGTTGACGGATTCTTCTTCTAACCAGATTGAAGACTCAGCGGTTTACGCACTTGCCGAAGGTCAGGATGAACCAGACTCTGCAATCTTCTCGAAGTGCGATCTCACGATCCAAGGATCGGGCTCGCTAAGCGTTGCCGGCAATTATCTGAATGCCGTCAAAAGTAAGGATGACCTGGTGGTTTCCGGCGGCAATATCGATATGAGCGCGGTTGATAGCGGGTTGGTTGGACGCGACAAGGTGGGCATTGCGGCAGGATCGATTCGCATCAGTTCTGGTGGTGACGGCGTTAAGTCGACGAATGACGAGGACGCATCCGAGGGTTTCGTCACCGTTGATGGCGGGTCGCTGCAGATAGAGGCGCAGGAAAAGGGCGTCAAGGCTACGAGCATCCTTCGCGTCGCAGGTGGATCCGTCTCGGTTGTCTCGGCTGATGATTCGCTCCACAGCAACGGCGATGTGCATGTGACCGGGGGAGAGCTATCGCTTTCGTCGGGCGATGATGGTATTCATGCCGATTCGGTTCTTCAAGTCGACGGGGGAGACCTCCTTGTTTCGGAATCGTGCGAAGGGCTTGAAGGCCAGGCTATCTACCTGAGTGACGGAACGGTTCGGGTGACTTCTTCGGACGACGGTTTGAACGCGGCTTCGTCGAGTGAGAACGATGGGGTTTCCGACGGGTTTGACCCTGGTGACTCACGGGGCAGTGAACCGCAGGGCCACGATCGACCGCAAGGTGATGAACAACACGACGGTGAGCCCGCTGGTGCTCAAGGCGGCGAGCAGCCTGGAGGAGGTCGGTCCGGAGGCGGACGCGGCGGCATGCAGGGCGGCGGCATGGATGCCGATAGCAGCTGTGCCATCGTGATTTCGGGCGGTTACCTGGTCGTCGACGCGCAGGGTGACGGCATCGACAGCAACGGGAGCCTTGAAGTGGCGGGTGGCACGGTGCTTGTCAGCGGTCCTTCCGACGGGGCAAACGGCGCGCTCGATTACGGCACAACAGCTTCGATTTCCGGCGGCACCGTGATCGCCTGCGGATCTTCGGGCATGGCGGCTTCGTTCACCGAGGGCGCGCAGGCGTTCGCTATGGCGAATGTCAAGGGCGAAGCGGGTTCCTCGATCGTCTTGCTTGATTCGAACGGCGATGCTGTTGCCTCGTTCACGGCCGCTCGCTCTTTCGACTGCGTTGTTGTCTCCTCGCCGTCGATTGGCGACGGCGACTCGGGATTGATCGTGGCGGGTGCCGTGGTGGCGAACGGCAACAGCGACGGTTACGCGTCTTCTCCTTCGTACTCGGGCGGCTCCGCGATGTCGTTCACGGCCTCGCTTGAAGGCGGTGTTTCTGCCGTTTGGGGCGATCCTGGGCGCGATGGCGGTGCTAATGGAGGTCCGCAGAAGGATTTGCGCTAAGCCGTGGTTCGATTTGCGGTAATATGAAAGTGTTCGTGTTAACCGCGTTTGCGCCTATAACGCGGTTGCAACCTGATACTTGATCGCTAAGGAGAACAAGGTGACTGAAGCAGTCAAACGCGTCTATCGCTTCGGCAAGGACGCACAGGGCAACAACGTGACCGAGGGCAACACCAATATGAAGGCCCAGCTGGGCGGTAAGGGTGCCAATCTCGCCGAGATGGCAAACATCGGCTTGCCTGTCCCTCCGGGATTCACCATCACGTGCCAGACCTGCATGGAGTACTCGAACGCAGGCAACGTGTGGCCCGAGGGTGCTCTCGAAACCATCCATGAGTACCGTGAAGACCTCGAGCAGCGCATCGGCAAGAAGATCGGCGACTCCGAGGATCCGCTCTTGGTTTCCGTTCGTTCCGGCGCTCCCATCTCCATGCCGGGCATGATGGACACCGTTTTGAACCTGGGTCTGAACGATGCATCCATCAACGGCCTCATCAAGCAGACCGAGAACCCGCGTTTCGCTTGGGACTCGTATCGTCGTTTCATCCAGATGTTCTCCAACGTCGTCATGGGTCTTGACGGCGACATGTTCGAGAACGCCATCAACTCCATGAAACTTTCCCGCGGTGTCGCTTCCGACACCGACCTCTCCGCGGAGGATCTGGAAGAGCTCGTTGGCGAGTTCAAGCAGATCTTCAGCGAGAACGTCAACGCCGACGAGAACCCCGCTCTTGTCGTTGACGGCAAGGTTCAGTTCCCGCAGGACCCCATGGTTCAGCTGAAGTACGCCATCGAGGCGGTCTTTGGCAGCTGGGACAACCCCCGCGCCGTTCTTTACCGTCAGAAGAACAAGATCGACGACAACATGGGCACCGCCGTCAACGTTCAGTGCATGGTCTTCGGCAACAAGGGCAACACGTCTGCTACGGGCGTTGCCTTCACCCGCAACCCTGCTGACGGCACCAAGGAATTTTACGGCGACTACCTGGTCAACGCTCAGGGCGAGGACGTCGTCGCCGGTATCCGCAACACCAGCCCCATTTCCGAGCTCAAGCACGTCGAAGGCCTTCAGGAGGCCGGCGCCGAGCTCGAAGAGGTGTTCGTCATCCTTGAGAACCACTTCCGCGACATGATGGACATCGAGTTCACCATCGAGCAGGGCAAGCTCTGGATGCTCCAGACCCGCGTTGGCAAGCGTACCGCTGCTTCCGCTCTTAAGGTTGCCATCGACATGCAGAAGGAAGGCCTCATCACCAAGGAAGAGGCAATCTGCCGCGTCGAGCCTGCGCAGCTCGATCAGCTCCTCCATCCGCAGTTCGATAAGAACGCCGACTACGATGTGCTCGCTCGCGGTCTGAACGCAAGCCCGGGCGCTGCCGTGGGTGAGGTCGTCTTCACCGCTGCCGACGCTGTTCAGGCTGCTGCTGAGGGTCGCCACACCGTTCTCGTTCGCTGGGAGACCACCCCTGATGACCTGGCCGGCATGATCGCTGCCGAGGGCATTCTCACCTCTCATGGCGGCAAGACTTCCCACGCTGCCGTTATCGCACGTGGCATGGGCGCTCCGTGCGTCTGCGGCGCTGAAGCTTTGAAGATCGACGCCGAGAAGAAGGAAGTCGTTGTTTCCGGCACCGACGTCGTGCTCCACGAGGGCGATGTCATCTCCATCGACGGCACCACCGGCATCGTCGTTTACGGCGCTGTCGACCTGGTCATGCCCGAGCTTACCGGCGACCTTGACACCATCCTCGAGTGGGCGGACGAGTTCCGTAAACTCGGTGTTCGCGCTAACGCCGACAACCCCGATGACGCTCAGCTTTCGCGCGATTTCGGCGCCGAGGGCATCGGCCTGTGCCGTACCGAGCATATGTTCCTGGGCGATCGTAAGCAGATCATCCAGACCTTCATCCTGAACGAGGACGAGGAAATCCGCCAGAAGGCTGCCGACCAGCTCTACGAGGCCCAGACCGGCGACTTCTACGGCATGTTCAAGGCAATGGACGGCCTGCCCGTCATCGTTCGCCTTCTCGATCCGCCTCTGCATGAGTTCCTTGAGAGCCCCCGTGTCCTCGAGGTGGAAATCGCCAAGGCCGAGGCTGCTGGCGTTCCCGCTGCCGAGCTTGCTGAGAAGCGTGCTCTTCTCGCTAAGATCGACTCGTTCGTCGAGGCCAACCCGATGCTCGGTCTGCGCGGCTGCCGTCTTGGCATCGTTTACCCGATCCTTCCGGTTCTGCAGGTTCGCGCTATCGCAACTGCTGCTGCCAAGCTTAAGAAGGAAGGCCTCGATCCGAAGCCCGAGATCATGATCCCGCTGGTCAGCACCGTTAAGGAGCTTGCTAAGCTTCGCGAGGTCGCCGAGGGCGTCATCGCCGAGGTTGCTCAGGCCGAGGGCGTCGAGCTCGAGCTCGAGATCGGTACCATGATCGAGCTTCCGCGTGCTGCCGTCACCGCCGATGAGATCGCCACCCAGGCTGACTTCTTCAGCTTCGGCACCAACGACCTTACCCAGACCACGTTCGGCTTCAGCCGCGACGACGTCGAGGGCGAGTTCATCCCGCAGTACCTGGAAGAGAAGCTGCTTCCGTACAACCCGTTCGCAACCATCGACCCCGGTGTTGCCAAGCTTGTCGACATGGGCTTCAACCTTGGTCGTCAGGGCAACCCCGATCTTACCGTCGGTGTTTGCGGCGAGCACGGTGGCGATCCCGACTCTATCCATACCTTCAACAAGATCGGTTTGGATTACGTGTCCTGCTCGCCTTACCGCGTGCCGGTTGCCCGTCTTGCTGCTGCTCAGGCTGCGCTTCAGGACTAATCATTCCGAATCGTGTTGCTCTGGCAACGACAGCGAAATCAAAGAAAGGCTCAGAAATGAGCCTTTCTTTTTTATTGCTTGAATTGTCGGGTGGATTAAGCGAGGCTGCCGGAAGGTTAGGCGATGGTGCCGCCGCATACCACCGAATCGTCGTCGTACACGACAGCGGCCTGACCAGCGGCGCATGCGCGTTGCGGTTCATCGAAGGTGATGGCGATCTCGTCATCACCGGTTTGCTCCACCCATGCATTGCGCGCGGTTTGTCGATAATGGGTCTTCACGGTAAGGTGCTTTGATTCCGGCAGCCCTTCCAAGGCAATGAAGTTCACACCCTTCACCACGATGCGGTTGCACTTCGTCTCTGCATCGGTGCCTACAATAAGGGCGTTTCGGTTTGGGTCCTTTGCGAAAACATATAGGGGTTCGGGTGCTGCGACGCCGATGCCTTTTCGTTGACCGACGGTGTAGTTTATCAAGCCGGTGTGCTGCCCGACTTCTTTGCCGCTCATGTCTAGAATAGGACCTGGTTCAAACGAGAAACCCCGACGATGTCTGATGAACGAGGCGTAGTCTCCGTCGGGAACGAAGCAGATGTCTTGGCTCTCGGGCTTTTGAGAGTTCACGAACCCGTGCTTTTCAGCTAGCTCGCGCACCTGCGGTTTCGACAGCTCTCCAAGGGGGAAGAGGGTATGGGCTAGCGCGTCCTGACTCAGGTGAAATAGTACGTAACTTTGGTCTTTATTGCGATCCAACCCGCATTTCAGCAGATAGCGCCCTGTTTCGGGATTGAAGGCACGGCGAGCGTAGTGACCGGTTGCGGCATAGTCGAATCCAAGCTCCTTACGATATTTCTGAAGTGCCTCGAATTTCACGAAGCGGTTGCAGTCGATGCAAGGGTTTGGGGTTTGGGCGCAGATGTAGCCGTCGCAGAAGCGGTCGATGACATCTTCCTTGAACGTATGCGAGAAATCCTGAATGCAATGAGGTATGCCCAACGTCAAGCAAACCTGACGAGCATCTTCCGCATCTTTCGAAGAGCCGCAGGTTCCATCGTCGTCAAGGCGAAGGTCTTCTCTTTCGAACATCTTCAAGGTGAGGCCCCGTGCTTCAAGGCTGGCTTCTTTCAGGAGAAGCGCAGCGACAGACGAATCCACGCCGCCGCTCATGGCGACAAGAACTCGTTTATTTTTGCTGTCAGTTGCTTGAGGGACGACGTTGTCGGTGACCATGCTGTATTAATGTACCCCTTCTTAAATGTCGAACATGGCGGAGCTCAGGTAGCGCTCGCCGGTGTCGGGCAGGATCGCAACAATGGTCTTGCCTGCGTTTTCGGGACGCTCGGCAAGCTTACGTGCGGCGGCGACCGCGGCACCCGAGGAGATGCCAACAAGAAGGCCGTCTTTTGCAGCCAGTTCGCGGCCGGTTTCGAAGGCCTCGTCGTCGGAAATGGTGACGACCTCGTCGTAGATCTTGGTGTTCAGGGTTTCAGGGATGAAGCCCGCGCCAATGCCCTGGATACCATGTGCTCCGCCGTGGCCCTCGGAAAGGACGGGGGAGGTGGCGGGCTCGACGGCGACAACCTTTACATCGGGGTTCTTCGATTTAAGGAACTTGCCAGTGCCGGACAGCGTGCCGCCGGTGCCGACGCCCGCGACGAAGATATCAACCTTGCCGTCAGTGTCTTTCCAGATCTCGGGACCGGTGGTTGCCTCATGTGCGGCGGGGTTGGCGGGGTTGGTGAACTGACCGGGAATGAACGAGTTCTCGATTTCGGCATGCAGTTGATCGGCCTTCTCGATGGCGCCGCTCATGCCCTTCGATCCGTCGGTCAGAACCAGCTCGGCTCCGTATGCCTTCATGAGCTTGCGGCGTTCGATAGACATGCTCTCGGGCATCACGATGATGATGCGCATGCCGCGGGCGGCGGCAAGCGAGGCCAAGCCGATGCCGGTGTTTCCGGACGTGGGCTCGATCAGGACGGTGTCTTTGTTGATCTTGCCTGCTGCCTCTGCGCTGTCAAGGAGAGCTTTCGCGACGCGGTCCTTGATGGAGCCTGCGGGGTTCATCATCTCCACCTTGCCGAGGATGGTTGCGTTCAGGCCGTGGTTTTTCTCGAAGTTCGAAAGTTCAAGCAGCGGGGTGTTTCCGATAAACTCGTCAATGCTTTTGCAGATGGTCATGGATTTGCGCCTTCTTCCTTCACCTTGCCGCGCGGGCGACAGGATCCGTTCCGTTATTCGCGATAATATTACGGCGATCGGGCGGCATTGTGCCCGAGGATTCGAAA
>URZP01000066.1 GCA_900552365.1 uncultured Coriobacteriaceae bacterium
AACGAGCGAATCGACTGTGCCTGTCAGCCACCAGTTCCTCGGCAGAGAGTTTTGACAAGCGAGCAAGCTGAATCGCAATGAAGCGTTTGACGTTTGCCGCGGCTTCATCCGGATTCTCGTGAGCAGGCTTTTCGCCCTCGGAAATCACTTCGTCGACGATGCCCATCTGGCAAACTTGATCGGCACCCATCTTCATGACCGATGCAGCCTCTGCGGCACGTGAACGATCTTTCCAAAGAATGCTTGCGAAGCCTTCGGGTGAAAGCACCGAGTACACTGCATGCTCCTGCATGCCGACGACGTTCGACACCGCAAGCGCCAGCGCGCCGCCCGAGCCGCCTTCACCAAGAAGAACGCTGATTACAGGCACTTTCAGCCCCGCCATCGCAATGAGATTGTCGGCAATGGCATTGCCCTGGCCGCGTTCCTCGGCGTCGGCACCGCAGAAAGCGCCCTGAGTGTCAACGAAGCAGACAATGGGCAGATCGAACTTTTCAGCCAGGCGCATCAACCTAAGGCTCTTGCGATAGCCTTCAGGCTGCGGGCAACCGAAGTTGCGTGCAACGCGATCCTTCAAGTCGACGCCCTTTTCCTCGCCGATAACCATAACCGGCTGACCGCCAAACCAGGCAACGCCGCCCACGATAGCGCCGTCGTCACCGAAAGCGCGATCGCCATGAAGCTCGATGAAACCGTCGAATACCTGCTCGATGTAATGAACAGAGGTCGGACGATGAGTATTGCGAGCAAGCTGCACGCTGGCCCAAGCATCCCCTTCAGAGGCTGGGCTCTCGCTTTCAGGCGAATCGCCGAGATGGTGATGAGCGGACGGCACGAAGCGCGCCGGCATGCCGTCTTCGCGTACGACGCCGAGAGCCTCCCTCAACCGTTCGGTTCGCGGAGCGATCGCCTCACCCACGTTGGCAATGCGATTACGAAGGGAATCGATGATGGTGCGTTCGGCGTGTTGAGCGCCTTCGGGCGCATCGATGATGGGCAAACGACCGTACGCAACATGATTATAGGTGTTGCGACCGTTCTCAAGAACGCGCTCAACGGACGAGTAATCCATGAGGATGCACGATTCGCCTCCATCTTCGCAAACCGCACCCTCGAGAACCTCGCCGGTGAATACGGGCTTATGCATGGCAAGCAAATGCGCCAGGGTGCGACGAAGCTGATCGCGCGACACAACGGCGTCGATCAAGCCATGCCTCAGAGCAAATTCCGCAGTTTGGAAGCCCTTTGGCAACTCCTGGCGAATGGTGTCTTGAATGACGCGCTTGCCTGCAAAGCCGATAAGCGCGTTCGGTTCGGCCAAGATGATGTCGCCTTGCATAGCGAAAGAAGCCGTAACGCCGCCCGTGGTGGGATCGGTGATCACGCTGATGTACAAAAGACCCGCAGCCGAGTGACGCTCCAACGCGCAACTGACCTTGGCCATTTGCATCAAAGAAACAAGACCCTCCTGCATACGGGCTCCGCCCGACGCAGTGAAGATGACAACGGGCAAGCCCTCTTCGGTCGCGCGATCGATCATGCGGCTGAGTTTCTCGCCAACTGCGCCGCCCATGGATCCCATGAAGAACGTCGAGTCCATCACCGCGAATGCCGTGCGCATGCCCGCAATAGCGCCCTCGCCAGTGCGAACACCCTCGTCAAGGCCCGTCTTTTGGCGTTGGTTGGCAATCTTATCAAGATAACCGGGGAAACTAAGCGGGTCGCACTCTTCCATGTTTGCATCCCATTCGATGAAGCTGCCCATATCCAGCAGATCGCTGATTCGCTGCTCAGACGTTTCGCGGAAATACGAACCGCAATTCGGGCAGGTGTAATAGCTTTTAGCGACAACTTCGCTGTTGAACGTCAGGCCGCAATGCTTGCAGGTAAGCCACTCCTCGTCGGCAGAAGCGACGTGATCGGTGGTACAGGGAGTCCAACCAAGCGTAGGCGTGTCAGTGCTGACGGTCTTGAACACAGGAATGCCCGCAGCCTCGGCCTGCGCGATGAACGAATCAACCTCGGCCAACGCAACGGCCTCGTCAGCAAGAAGGATCACCGAAGCTCGACATTCCTTTGCGGCCTCAAGGACAGTGTACGCATTAGAAAAAAGCGCATCGGAGTACTTATCGCCAAGGCACACCTTTCCAGCAGCGAAACGCAAATACGATGCCGCGGCATGATCGCGCGTGTAAGGCGCAAAGGGGCGCATTCCTGCCCTTTCAACGCTTTGCAGAACAGAACGCGCATCCTTGCCATGCACCATGACCAGGGCATGCGTCTCGTCAAGACGAAGATCTTCGCCAAAAGGCGACGTGATTCCTCCACGGGCCCCGGGCGCGGGATCGGCGTCCTGGGCAACCCCTGTGTACTCGGCAAGATCGCTGGCAGCTGCCGCATTGGGCGACTCAAGCGAGCCATCGACTTCGCAGGCAATGCGATCCATGCGATAAACCACGTCAGATTCAGGAAGGGTCTCCGACTTAGGCGCATCTGCTGACGGGTCGTTGTCGTACACGAAATATCCGTCCTTGGTAACCATCGCCTTACTCCTCGTTGGAAAGAACGTATTTCTGCGTGGCGCTTGCGCACAGAGCGCCATCGACCGACGCTTCAACTTCCGCAACGCACATGCGGGAAGAGGACTTCACAATGGTGGCCTTCAACGTGACCTTGTCACCAGGCAAAACCTGACGGCGGAACTTCGCTTTATCGATCCCCGTAAGGAACCCGATGGTTCCGGCCTGGTCACGACCCATAAGAATGCAAATGCACGCAGCCTGAGCCAGCGCTTCCATAAGAATGACGCCAGGCAAAACGGGATGCGTGGGGAAATGCCCGCGAAACAGATCGAGTTCGGGGACAACGTCAAGCTCTGCGACGATAGTGGCGCCGGGCTCGCACGAAACGACGCGCGATACCCAGATGAACGGATCGCGATGCGGCAAGATGGATTCGACAACGTCCCTTTCGAAGGGTGCGGTGATTTCAGACATGATTACCTCCAAGAAGAACCGTTTGCAGTGAAGAACACCGCAGGCAGATACGAAACAACGGCTCGCGACCGACTACGCCATATAAGGCGAAAGCGCAAGACAGGCATTGTGCCCGCCGAAACCAAGCGAATTGGTCAGTGCGACCTTCTGCGGCACCTCGATCATCTGGCCTGCGACAACATTGACGTTGCACTCAGGATCGGCCTCGGCGAAACCGGCAGTTGGCGTGACCACGCCGCGGGCAACAGAGAGCGCGCAGACAATAGCCTCAATCGCCCCTGCGGCACCGAGCATATGACCCATGCTTCCCTTGATGGACGTGACGGGAACCTTAGAGCCGATCTCATCGCCGCAAAGCAAATGAACGGCCTTCGATTCAGAGGAGTCATTAGCGCTGGTACCGGTGCCATGCGCATTCAGATGCCCCAGGTCTTCAACGGTGTAACCGCTCTCGTCAAGCGCCTGCCTCATCGCACGGGCAACACCATTGGCCTCGGGGTCGGGAGCGGTTATGTGGTACGCATCGCCCGTAGAGCCGAAACCAACAACCTCGGCGATGATGTTCGCACCACGATCAAGCGCATGCTCAAGAGACTCAAGCACAACCGCACCTGCGCCCTCACCCGCGACAAAGCCATGGCGACGAGCATCGAACGGGAGCGAGGCCTTAGCAGGATCCTCTTCCTTCGAGAGAGCGCCAAGATTGCTGAAGCCCGCAATGCAGATCTCGCTGACGGCCTCTTCCGAACCGCCCGCCAACGCCACGTCGATGTAGCCGTGACGAATGTCGCGCAACGCCTGACCAATGCAGTGAGTGCCGGTAGCGCAAGCGGTGACGACGTTGATGCACTCGCCCTTCATGCCATAGCGAATGGCAAGGCAACCCGACACGATGTTCGAGATCATCGTGGGAACGAACAGCGGGTTCACGCGAAATGGACCCTTGTCGTGAAGGGTGAAGAAACTCTTCTGCAGCTCATCGATGCCACCGATGCCGCTGCCGTAAACAACACCGACACGCGTGGGATCCTCGGATTCCATATCAAGGCCGGCTTCAGCCAACGCCTCGTCCGATGCCGTGATGGCGTACTGCACGAAACGCTCGAAACGGCGCGCTTCTTTCTTGCTCAGGCCGTGTTCGGTGCCATCGTAGCCGCGAACCTCTCCTGCGTTGTGAACCTCGAAAGCCGAAGTATCGAAGCGCTCGATAGGGCCGATGCAGCACTCACCCGTGCTCACCGCGTCCCACAACGCCTGAACGCCAACGCCAGCAGGCGAAACCGCGCCTGTTCCAGTGATGACGACGCGACGCGAACCATCGGCGCGCAGCATTGGATTCATAAGGGAAACATTCAGAGAACCACTCATAGCGACAAACCTCCATCAACAGCGATCACCTGGCCGGTGACATAAGCCGCAGACTTGCTTGCAAGGAATCCGACAACATGGGCGATGTCGACCGGATCACCGAATCGGCCCATACCGATACGAGAGAAAATAGCTTCACGCTGCTTATCCGACAGAGCGTCGGTCATGCTGGTGGAAACGAAGCCGGGGGCAACCGCGTTCACCGTGACATTACGCGGAGCAAGTTCCTTCGCAAGCGACTTCGTGATGCCGATGACACCCGCCTTGGAGGCGGCGTAATTCACCTGACCCGCGTTTCCGTACATGCCAACAACGCTCGACATGTTAACGATGCGGCCGTAACGCTGCTTCATCATGAGTTTCGACACCGCGCGGCAGCAATAGAACGTGCCCTTCAGGTTGGTGTCGATAACCGCATCGAAATCTTCGTCCTTGATGCGCATGATCAAAGCATCGCGGGTGATTCCGGCGTTGTTGACCAGAACATCCACGCGACCGAACGCATCTTTAGCGGCTTCGATCAAAGCATTTGCACCTTCAACCGTCGAGACGTCAGCAACAACGGCAATAGCCTTCACGCCAAAGCGAGTCTCAACATCGGCGGCGAACACCTTTGCTCGTTCGCGCCCATTCTCGCTCGAGCAATTAATGCAGACGTTCATGCCGTCGCCCGCGAGCTCCTCGATGATGGCGGCGCCAATGCCGCGGCTCGAACCGGTGACAACCGCACAAGGAACGGCAGCGTCCGCCTTGTTCTGGGCATTTGCCTCGGGAGTCTTCATTTCGTCAGTCATCATGCCTCCTTCAATTAATTGGCGTATCCACGCGCTTCGAGAAACGCCTTCATGCTTGCCGCATCCTGCACGCATGCGCGCGGCAGCTCTTTGTCGATACGCTTGATCAGACCGAACAAAACCCCGCCGAATCCCGTTTCGACGAACTCGGGAGCGGTGACGGATGAAGCGACGATGTTGCGCACGCTCTCTTCAAAACGAACCGGGTGAGTAAGATGCGCCACCAACTGAACCGCCGCATCCTTCGCTGCAAGCGGCTTAGCATCGACGTTGTTGATAAGGGGGATTACAGGCTCGCTGAACGCGATGCCCGAAAGGAACTGCGCAAACGGTTCTGCGGCGCTCTGCATAAGCGGAGTATGGAACGCACCGGCAGTTGCCAGCCTGGTCGCACGCTTGCCGGCCGCAGCCCAAGCAGCCTCGGCGCGCTCAACCGCCTCCACCTCGCCGGCAACAACGATCTGACCGGGACAATTGAGATTTGCGGGAAGAAGAACCTGACCCTGCGCGCACTCATCGCACACCGCCTGGACGGATTCCAAATCAGCCTTAAGGAAGGCGCTCATGCAGCCTGAATGCTCGCTTGCCGCCTGCGCCATCAACTCGGAACGCTTCGCGATGATCTTGAATGCGGTTTCATCTGAAACCATGCCAGAGAGTGCCAGGGCGCTGGTCTGCCCGAGAGAGAAACCCAAAACGGCACTGGGCATAACCCCGCGATGCATAAGGGCACGGGCGATGCCGATGGACAAAGCGCTGATAGCGGCCTGGGCGTTGCGCGTGTTGTTCAGCACCTCGGCAGGGACGTTGCAACAAAGAGCGGCAACGTCGATGCCGAAAACATCGGAAGCGCATGAAAACACATCTTTGACCTGGGGGTTTCCCAGCAGATCTGCGCCCATTCCGGGTTTTTGGGAACCCTGTCCCGAGCACATGAAGACCAGACCTTGACTTGCAAGGTTACTTTCAGTCATGACAACCACCTAAATATATCGATGAATTTTGTTCTAGATTTGACGGGTTCGGGCCGCATTCGCGGCAGCCATCGCGGTCAAGTCGAGAGCACCAAGAGCCTCGGCCTCGGAAATCATCTCATCGATGACTTCGCGTGCCGTTTTGCGCTCATGCACCACACCAGCGATCTGGCCGGACATCATGTCGCCGTCATCAACATCGCCCTCGACCGCTCGACGCAAGGCTCCCAAGAACATGCGCTCGATCTCTTCGCCGTTTTTCTCAAGATCGCGCTCAAGCTGTTTGGCGGTACGCGAGAACTTGTTCTTAAGCGAGCGGACCGGATGACCCGAATCGCGACCGGTCACGATAGTGTCCGACACCTTCGCATCAAGAACGCGCTGTTTATAGGCGTCGGCAATGCAGCATTCCTCAACCGTCAAGAAGCGTGTGCCGCACTGGACGCCTTCGGCGCCAAGCGCGAAAGCAGCAACGATGCCGCGACCATCCGCGATGCCGCCAGCGGCGATGACGGGAATCGATACCGCCTCGCACGTTGCGGGAACAAGGGCCATGGTGGCTAGCTCGCCTACATGGCCGCCTGATTCGGTGCCCTCAGCTACCACCGCATCGGCACCCGCGCGCTCCATGCGCTTCGCCTGAGCAGGCGAAGCAACTACGGGAACGACCTTGATGCCCGCTTCCTTCCACATATCCATATATGCAGAAGGACTTCCTGCTCCGGTGGTGATAACGTCCACATGCAAACGAGTAAGCAACTCGGCGATCTCGGGCGCGCGCTTGTCCATCAGCATGACGTTGGCACCGATGGGTTTGTCGCTGATGGCACGTGCCTTGGCAACCTGTTCCTCAACCCACTCGGGTCGCTGGCCGCCGCAAGCTATGATGCCCAACCCGCCTGCAGCCGAGACAGCACCGGCTAGACTTGCGTCGGCGATACGCGCCATTGCGCCTTGGATGATGGGTTTTTCGATTCCCAGGAATTCAGTGATACGCGTTTGCATGTCAGTTGTCTCCTTCTTGCAAAAGTCAAAGGCACCGCGTGACTGCGGCGCCTTTGATTGGCGGCGACTTTACTTCAAGCCGTCGATGTACTCGACCATCTTGCCGATGGTGTCGATGCCTTCGGGCTCGCCAAACTCGATGTCAAGCTTCTCTTCAATGTCGCAAACAAGCTCGACCATATCGAGGGAGTCGATGCCCAGGGACTCAAGGGTGGCGTCCTCGGTAACTTTGCTCTCGTCGATGTCCAGGTTGTCGTTCAGCGTCTCTTTGATGACGTCAATGGTTGCCATGTCGTTCCTTTCGGTTTGATTCCACCTAGTCTTCTATTAATAGTTTGATGGTCAAACTATTTACCATGATATTCAAGATCCCGTTTCGTCTCAAGATCAAGGAGCTTCCTCCACGATTTCTTTGCGAAGGCTTTAAAACACCCGCTCAAAAGCGTTTAACGATGATCCTTCCCAGTCGATGAGGTCGTCGCCAACTCGTTCTGCTCATCGACATACGCCTTGACGTGACTCAACGCACTTGCCAAAACGCGTTCTTCTTCCTT
>URZP01000067.1 GCA_900552365.1 uncultured Coriobacteriaceae bacterium
ATTCAACAGGAAGCCTTCAATCGCGGCGCGACGGCTGAAGCCAAAGTCGCGTATGTTATGGTTTACGATGAATGTTTGCAATTCGAGCGTTATTTGGAGGGATGCCTTATGGCTCAATCAGGATTCGAGTCCCTGCTTGACGCACTGCGTCAGTCGGGGGTCGATGTGAACGGTGTGGGCGGCTCTCAACCGCAAGAGGCCGAAGCCACCGTGGTCGACGACGCGTCGTCGACGGACAACCGCGCGGGTTCGCGCGGCGCATCGAACGGCGGTGGGCATAAGCCCCCGCAAAACCCGCTTCATGTCGATTTCGGCGAACTTGGCGACAAGATCAGCGGCTGGACGCGCAAGACTATCATCACCGCTGCCATCATCTTCGTCCTGGTGCTCCTTGCCGCATACTGGTGGTTCCATCCGCCTATCAGCATCAACAGCGTCGACACTTGGATGTTCGTCGGCGTGTTCGTCCTGTTGCCCATCTTCCTGTTCGCAAAGGCGCGTTCGCGCACGTATGAAACGGGCAATTCGAAGACCGATCCCAATCCGGGTAAGGCGAAAAGCTTCGAGGTTCTGTCTTTCGTCCCGATTGCCGTCATTGTTCTTGGCCTGCTTGGCGCTCTGCTGTCGTTCGATTTCTTCCCCGGTAATGCTCAGAAATACGCGAATGTCCTGCAGACTGAGCAGTTGAAGTTCACCGACGACATTCAGGAAGTCGATTACTCGCAGATCCCCGTCATCGACCACGACTCCACCGAGCTTCTGGGCAACCGTGAGATGGGCTCGATCCCCGAGTACGTTTCCCAGTTCGAGATTTCCGACTTGTACAGCCAGATCAACTACCAGGGCACGCCTGTTCGCGTAAGCCCCCTTGGGTATGCCGACCTGTTCAAGTGGCTGATGAACCGCGAGAACGGCATTCCGGCATACGCGCTGGTCGACATGACCACGCAGGATGCTCAGATCGTCACCATGGACAATGGCATGAAGTACACGGCCTCCGAGCCGCTGGCGCGCAACATCGACCGTTACGTTCAGCTGAAGTACCCGTTTTACATCTTCGACGAGAAGTCCTTCGAGATCGATGAAGACGGTCAGCCGTGGTGGATCTGCCCGGTGCGTTCGTACACCATCGGCTTGTTCGGTGGCGAAACCATCAACCGCGTCGTTTTGTGCAACGCCGTTACGGGCGAGTGCCGGGATCTTGCCATCGATGAGGTTCCGCAGTGGGTTGACCGCGCTTATCCTGCCAGCCTGCTTATCAAGCAGTACAACTGGAGCGGTAAGTACAACAACGGTTGGTTCAATTCGTGGCTTGGCCAGTCCGGTGTTTTCCAGACCACGCCCGGCACCAATGGCGAGCAGGGCTACAACTACATTGCTAAAGACGACGACGTGTGGGTGTACACCGGCGTCACGTCCGCCACGTCCGATAGCTCCATTATCGGCTTCGTGCTGATCAACCAGCGTACCGCCGAGTCGCATTACTACTCGATCTCGGGTGCAACCGAGGATTCGGCGATGCAGTCGGCTGAGGGCCAGGTTCAGAACCTGCGTTACACTGCCACGTTCCCGATTCTCATCAACGTTGCCAACCAGCCTACGTACTTCATGGCGTTGAAGGATGCGTCTGGCTTGGTTAAGCAGTTCGCCATGATCGATATCCAGCGCTATCAGAACGTTGCCGTTGGCGACACGGTTGCTTCGTGCCAGAAGTCCTACGAGGCACTGCTTGCCACGAACGGTGTTTTGACCGGCAGCGATGCCGCCGATATCACCGACTTGGCGTCGGCGACCGGCTCTATCAGGACTTTCACTCAGGGCGTGATCGAGGGCAACTCTCATTTCTATGTCACCCTTGACGGCGATAAGCGCATTTACGACTTCGCGCTGCCCGGTCTGGTTGAGATCGCTGCGTATGGCGTGGGCGATACTATCAACTTCACGTATATCGACAGCGATCCGACGTGCCCGGTCCAAAGCATCGAGAGCGCTGGCGGCTCCAAGACCTCCTCTGCAGATTCCGCCGCTGGCGGGGCGGGGGAATCTGCGACCGACTCTGCGGGTGCTTCTAGCGCCGCTTCAGCTGGGTCGACTGAGAAGGCCGCTGCCTAGTTGCCTCGCATTCGCTCGCTTCTCAAGCGCCTCGTCTTCGGACGGGGCGCTTTTCTTTTTGTTGAGGTTCATCAATGGGCTACGTCTTTTTTGGTCGGGTCGAACGGACGGATTTTCTCTGGCGTGATTTGAGAATCTCCCCTTGCGAAGACAGTTTTTGATGTGTAATATGAACTTATTGTGTTGGGAGCGTGTCCGAAATATGAAGGCGCTGCGTTTGCGGGCGGCGCCGCCGGGTAGGAGCGGTTGACACGTGACCGACTTCGTTGACTTGCGGTTTGAGCTGCTCCCGCAGGTCCGATGGAAGAGAGACATGGCAGAAACAGTTAAGAAGGAGAAGAAGGATCTTTACTGGGTTCACGTCGTCATCGGCTTCGTGATCTTGATCATCTTTTCGTGGGTGCTTCCCGCACCCGACCCCATCACGCCTCTTGGCATGAAGGTCATCGGCGCCTTCTTGATGATGGTCTACACCTGGTCGACGGTCGGCACCTTGTGGCCGTCGCTTTTGGGCTTGTTCTTCGTCGGCATCTCGGGAATCGGCGGCGACGCCGGCTTCAACGGGGTGTGGATGAAGGCCGTCGGCAACTACACCGTATTGCTGGTCCTGTTCGGCATGATCCTGTTCGGCGCCGTCGACTCTGTCGGTGACACGCTGTACATCACGAAATGGATTCTGACGCGCAAGATCTTTGCCGGTCGTCCGCTGGTTTTCATGGCTTTGTTCTATCTGTGCTGTAGTATTCTTGCCGGTCTGATCAGCCCGATCACTGGTTTGATCATCCTATGGCCTATTTCGCTGCGCATTGCCGAGACCATGAACCTCACGCGTGAGGACGCGGCCTGGAAGTACTTTTTCGTGGGCATGTTCCTGACCATGACCTTGGCTCAGCCGCTGCTGCCCTTCAAGGGCGCGGCTCTGATCCCGGTTGCCGCATTCCAAACCATGACCAGCACGCAGATGCCTATCTTGGCCCACATGCTGGTGGACGTCATCATGACCTTCCTGATCATGGGCATCTACCTGCTTTTGGTTAAGCTTCTGCGCGTCGATCTTTCCAAGATGAAGGCCGTCACTCCGGAGATGATCGAGAAACAGATGCCGCTTCCCCCGATGGACCTTCGTCAAAAGGCGTTCCTCTGGATGATCCCCATCTACATCTTGGCTCTTGTCCTTCCGTCCTTCCTCCCGAAGGACAACCCGGTCGTCGCTTCCATGAACACCATGGGCGTTCTGGGAACCACCGTCGCGATTTTCGTGTTCTTCCTGGTTGCCCGTTTCAACGGCGAGCCGATGCTGGACATGAAGGAAGTTGCTTATAAGCAGTTCAACTGGGGCATCTTCTTCATGATCGCCGCCGCTGTCTTCACTGCCAACCAGCTGTCGAACAGCGCCACGGGCGTTTCCGCCTTCTTGGTTCAGGTGCTTAACCCCATTCTTGGCGGCCAGTCAGAGATGGGCTTCATCGCCATCATGTTCACGGTGGCTCTGATCATCACTAACTTCGCCAATAACGCCGCAATGGCCGTCGTTTTGCTGCCGGTTGTCATCTCGTTCTCGGATCAACTGGGCATTGCCGCCATGCCGGTCGCCATGGGCGTCATCATGATGGTCTTCGTCGCCATGTTGACCCCTGCCGCTTCTCCGCATGCAGGCATGATGTGGGGCCGCAAGGACATCTACACTGCGGGCGATATCATGTCCATTGGCTTGCCGATGTGCATTATCACGCTGGTGATGTACATCCTCGTCGGCTACCCGCTGGCAAAGGTGCTCTGCGCGGCCTTCGGCGCCATCTAATCGGATTTACCGATTGCATCGAAGGTTCTTATCCTGTGAGGACTTTCGCTGACGAAAAGGCTTTGAGTTTCGTGCTCAAAGCCTTTTTTATTTGGGGAAACGTCGATGAAATAGAATTTGACATTCAGCGAAGAGGATGATTCTTGTCGTTGAAATGCCGAATTATGAACAACTTTGACGAGCATATATCGGTTTTAACTATCGTCTGGGCCGTTACTCATAAGCCATTCTTATAACCGACTTTTCCGAAGTGCTGTAAAGTGGTCTTGTTGTGTTGAGTAAGTGTCTACGGTTTGAAGAGAGTCTCTTCGTTATGTAGGGAGCGAAGGGAAGTAGGAAAGGCAGACGCTTGCCCAACGTGTTTCCTCTGCGATGCGGTTCCTTGGCATCACGGACGTGAGGAAGGGAGAAAAATGGCTGAGAAAGCTAAAAAGGAAAAGAAGGATCTATATTGGGTTCACGTCGTCATCGGCTTCGCGATCCTGATCCTGTTCTCTTGGGTGTTCCCTGCACCCAGCCCCATCACCCCGCTCGGCATGAAGGTTGTCGGTGCGTTCTTGATGATGGTTTACACCTGGTCCACGATCGGCACTCTGTGGCCGTCGCTCCTGGGTCTGTTCTTCGTCTCCATCTCCGGTGTTGGTGGCGATGCTGGCCTCAATGGCGTGTGGATGCAGGCCGTTGGTAACTACACCGTACTGCTGACCCTCTTCGCTATGGTCCTGTTCGGCGCAGTGGACGAAGTCGGCGACACGCTGTACATCTGCAAGTGGCTGCTTACCCGCAAGGTCTTCGCTGGTCGTCCTTTCGTCTTCTTGGCGATCTTCTACCTGTGCTGCTTCGTTCTGTCCACTCTGGTCAGCCCGATCTCCGGCCTGATCATCATGTGGCCTATCTCGCTGCGCTTGGTTGAGACCATGGGCGTCACCCGCGACGACGCATTCTGGAAGTTCTTCTTCGTCGGCATGTTCCTGTGCATGACCCTTGGTCAGCCGTTCTTCCCCTTCATGGGCGCTCAGCTGATCCCCTGCTCTGCATTCGCTTCCATGACCGGCACCAGCATCCCGATGCTTCCCTACATGCTCGTCAACCTCATCATGACCTTCCTGGTTATGGCTGTCTTCCTGCTGCTCATCAAGGTGCTGCGCGTCGACATCTCCAAGCTGAAGGACGTTAACCCCGACATGATCGAAGAGCAGATGCCGCTTCCTCCGATGGACCTCCGTCAGAAGGCATTCCTCTGGATGATCCCGATCTACTTGATCGCTCTGATCGTTCCGTCCTTCCTCCCGAAGGACAACCCGGTTGTCGCATTCCTGAACTCCCTCGGCGTTCTGGGCGTCACCGTTGCGTTCTTCGTGTTCTTCCTGGTTGCCCGTTTCAACGGCAAGCCGATGCTGGACATGAAGGAAGTTGCTTACAAGCAGTTCAACTGGGGCATCTTCTTCATGATCGCCGCCGCTGTCTTCACCGCCAACCAGCTCTCCAGCCCGGCCACCGGTGTTTCCGCTTGGCTCGTTCAGGTCCTCGACCCGATCCTGGGCAACCAGTCTGAGATGGGCTTCATCGCCATCATGTTCACCGTTGCTCTGCTGATCACCAACTTCGCGAACAACGCCGCAATGGCAGTCGTTCTGCTCCCGGTTGTTATTCAGTTCTCTGCTAAGCTCGGCATCGACGCTATGCCGGTTGCCATGGGCGTCATCCTCATGGTCTTCGTCGCCATGTTGACCCCTGCTGCATCCCCGCATGCAGGCATGATGTGGGGCCGCAAGGACATCTACTCGCCTGGCGAGATCGTGTCCGTTGGTTTCCCGATGTGCATCATCACCCTGGTCGGCTACATCTTCATCGGTTACCCGTTGGCCAAGGTTCTGCTTGCTACCCTCGGTGCATAATCAGCCTAAGCTGATCGCGATCTGACCTACACGGATTGCTTGAAGGCCTCCCCTCAGGGGGAGGCCTTTTCTTTGCCGCTTACTATTGTGCATGTGGTGATTGCGTGCAGTGTGGCGCTTGGATTGCCGCTTGGGTCGCAATGGCAATCGAGGTTCGCTATTATAGAAAAGCTGCATTTCGATGTAGCTTGTTAGTGGAATTGTTCCGCTACCTAAGACAGCTGGTACCGAAAGGTTCAAACGCGTTGCGGCCCGCCGAGGTGGTTACGCATTAGTTAACGTTAACCCCTGCTGTCTTGGCGATGGCGGGGGTTGTTGCTTTTCAAGGGCTTTCAACCCCACCGACCAGGTGCGGAACCGAAGTGCTTGAAAAGGAGGTGTACTACATGCCAAACGCTCAGAATCAGGCGATGATGGCAGCGATCAAGGAGGATCTGGACGGCGTAGTTGCCGTTTGGGCCGTCGACTATCGCGGTCTCACCGTCAAGGAGACTGAAGAGCTCCGCCGTTCCGTCCGCGAGGCCGACGCTTTCATGAAGGTGTACAAGAACACCATCATGCGCATCGCTCTCAAGGATCTGGACATGGCGAACATCGACGAGGTGCTCGACGGTCCTTCCGCATTCGTGTTCTGCAAGAACGACCCTGCTGCATCTGCAAAGGCGCTCAAGGACTTCGCTAAGGATCACGAGAACCTGACGATCAAGGGCGGCATGATGGACGGCGCGTTCGTTACGGCTGCAGAGGTCGAGGCTATCGCCTCTCTGCCTTCCCGCGAGCAGCTGCTCGGCCAGATCGCCGGTGCTATCTCGGGTATCGCACGCGGCCTCGCTGTTACCGTCAGCGGTGTGTCCCGTGGTTTGGCTCAGACGATCAGCCAGGTCGCCGAGCAGAAGCCTGCTGCTTAATGCGGGTTCGCGGCGAATGCCGCAGCGACGAAACGTCGCGACATTTGAATTTAAATCAGGCCGCATAGGCCGCTTTGAAAGGAATTTGAAATGGCTCTGACCAATGAAGAGATTATCGAGGCCCTGAAATCGGGTAAAGAGGAGGCATTCCGATACATCTATAAAACTTACTATACAGATCTTTGCCGGATAGCGAGAGGGTATTTGACAGACTCTTATCTATCAGAATCTATAGTAGAAGATTTGGTGTATAGTCTATGGGAAAACCGCTCTAAAATAACAATTAACACCTCATTGAAGAACTACCTTTTCAGAAGTGTAGCCAATAAGTGTATCAATTATCTTCAGCTTGAATATGTGAGAAGGGAAACGGCCTGCTCGTCAGAAGACCTGGTCATTTACAGCGATTTATGGTCCTTGGGCGAAAATCCGGTTGAGCATTTAGAGGGTAAAGAGCTACATTCTATTATCCAGAAGACGATTGACGGCTTATCTCCGGAAACCCGGAAGGTATTTTTATTGAGTCGTTTTGAGAACAAAAGACAAGAAGAAATTGCCGAAATCATGGGAATCACTATTCATACAGTGAAATATCACATGCGAAGTGCACTGGATAAACTGAAGGAAGCAGCAAGAT
>URZP01000068.1 GCA_900552365.1 uncultured Coriobacteriaceae bacterium
GGCCGATAGTGCAGGCCGACGTTCAACAAGCTTCGCGCAACCCCGAACATGCCAGCATCAACGGCAGCTTCAGCACCGTCCATAATGGCATCGATCACGTGCGGAAGCGGCGCCAAAGGGATCGCCTCGTCTTTCAAGCCCTCGTCGATCTCGGGACGGCCGACCACGGGAATGCGCTCTTCATGCATTAAACCGCGCAGCTCTGCGGCCGCCTGAGCTGCAACGACAGGTGACGTGGTAACCGACTTCAGGTAGCACAACGCACCTGCCTGAGGGCGCCCCGCCTTCCACAGAACATACCCCAGCTGGTAATAGACAAGCGCGATGTCGGCAGGCGTCACACAAATCTGCAATGCGTCAAACAGAACCTTGGCGGCCGAATCCATATCGCCCACCAGCGAGTAAGCGCGCGCAAGCTGACGATACCCATTAGGGACCGTCGGCGCCATGCGAATAGCCGTACGCGAAAGCGCCTCACCGCTTTCAAAGCCATCGAACTGCTGCTCGGCACCGTAGCCCGCCGTGGTATAGCACAGATACAGCGCGTCGGGAATCAACTCAACACGCTTTCCCGCATCGTTAGCGCCGTAGTCGAAGCGCTCCGACGAAAGCTTCAACGTGCCGGTTCGCACCAGGTTGTACATCAGACGACTTGAATACGAATCGAAGCCGCGGTGAACAACCTCAAGATCGTCGGCGTAGAAACCCGACTGTTCAGCTTGGTCAACCACCGAAAGAAGGCTTTCCAACGCCTTGTCGCGATCCTTCGCCATCAACTCACGCGAAACCGAAAGCGCCTTCAGGTACTCGTCTTCACCCAAGTAGCAATTGACGACGGCATTCTGATCGGCTGTATCCAAATCGCCCGACAGCAACGAGCTCATCACGCGATTCGCAGCCTGCACATCGAACGGATCGGCACCGGGCGATTGCATGGCACGTGCCAAGCGAACACGCTCAACATCGGTTTCGGCCGCAGCAAGCTTATCAGCCAGATGCTCGGCATTGCGGCGATGAAGCGATCCATGCATGATGCGCATATCGCGAGCATAACGCGCACCCAACAGCTCCCCCACCGCTTCAGGCAGACGCCCGTCGCCGAACTCGGGAAGCTCGGACCGACTGGGAAGATCCGATTCGTCAAACTGCTCTTGAAGAAGTTCGAGTGCATCGTTCCAACCATCGACCATGTCGCTGACCGGGGCGTCGATGATGATGTCGCCGCCCAAGGAGATCCAACACGCAAGAGGATCATCCCCGTCATTCACGTAGATGCCATCACGTGCGAAGGATGCGCGATCGACATCGATGCGGCAGCAACTTTGCATGACGAAACCGCGACCGTCGCCTTGACCAGCCATCGCCTTGCTGTCGATGAAGCCCTCAAGGAACCTCACACGCTGAATGCGATCGGACGATGCGAACGCCGCGGCAACGCACGCAATAGCGCACGACAACGAGTAGCTAACCGCCATCTCATGGCGTTCCTCGTAGCTAAGCGCGCGCCAGTTGTTCGCTTCGGCATTCCAAACCGACTTCGGCATGGCATTGACACTGGGAACCAGGCCCACCATGGTCACTGTCCCCGTTTGCAGGCTGCCCTGGAAGTCGACCACGATGCGATGAGGTGAGCGAATGGACTCAAGCGTTACAGCAAGCTTTCGGCGCCACGACCACTCGCCAACCGACGAATCGCAAACCGGCAAATCAAAAGGGGTTTCAGAGGCACTGCGATCAACGCCGCCAGAAGCCCTGGCATCATCAACGCCTCCAGAAGCTCCGGTATCCATCTGCTCACCAGTTTGCTGCGCATCTTCGGCCGCTTCACCCTTCTGCGAAATGAACGGCGGAATGATGGTGCGCACCAAGTTGGCAGCATAGGAAACCTCTTGCATGTCGGCAGTGTCAGAAACATCGCCCAGCACGTCAAGCACCAGCTTGTACGTATCGAGCGCGCACTCCATAGCCGCGATGTCGTTTCCGGAAACATGCAGCGGCGCGTCCTGCGAGGCAACGATGTAATACAAGTCGGAATAGTGAATGGCGCGCACCAAGCTTAAATCGTCCGCGCTGTCGGACAAGTCCGCCACATTGGCATCCTCAAGCCATTTAGCCAGATGACGCGCAAGCGCAGGCACTTCCTCTTGCGCGGTAAGCGCCTCGTTCACCTCGCGAACAACCTGATGAAGCGCACGGGAAAGCGAGGCCTTGCGAAGCGCCTGCTCAACAGATGCTTCGCTACCGGTCGGAACCTCTTGGTTTGTCTTTCCCCGCGCGTCCATGTCAGTTGAATTTCTGCTGGGTTTTCTCAAGGCCGTTGTCCAACAGGAACAACGCAGCCTCGGCAGCGGTCTGAACGGCGTCCTCGAATTCGTCAGCCTGCTCTTTCTTGGGCGTGGCCAAAACGAAGTCGGCAACAGGCATACGTCCCGGGGGACGGCCGATGCCGCAGCGAATTCGATACCAATCCTTGGTTTGCAGCTTATCGCAGATAGAGCGCAAACCGTTGTGGCCCGCATGGCCACCGCCGAATTTCACGCGCACGGTACCTGAGGGAATGTCAAGCTCGTCGTGGATGACGATAAGATGCGCGGGGTCGACGCCGTATGCATTGCACAGCGTCTTCACCGGGCCGCCCGACGTGTTCATGTAACTTTGCGGCTTGGCAAGCACGATGTCGTTATCATGCCAGGCACCCTTTGCGGTAAGCGCTCCGCCCTCATTCTTCCAGTAGCGCGCGCCGATCTTGTCGGCAATCAGGTCGACCGTTCGAAAACCGGCGTTATGCCTGGTTGAGGCATATTCTTCGCCTGGATTTCCCAAACCTGCGATCAGATACACGTTTTGCTCCTTAACCAAAAGCAGGCCGATGCCGAACGCACCGACCTGCCAATTAACACGCGAAACCGACTCTTACAGAGCGAAATCGGGATCGAACAGCTCGGAAACCGAACCGTTGTCGTAAACGTTCTTGATGGCGTTGGCGAACAACGGTGCAACGCTGACGACCTTGATCTTGCCCGTCTGGTACTCGACCGGAACAGGAATGGTGTTGCAAACAACGACTTCCTTGACATCGAGGTTTGCCATGCGCTCAAGGCCGGGACCCGAAAACACAGGATGCGTGGCGCACACGTAGATGTCAGCGGCACCCTGCGCCTTCAGGGTGTCGACAGCGGCAACAACGGAGCCACCGGTGTCGATCATGTCGTCGTTCAGGACGCAGGTCTTGCCGCGAACGTCGCCGATAAGAGCGGTGATCTCGGCCTTGTTGTGACCCGGACGGCCCTTGTGCATGATAGCCAGGTCGGCGTTCATCATGTCGGAGAGCTTCTTGGCGGCCTTAGCGCGGCCCACGTCGGGGGAAACGACGCACAGGTTCTCGAGGTTCTTGGAACGGAAGTAATCGGCCAGGATGGGCAGAGCCGTCAGGTGGTCGACGGGGATGTCGAAGAAGCCCTGGATCTGACCCTGATGCAGGTCAATGGTCATGACGCGGTTGATGCCGGCGGTTTCCATGAGGTTGGCAACCAGCTTAGCGGTGATGGGCTCACGAGCAGCGGCCTTGCGGTCCTGACGAGCGTAACCGTAGTGGGAAACCACAGCGGTGATGGTGCGGGCGGAAGCGCGACGAGCGGCATCGGCCATGATGAGAACTTCCATCAGCGCATCGTTGACCTGGGTGCCAGCGATGGACTGGATGATGAACACATCGGCACCGCGAACGCTCTGCAGGTAACGGGCGTAAATCTCGCCGTTCGAGAACTTCTCGAGCTTGATGTTGCCCAGGGGCACGCCCAGCTTGTCAGCGATCTCCTCGGCGAACTTCGGGTTCACCGAACCGGAGAACAGCGCCATGCTCTTCTTCATTTCCGTCATGAACAAACTCCTTATTCGTTCAATTTTCACTCACCGCAACCGCCGAAGCGTTCCGGAATCCTTTAATGAACAGCCTACACATTGGCAAATGACCCTTCAACCGAAAACCTGGAAACTCGCGAAGATTTCGATGGAAGTTCGGCATTGCCGAGCGAATCGGTAGGCTCTTGCTCGCTGGCAGGCGCCTTAGCGAAAGCCACCCGATCCCTGAGCCGGTCGCGCATCATACGGCGCGCGACCCAACCGAAGCCCTTGCTAGTCGATGCCCAGCTGCTTGCGCTTGTTGGCAGCCCAGCCCTCGATGTTGGCCTGCTGAGGACGCGTGATGCCCAACGCGTCGGCCGGAACGTCCTTGGCAATGCACGAACCCGCGCCGATGATGGCACCCGCGCCGATGTTGACCGGTGCGACCATCATGGTGTCGGAACCAACGAACGCGCCGTCGCCAATGGTGGTGGCGTGCTTATTCTTGCCATCGTAATTGCAGGTGATAGAGCCGGCACCGATGTTCACGCCCTCGCCGATGGTGGTGTCGCCGATATAAGAAAGATGCGGGACCTTCGAACCCTTGCCCACCGTGGACTTCTTGATCTCGACGTGCGTGCCCGCCTTTGCGCCCTCACACAAATGGGCCGCCGGACGCAGATATGCACGCGGCCCAGCAGTTGCGCCATCATCGATTTGCGCTTCGATGGCAACGGTCTCGTCTACGCGGCAACCGCGCCCAACGATGGTGTCGGTCAGGCGCGTGTTCGGGCCGATGACGCTGTCCTCGCCGACGGCGGTCTTCCCCATCAGGAACGTCTGCGGGAGAAGCTCGACGTCTTGGTCGATCTGAACGTCGGGGCCGATCCACACCTGATCGGGATCGATCATGGTGACGCCGTTGGCCATATGAACGCTGTTGATACGTTGCTGCATGACCTTGGTTGCCTGCGCAAGTTGAACGCGTGAGTTCACGCCCAGGCACTCATGCGGGTTGTCGGTAGTCACGGCGGCAACCGCGCGACCCTGCTCGACCGCCAAAGCGATAACGTCGGTCAGGTAGAACTCGCCCTGCGCGTTGTTATTGTCGATATGGGTAAGGGCCTCGAACACCCACTTCGAATCGAAGCAGTAGAAGCCGGCGTTACACTCCTTGATAAGGGCCTGGTCGTCGGTTGCGTCCTTCTGCTCGACAATACCAATCACGTTGCCCTCGTCGTTGCGAATGATGCGGCCGTAGCCGTAGGGGTCGGGAAGCTTCATGGTCAGAAGGGAAACGGCGGCATTGGCAGCCTCGCGCTCGGCAACCAGACGCTCAACGGTTGCGGCGGTGATCAGCGGGCAGTCGCCGGAAAGAACCAGGAGCGAGCCGTCGAAATCGGCCAGCGCCTCGCGGCACACGGCAACGGCGTCGGCCGTGCCCTTCCTGTCGGGCTGGACGACGATCTCGGTTTCGTCCTGAACTAGGGGAATGACCTGCTCTTTGCAATGCCCGACAACGGCAACGATGCGCTCGGCGCCAGCCTGCTTCGCGGCAGAGACCACCCAGCGAACAAGCGGGCGGCCCAAAACCTCGTGCGCGACCTTGGGCTTCTTAGACTTCATGCGCGTCCCGGCACCTGCGGCCAGGATGATTGCGGCAGCTTGCATAGTTCCAGCCTTTCGTGATGTTAAATGTTAGCGGCACGAACCTAGGCGGCAAGCATTTGACGTGCGCCGTAAGCGTACGGCGGTCAGGAAACGCGAGTTTGCTGGCACCAAGTTCGGAACCGACCAACGCAAGTATACCGCGACCCCGCCCCGCCACGCGCTCAAGCACAAAGCCGCCACCGAAGAAGGTGCCATAGGTAAACTTAATGACACTATTCGATATGTTCAAATCTTATGGGCGCAAATCGCTGGAATGCGTTTCTCCGATGAAGGCATCGTAATGATCGCGTGATAAAATTCCACTTTGTATGCGATTTGATCTTATGCACGCCAGGAACCAAGGGAGATGCGCGCACAAGGCCAAAACGCAGACAAGCGTTGAACCTACAATCAAGGAGTGTTGAATGGAAGTAACGGTCGAGACCATTGGTTCGGTCTTGCCGATATGGAGCTGCATCCCGTTCGCGGGCATGCTTCTCTCTATCGCATTCTTCCCGCTGTTCAAAGCTGAATGGTGGGAAAAGAACCAGCTGAAGGTCGCTCTTTTCTGGTCGCTGGTGTTCCTGATCCCGTTCACGGTGGCTTATGGCCCCGAGATCATGGGCGTCAAGCTCAGCGAAACCATCCTGCTTGACTACGTTCCCTTCATGGCTTTGCTGCTTGGCCTGTTCACGGTCGCTGGCGGCATCCATCTTAAGGGTGTACTGGTCGGCACCACCAAGAACAACGTCATCCTGTTGGCTATCGGCACGGTTTTGGCCTCTTGGATCGGCACCACCGGCGCCGCTATGGTCATGATCCGCCCGGTCCTGCGCGCCAACCATTGGCGTCAGCACAAGACGCACATCGTCGTGTTCTTCATCTTCTTGGTCGCCAACATCGGCGGCTGCCTTACCCCGCTTGGCGATCCGCCGCTGTTCCTTGGCTTCCTGCGCGGCGTTCCCTTCTTCTGGACCCTCCAGCACATTTGGCCGCTGCTTCTTCTGAACTCCGCCATCCTGCTTGTTGTGTTCGCCTTGGTCGATCGCCACTTCCTTAAGAAGGAAGACACGCAGCACATCGAGAACGAGCAGCTCGAGCTTGAAGCCTCCAAGAAAGAGCCTATGCGCGTCGAGGGCCTCATCAACCTGGTTTTCCTGGCCATCATCATCATGGGCGTTCTTTGCAACGGCCTGCTTGCCGGCGTCAACGACGAGCTCATCGTCGTCAACGAGCACTGCAAGCTTGGCGTGAACTGGTTCGCCGAGATCATCCTCATCGCCATCGCCATGGTCCTGTCCCTGAAATTCACCCCCAAAAAGCTCCGCGAGGACAACGAGTTCGAGTGGGGCCCCATCGCCGAGGTTGCCCGCCTGTTCATCGGCATCTTCATCACGATGATCCCTGCCCTGCTCATCCTTGGCGCCAAGGGCTCCGAGCTTGGTCTTAACACCCCCGCTGCCTTCTTCTGGGCAACCGGTGCACTGTCCTCGTTCCTGGACAACTCGCCGACCTACGTCGTGTTCCTTACCTGCGCTGGCTCGCTTGGCGACACGCTGCCCAACGCCATCGTCACCACCGTTGGCGGCGTCGACCCCATCATGCTGCTGGCTATCAGCGCCGGTGCTGTTTTCTTCGGTGCCATCACCTACATCGGCAACGCACCGAACTTCATGGTGAAGTCCATCGCCGAAAGCAACGACGTCAAGATGCCCAGCTTCTTCGGCTACATGAAGTGGTCCATCGCTTTCCTGGTGCCCGTCTTCATCATCGACATGCTTATCTGGTTCAACCCGTTCTTCTAAGTCATTAAGAACAGAATCAGATGCTAGGCCCGAGCTTCGGCTCGGGCCTTTTC
>URZP01000069.1 GCA_900552365.1 uncultured Coriobacteriaceae bacterium
TCTTAAAAATCAGGTAAGATTTGGCCAGATACAAGTCTATAGTGATTTAATGATCTGCGGCGAGAACGCTTGAGCCGTTGTGCTCGCGTTTGCGGCCGCCCTTATTTCGCGGCACGCCGATTTATTAGTCGAAGGAAAGGAACGTACTTGAAGGTTCGAGAACCGAAACCTCACAGTATGTAGAACTTCGGCTCCCCGTTGCGGCAGCCGAAGATGGCTGACGTAGGGGATGTAATGCTTTATCTCTCTCAAATGATGAACAAGCCGGTGGTGGATTCCGCTGGCGAAGAACTGGGCACCGTATCCGATCTTGCTATTTCCACGGGCGAGGTTTTTCCGCGTATCACGAGCATGGCCTTCCAGGGCCCTGGAAAAGTCCCGTTCATGATCTCGTGGCGCAAGTACGTCGACGAATTCTCGGAAGACGGCATCACGCTGAAGGTTCCTGCGAAGGATATTCGCTTCAGTTATCTACAGCCGGACGAGGTTCTTCTTGCTCGCGACCTTCTGAATAGGCAGATCGTCGACACGCAGGGTCTTAAGGTCGTGCGAGTGAACGACCTTAAGCTGTCGGTGTCGGGCACGCAGCTGCGTCTTCTGGGCGCTGAAGTGGGCGTGCGCGGCATTCTTCGCGGTCTTGCCCCGTGGCTCGAGCGCGCGGTTGTCGCCGTTGCCGAGGCCTTCCACCGTCATATCGACGAGCACATCATTGCATGGAACTATATGGATCTGCTCGACCGCGATCTGTCCGACGTGCAGCTGGCCGTTTCGCATAAGCGCTTGGACGAGCTGCACCCCGCCGACGTTGCTGACATTTTGGAGCAGCTTGACCCGCAGCAGCGCGCCAACGTGTTCAAGCATTTGGACGACGTGCAGGCAGGCGAAGCCGTGGCCGAGATGGAAGACGAGCTTCAGGCCGACTTCATCGAGGACTTGGACGAGAATCGCGCTGCAGGCTTGTTGGGCAACATGGACCCCGACGACGCTGCCGACATCGTTCGCGACCTTCCGTACGAGAAAGCCGAAACCCTTCTGCGCCTGATGGGCGTCGAGGACGCTTCCGAGATCCGTGCCCTGCTGGGTTATCGCGACGGCACCGCCGGCGGCATGATGACCACGCAGTTCGTCACCGTGCATTCGTCCGACACCGTGCGCGACGCCATCGAGGTTTTGCGCGCCCTTCCCGAGGACGCCCCCTCCGTTTACTACCTGTACGTCCTTGACGACGACCATCGTTTGGTGGGCGTTTCATCGGTGCGCACGCTGGTGCTGAACAAGGACGACGCCCTGATGGGCGACATCATGTACACCGACATCATCTCGGTCACGCCCGACGAGCCCGAGGAAGACGCTGTTGAGGACATCTTCAAGTACGAGCTTACCGCCATGCCCGTTGTGGACGAGCGCGAGGTTCTGCTTGGCATCATCACCGTCGACGACGCGTGGGATGCCTTGGAAGACGATCAAAGCGATAAGAAGCGCCTGTTCACGAATTTTCAGATTGCGGGCATCGTTCTTGCCGGCGTATTGATCCTTGGCCTGTACACGTTGATCCTGATGCAGATCTTGGGGCATTAGCATGACTGGTCAGCAGAAGCGAAACCCGGAAAACGCGGCCTTCTTGATGAAGGTTCAGAAGCTGAAGGCCCAGAGTTCTCCCGACGGAACTGCGAAGCCAGTCACCAAGTCCCAGATCGCGGCAGACAAGCGCAAGGCTGCGGCGAAGAAGGCGGGTGCAAAGCCCGATCCCGCCAAGGCCGTGCGCAGCGCAACCGCGTTCAACATCGTTTCGACGGGCAGCGCCGAGAAGGGCGCGTCTTCGTCCGCGCCCGTTGCCGCCGCGGCACCTGCTGCCGCGCCCGCATCTGCGGGGTCCACCACCGCGGTGGCGGTTGCCGAAGACGCTTCGCAGGAGGTTGCAGCCACCAAGCAGCGTAGCAAGCTCCTTATTGCCTTAGCGGCTTTGGGTCCCGGGATCGTCACAGCCATGGCCGGCAACGACGCCGGCGGCATTTCCACGTACTCCACCGTTGGCGCGCAGTTCGGCTACGCGACGCTTTGGGTTATCCCCGTCATGTGCATTTTGCTTATCGTGGTCGAGATGACTGCGTCGAAGATGGGCGCTGTGTCGGGCAAGGGCTTCGCTGCCCTTATCCGTGAGCGTTTCGGCATCCGCCTGACGGCGCTTGCCATGACCGCGTTGCTTATCGGCAACGTTGCCACCACGTTCTCGGAGTTTGCGGGCATCGCTTCGGGCATGGAGATGTTCGGCTTGTCGAAGTACCTTTCGGTGCCGGTTGCCGCCATTGCCGTATGGCTGTTGGTTGTTGGCGGCAGTTACAAACGCGTCGAGAAGGTCTTCCTCATTCTATCGTTGGTGTTTCTGACCTACGTGGTTGCGGCCTTCATGGCCGGCCCCGACTGGACCGTCACCGTGACCCAAACGTTCAAGCCGCAGGTCATTCAGCAGCAAAGCTTCTTTTCGCTGGTCATTGCCATGATAGGTACCACTATCGCGCCGTGGATGATCTTCTTCGAGCAAAGCAACGTCGTCGAGAAGGGCATCACCCCGAAGGATTTGTTCGCGCAGAAAATCGACGTTGTTTCGGGCACCGTCGCAGCAAGCCTTGTTGCTTGGTTCATCATCGTCACCACGGGCACCGTGTTGTTCCCGCAGGGCATCTCGATCGATTCTGCTGCCGATGCGGCTCGTGCGCTTGCCCCGGTCGCGGGCGAACATGCCGAGGCCCTGTTCGCCGTCGGCCTGACCGCCGCGTCGTTCTTGGCTGCGTGCGTGTTGCCGCTGACCACCTCGTTCGTGATTTGCGAGGCATTCGGCTGGGAGGCAGGCGTGTCGTTCAGCTGGCACGAGGCTCCCATTTTCAAGAGCATCCTGACCTTCGTCATCGCGTTCTCGGCGATCATCGTTCTTATCCCGAACATCGATCTGATGGGCGTCATGCTTATGGCTCAGTTCATGAACGGCTTGGTGCTGCCCGTGCTGCTGGTGTTCATGGCCATCATTTCGTCTGACAAGCGAATCATGGGCAAGTACCGCTCACGTAAGATCACGACCATCCTGATTTGGTCGACGGTTGCGATTGTCACCATTCTTACCGTGGCGTTGCTGGTGATGCAGATTCTGGGTATTGGCTAGTTCGGTTTCTTGCGGTCGGCGCACCCGTGGTGCGCGTTTCGCTAATGCCTACGCGAACTTGCCCAACTCGTCGTACAGTTCGGTTACGGTGAATCGGTCTTCTTGCTTCGGCGTGATTCCCCTGTTTGCCAGCTTAAGTAATTCGCAGGCAGAAGGATCGGAACCCGTTAGCGGCTGTTCCTTGGTCTTAACCAGATAAGGCGAGTCGTTGATCCTTGCAGCAAGCCTGTAAGGCGTTTTGAGTGTAAGCAGCAAATGCATGATGCTGCAAAGGGCGTACGTGTCGATGCTTTCGGAATGCCTCATCTCGTCGACGCCCTCAACGTCGCGCGTGAGCATTTCGGGCGGCGCATATTCGATTGTTCCGAATCGCCGGACGCCGTATTTGGCGGTTGCGAACGGATCGTTGGCTTCGACATAAGAGGAGCTGCCCAGATCGACAAGGCACACATCATATTGGTTGGAGTCGATTTGCTCCCGAAGGGACTTCTTGTCGGTTCTGAAGACGATGTTGCGTGGAGACAGGTCGCGGTGAACGAAGGAACCGTCGAGCGACTGGGCGTTCAAGAGTGCTCTTAGAATAGACTTGGTGACAGATGCCACCGTTGCCGGCTCTATTCCGATGCACGGTTCGACGTCGGTGCGAGGCAACGCTTCGATTGAAGCTCCAAGCGTTGGCCCTTCTATGTATTCCCTTATGATGATCGGTTGATTCTGCGCGTGCCCCAAGCCGAAAACCCGAGGAAACCCTTTCAAATGAGAGACCGCAAGAGAGCTGCGGTATTCCTCAAGCGTGAGAAGCTTTTGGGTTTCGTGAAGCAAAAGAGCCGTTTCTTTGGGAGACGTCTTAAGCAACCGTTCTTCAGGGCTGCCTTTGTAGAACAGGGGAGATTTAAGGGCGCAGCATTCGTTGGCGGTGTTGCGCGCCTTGCGGAAAATCATGCTGTTGGAAGATCTCGAATCGTCGTCAAGGAAGAACGTCATGAACCGACGGTTGATTTCATCCTTGGTATAGCTTGGGTTTATGAAAGCGGGCGTGAAAGAATCCAATGAAAGGACGGTTGTCTGCTGGTTAGACGGACGGGGGGGGGGCACTTTCAACGCATTGACCGATATGCTTCAAAATTTGCCTTTCATTGAAGATTGTCTGATTGCGCTATGTTCCTATTCAGTGAGTTTGCGATGTTGCGCAACAAGGCAATGAAGCCAATGGACCCCGTATAAGGTAGCAAGTTGGCTAATTGGCGATTCTCAATACCAGGAATTGCGTTGTCTTGCCAAGGCAGAGCGTATCGCCGTTATTGATTTCGACCGGCGGGAGTTTCTCGTTGGCGGATTTCGGTGGCTCAATGACGCGGATAGGCTTGTCAGCACCTGAGATCAGCATGGTTCCGTTTGTAGACCCAAGCCCTTGCGCGTACCAGGCATCTCCATCCCTGAAAATACGAAGGTGCTTTCGCGAGACGTCAACATCGACGTCGTTTATGTTCTGCTTTCCCGTAGCAAGAAGGCCGATGGTGGTTCCTTCTTTGCTGGTGGAGAGAGGGTAAATAGACGAGCAAACCGTATCATTCGAGATTCGAATGAGCCCGAGCTTAGTTTGCTTATCCGGTTGCTGCAAGAGGATGCTTGGATCCGTCATCGTTGGTTGAAGCGTCGAGAAGGTGAACGGCATTGTCTTCTTCATGAAGCTGCGCGTGATTTCGATGGCAAGCTCGGGGTTTGCTAGGCATCCCGCTACCACGAACATCATGACTAGAAGCACCGCTTTATCATGCGTTTTCGTCATGGGCGACACATTGATCCTATGGACGCCGTTGGCGTAGAGATTTCCGTCAAGCGAATACTTATCAAGAAGAGCCGCCATGCCCCGCGAAGCGACTTCCCCGTAGTGATGTATGACATCGTCGTAAGCGGTTGGTCTTTCAAGATTCGAGACGATCTTGCTAGTGATTGTCTGTGCGCTTTTGTGGAAGTCGGCGAAAAACTCGGGATGCACCCGATCGGGGGTTGCATGCACGATCTGACGCGACAAAAAAGTTCGCTCGATGATTCGATCGCGAAGGACGGCATTGCCGTACAAGGCGTGTTCGGCAAGGAGAACACTCGCCGCTGCTTTGTTCGAAATGCCGCCAAAGCTGCGAAGGTCAGCATACATATATGAACTTGGAGTGTGCATCTGCACCCGTGCCCCTCTGCGCGAATTTGTTAACCGTTCAAAACTGCGCGCCTATTCAATAATGCTATTTACGATATTCGAACGTGTTAATAAAAGCGGAAATCCTCATTGAACTCACGAAACGAGTTATTCCCCGCGCGTACCTATTGTGCAGAAAACTGCAGTGCCAGATGTTGCGCAACGAATCCGTGTTGGACGGTTGTTTGATTACTACTGCATAAAAAGAAAAAAGCCATGTGCGGAGGGTACAGGCTGATGCAGAGAAAAAGGAGAAAAATGAAGGATCCACGTTCGAAGAAAGCAATAGCAGCAGGCTTGAGCTTGACGCTTGCTCTCGGTAGCGTGCCTGCAGTAGCTTTCGCCGACAGTGCTGGCGAGGGCAATGACGGCGATGCTGCACAGCAGGGTGCGCTCGGCCAACTCACGTTCGATGCCAACGGCGGCCAGTTCGCCGACGGCAGCACCGAACCCTTGGTGATTAACGGAAACGAGGGCGACTTTATTTATCCCGAGCCCACTCGTGCCGGCTATACCTTCAAGGGCTGGTACGCTTACCCCAACATGAGCGACATTCCCGAAAACCTGTGGGAGTATGACGAGTACAAGCCGACTGCTCCTCAGGCCGGTCCTTGGTTTGCCGCATGGGAGAAGAATGCAACCCAGAGCATCGAGGTTGTGAGCCACTTTGTTGGCGGCGATCGCGATGGCTCCAGCGAGACCACCGTTGTCGAGGTTCCTGCAGGCAGCTATGTTTCTGATTGCGTCAAGGGCGAGGTCGAGGGTTACACCGCCGAGAAGATCGTCTCCGGCGTCGCAAACAGCGAGGTCGAGGTGAACATGACCTCTTCTCTCGAGGGCATCACCACGCTTTACGTCTACTATGAGGCTGATAAGCTCGAAGAGCAGAAAGAAATTCCTGTCACGTATGTCGCCAACGGCGGCCAGTTTGCTGACGGTCAGGAAGTTCAGCAGGGTCTGACTGACTCCGAGGGTTACATGCGCCAGCCTCTGACCCCCACCCGCGAGGGCTACACCTTCGCAGGCTGGTACTGGGTGTCCAGCCTCGACGGCCTGACCGACGAGCAGAAGGACCTCAACAAGGTCGACTTCTCCAAGTCCGTTACCAAGCCGCATGCAACTATGTATGCCCAGTGGGTTAAGAACGCCGAGCAGAACGAGATCCATGTTCTGTACATGGCCAACGGCGGCCAGTTCGCTGATGGCAACGACACCATGATGGGCATGACCGACTCCGAGGGCGTCATGCGCCAGCCCGCCGCCCCCACCCGCGAGGGCTACGCCTTCGACGGCTGGTACTGGCATGCGGACCTGTCGGGCTATACCGACGAGGCTAAGAAAGCCGACAAGGTCGATTTCTCCAAGCCTCTTGATCGCGATGCCGTCATGTACGCCAAGTGGAGCAAGGACGCCGAGCAGAACGAGATCGACGTCATGTACGTCGCCAACGGCGGCCAGTTCGCCACCGGCGAGACCTTCCAGCAGGGTATGACCGATGCTGACGGCTTCATGCGCCAGCCCGCAGCCCCCACCCGCGAGGGCTACACCTTCGCAGGCTGGTACTGGGTCTCCAGCCTCGACGGCCTGACCGACGAGCAGAAGGCTCTGAGCAAGGTCGACTTCGAGCAGTCCGTGGCAGGCAAGGACCACGTGACCATGTTCGCGCAGTGGACCAAGGACGCCGAGCAGGAGAACCTGTTCAACGTGATGTACGTCGCCAACGGCGGCCAGTTCTTCACCGGTGAGGACGTACAGCAGGGCGTCACCGACTCCGAGGGCGTCATGCGCCAGCCCGCCGCCCCCACCCGCGAGGGCTACGCCTTCGACGGCTGGTACTGGCA
>URZP01000070.1 GCA_900552365.1 uncultured Coriobacteriaceae bacterium
GGACTTCTGCCCCATTGGTCTTTCGCCCTTCATGATTCGCGGCGGCCGAAGCCGCCCTTCTCCTCTTTCGGTCTCATTTTAGAACGCTTGTTCCCAAGAGGAAATGATGAGAAATCGAACCACAAGAATACAAAAGTTTGTTCGATAAAGAACGAGCAGAAGAGCCCCCACACGAAGCGCGGAACACGCGCCGAGCGTAGGGACGATCATAAAAAGCCCTCCGATATTCCCGACGAATCAAAAGATCAAACAGGGAAGAAAGGAGGGTGGAAAGATAATTGACCCGATAGAAGCCCTTGCGAGCTTCGCTACAGCCCCCCGAAAAACCAAAACGGATCCCCGCCCTCTCCGGCGATCAGACCATCACCCGCGAGGATGTGCCCGACGATGCACCTGCTTCAAACGGGCGGGGGTCAGATGCGTGTAGATCTGCGTGGTTGACAAGCTGGAGTGACCAAGCATTTCCTGAACGCTTCGCAGATCAGCCCCGCCGGCCAACAAATCAGTTGCAAACGTATGACGCATGTCATGAGGCGAGAGGGAATCATCAAGCCCGGCCTCGCGCACCGTCTCCTTGAACATCTTGCGCATGGCATCGGTGCCCATTTGGTTCCCGCGCGTCGACACGAAAAAATACGGCGACGACTTGTCGCGCAAAAGCGCAGGCCGGTAATCGTAGAAATATCGCTTCATGGTCTCGATGCAAAGGTCGTGAAGCGGAATGATGCGCTCTTTCCCGCCCTTGCCGAAAACCTTCACCTGACACTGATCGAAATCAACGCAATCACTGCGCAAACCCGAAGCTTCCGAAATACGGGCACCGCATGCGTACAGGAATTCCAACAAGGCCTGATCACGCATAGCAGCAGCCCTTGTAAGCTCATCGGTTGCCTGATCGGCGTGCGAGAAACGGACGCTCAACAGTTTGACCATATCATTCGGAGCGATGACAGTCGGCAAGCTTCGACCATTTCTGGGACCTTGAAGAGCACTAGCAGGGTCGCCTTCGATAATGCCCTTAACATGCAGCCACTGGAAGAAACCGCGCAACGACGAAAGGTGCCGATTCACCGTCGCACGCTCATAACGAGCACGATCAAGATCTCCCAAATACGCACGTAAATCACGGTGCGAAACGAAGAGCGGGTCGATCTCGTGCGACGCGCACCAACGGACATATGCGTCAAGGTCACGCGTGTATGCACGAACCGTATGAGGTGACGCACCGCGTTCCGCCTCAAGCTCGAAGCAGTAATCTTCCGTCAAAGACCGAGCACGCTCGACGGAAGCCTTATCGAAAGAAGGGGCTTCACCGGCTCCTTTCTTCCCTTTTCTTGCGGACGTGCGCGTTTTTGGACGCAACAGCGCGTTGTCGTCGGTTGGTTCGCCCATGCTAAAGCAACCCACAAGCCACAAGGGCTTCCTTGTACTGCGCAAGAGCCTTGGAGCCGCGCTCGGCATAAGCGGCATAACGTTGCTGCTTGTTGCGAATATGCTGATCGAGCGGCGCCATGATACCGAAATTGACGTGCATGGGCTGGTAATCAGTGGTGTTCGGGTCGACAGAGTGATCGATAAGCGCGCCGAATACCGTGTCATGCGGAAGGATTGGAGCTTCGATGCCGGCAAAAAGAGCCGCAACGGAAAGAGCCACGTGCAATCCCGACCTGATAGCCTCGCAATAGCCTTCGGTGCCGCACAGCTGACCTGCGGTGAACACGGGTATGCCAAGCACATCCGAGGCGCACTGAAGCTGAAGGGTTGAATCCAGAAGACGCGGTGCATCGATGAAGGTATTTCGATGCATGACGCCGTATCGCGCGAACTCAGCATTCTCGAGACCGGGGATCATCTGGAACACGCGCTTCTGCTCGCCGAACTTAAGGTTCGTCTGAAAGCCAACAAGGTTGAAACTGTTCTCACCGGAATCCTCCGCGCGCAACTGAACAGCCGCCCAAGGGCGCCTTCCTGTTCGAGGATCGGTCAAACCAACGGGTTTGAGGGCGCCGAAGCGCGGCGTATCGGCACCTTTTCGGGCGATCTCCTCGATAGGTTGGCAAGCCTGGAACAGTTCTTTGGTTTCGAAATCGCGCATGATAACGCGATCCGCCTGAAGAAGCTCAGCGATGAAGGCCTCGTACTCTTCTTTTGTGAACGGGGCGTTCAGGTAGTCGCCCTGAGCCGCGCCGTCGGCGCCAACCGAATCCTCGTAGCGGCTCTGCCTGAAGACCTTCGTCATATCAAGCGAATCGGCCATGACGATAGGCGCCGCAGCGTCGTAGAAAGCCAGATAGTCGCCGCCAATGACGGAAGACAGCGCCGATGCCAAAGAATCGCTTGTCAAAGGGCCCGTGGCGATCACGAGGGCGTCAGCGCCCTTTGCCGCCTGCTCCAGCGAATCAACCTCGCCACGAACGAACGTGATCTTCTCGCTCTCGCGTACGGCTTTCGTTACCGCCTCCGCGAACAGCTCGCGGTTCACGGCGAGAGCGCCGCCCGCAGAAACCTCGGTATCAAGCGCGAATCCATACAGGAACGAGCCGAGCTCGGATAGCTCGGTCTTCAACATTCCTGCAGCGCTTTCGGGCTTCTTGCTTTTCAGCGAATTCGAGCAGACCAGCTCGGCGCACGAATCTGTTTTGTGGACGTCGGTTTGGACGTCGGGGCGCATCTCGTGAAGGACAACGTTGAAGCCACGCTTAGCCAACTGCAAAGCTGCTTCACTGCCTGCCAATCCGGCGCCGATTATAGATACAGTCTTTTCCATGCGCTTCAGTCTAAACGAAGGCGAACCATAAACTGTTCAAAGCAATGCCAATTCCCGCAATCTCGCCTTAATAATCGGGGACGACCGCGCTCCACCGCCCGTCAAGCTGTCTGGCAACCAAACCCGCACCCTCGAAATCAGCAAGCGCTTCCATAAGCCACACGGGAACCTCGCCAGAACCGGTGATCTCGGAGGCAAGGTCGTAAAGCGAGTCGATATCCATCGGAGCGGCCCGCAGAGCCTCAAGGACGCGGCCTTGAGGGGAATCGGCGTCGGGTCCACCCGTGGACTTAGCGCCGCCTTCTTGAACAAGCAGCCCGAAGCAGCGAAACAAAGCGTCGTCAAACGACTCGTCGTCGACTATTGGGGTGGCACCTTGACAAAGAAGCCGATTCGACCCCAAAGACGCCTCGGAAGTTATCGCTCCGGGAACAACTAAAACCTCTCGCCCAAGGTCAAGCGCTTCATCCGCTGTGGTGAACGTGCCAGAAGGCAAACCTGCCTCGACGATCAAAACAGCCTGGGACATCGCCGCGATAAGGCGGTTCCTTCGCCGAAACGCCCAAGGACGCGGCTGAAAGTCCCAGGGATGCTCAGACACGATCGCCCCTCCCGTATCGACGACATGCTGGAACAAAGACGCGTTCGCTGCGGGATAAATCCAGTTGCACCCACCACCAAGGAACACAACGGTCTTCCCCATCGCATCCAAAGCCGCTGCATGCGCGGCGCTGTCGCAGCCTTTCGCCCCACCGGAAACAACTAAGACACCGCGCTCTGCCGCACGATGCGCAAAGCGCTTCGCGCAGCTTCGGCCATAAGGCGTCGCTCGACGCGAACCGATGACAGCCAAACCGCTGCTCTCCATTGATGCGGGATCACCTATCAAGTACAGGGATTCGGGAGGATCGCTGAGGTCCTCGAATTCCACTGGGTACCCAACCTCGCCGCGATGAACGACATGCCTTTCACCTTTTAGCTGCTCCGGCACCTCAATCACCTGCCTCTCGAATCCTGAAACCAAGCGCTTCGCACAAATCGCGCTTCTCGACGCGTTCGGACTCCCTCATATCGGCGATCGTCCTTGCCACCGACAGGGTCCTGATCATCCCGCGCCCACTCATATGGGCAAGGCGGCAGGACTTTTCATAAAATGCCTGATCGGCATCGGACAAGGCGCACGATCTAACAAGATCTTCCGAAACGCCGACGCTATGCCCGACATCGCGACCCTGCCTCCATTCTCGAAACTCGCGACACGCCATCACGCCATCGCGCAACTGAGAAGACGAAGTTCCCCCTCCTGCATTCAAAACCTCATCTGCAGGAACGCGTCTGACGTCTATATGCATGTCGATCCGATCCATAAGCGGGCCACCGATGCGATTTCGATATGCCCTAACCTGAGCCTCCGAACACGTGCACTTTCGCTCGGGGTCGCCAAGGTATCCGCATGGGCACGGATTCGTCGCACCCACCAGCATGAACTTCGATGGAAAAGACACCGTGCCGTCGGCGCGCGTTATGAGAACCCGACCGTCCTCAATGGGCTGCCGCATCAACTGAAGAACCGCGGGTCTGAATTCAGCCAGCTCGTCAAGCATGAGCACGCCATTATGGGCAAGCGAAACCTCGCCAGGACGCACAGGGGTGCCACCTCCTACCAAGCCCGCACCTGTCGAAGAGTGGTGGGGCGACCGGAAAGGCCTTCGTCCCAACAGCAGCTCCCCGATCCCCAAACCGGCAACCGAATGAACAAGCGCGCTCTCAAGGGCCTCGTCTTTCGTCAATGGCGGAAGTATCGTAGGCAATCGCTGTGCAAGCATGGTTTTTCCCGACCCCGGCGGACCCATCATGAGAATGCCATGAGAGCCGGCAGCTGCGATCTGAAGAGCACGCTTGGCAGGCTCGTTTCCCCCGATATCGGAATAATCAACTTGAAAACCCTTATCCGAAAAATCTATTCGGGGAATACGGACGAAACTGCCCGTTAGCACGTCGCGTAGCATGCCCACACCCACTTGCCGAACGCCATCTATCTCGACGATCTCGGATCCATACGCGGCGCAAACCAAGTCTAGCCCTAAGTCACGCGCCGCAAGCGAATACGCCAGCAAGCCATCGACAGGCCGCACCGCGCCTTCCAGCGAAAGCTCTCCGACGAGCATCTTCCCCTTAGCAGTATCTGCCGGAACCTGACCGGTAACGATCAAAATGCCAACAGCTATGGCAAGATCGAATCCTGTGCCGCTTTTGCGCAGGGCGCTTGGAGCAAGATTCACCACCACCAACTCGTTGGGCATGGAAAAACCCGACGACCTGATAGCGGCCTTAACGCGAACGCGCGATTCCTGAATGGCCACGTCTGTCATGCCGACGATATGAAAGCCCGGAAGCCCGCTGCTCACAGCAACCTCAACCTCAACATGCTCAGCTCGAACGCCGCGAATGGTAGCGCAGTTAACCGTGCATCGCCCACCCACGTCAGTCACCGCACCCAAAGGCGTTGACGTGATGACGAAGCAAAGCCCGTTTATTTTCGATCACAACGATGGCGATCACATCGAACCTGATAGGAGTGTCGTAACCTTCGATATTCAACGAATATGAGGCGGCGATCTTCTCGTAGCGCGATCGCTTCTCCTTGGTAACGGCATCTTCTGGAAGTCCCTTGGCAACCCCAGTTCTGGTTTTCACCTCAATGAAGACGACGTCGTCGCCATCTCGAGCAATGATATCCGCCTCCCCAAAAGGGCATTTCCAATTCCGCTCAAGAATCTCGTAGCCGCGGCGCTCCAAGAAGCCAACCGCAACGTCCTCGCCTCGCTTGCCAAGGGACTGATTCCAGGAAGCCTTCGCCTGCGAAACGTCCTCTTGCCGGTCGTTAAGTTCGTGTTCTTGCGTCATCGCACATCCTTTCTCGATGCCGAAGACGCTACAGGAACAGCCTTTCAGCCACCAAGCAAGGCTCCAACAGCCACAAACGAAAACCCACCAAGGATCAAGCAGCAAATAACGCTCAACCATCGGGATCGCAACAGGCGGGCAAAGTGCAACGAAAAAGCGCCCGCGAACCGAAATAACGGTTCACGAGCGCTGCTCCACACGCAAAGTTGTAAGGGGTTTAAAACAATGACTCCTGCATGAACGAGGTGCAGAAAGACGCGCGATGAATAGGCGAAAGGCCATGTTGCTTGATTGCGGCAATATGCTTCGCCGAACCATAACCTTTGCAGTCTTCAAGGTCATACTGGGGATATTCGACTGCATAACGAGTCATCAAAGCATCCCTCTCGACTTTAGCCACAATGGAAGCGGCAGCAATGGAAGCGCATCGCGCATCGCCCTTGATGACGTTCACCTCGCGTTTATCGAGGTGCATTGCATTGCCGTCCAGCAAGACGACATCGACCTCGATGCCCGCCTTCTCGATCTGGGCGATGGCAGAGGAGAAAGCGCGACGCAGTGACGCCGTCATGCCAATGGAGTCAATGACGTCAGGCTCGACATACTGCACGGTCCAAGCGATCGCCGTTTGACGAACCTGGTCGGCGATCTCCTCGCGCTTTGCAGGCGAAAGCTGTTTCGAGTCGTTTAAACCCTGGATGTGCGGCTCATCCGGCAAAACAACTCCGCCAACAGCCAAAGGACCAGCGATAGAACCACGACCAACTTCATCAAGCCCCAGAACAACTCTTCCCCCGTGTTCCTTGGCGATTGATTCTTGAAAGGAATACAAGCCGTCCAATCGTGTAATCTCGGCTCGCTGCGCCTCAAGACGACGCCTCGTGGACTCAACCGCACTGCGAACGCCCTTTCGCGTGTCTGCCGACAGGGAACGCTCAAGCACCGCGAACGATTCATCGTTAGCCTGAAGAAGCATCTGCTTGATTTCTTGTACGGTTGCGGCCATCGCGGGCCCTCCTGAAACAAAACGGTCAAACAAGTTGGAACAGCAAAAGCCATGTTACAACGAAAAAAGCCCGCGCGAGAGCACGGGCTTTGAGCAATTGAGCCAAAAGGCTTAGCGGAAGGACTTCTCCTTGATCTTAGCAGCCTTGCCAACCTTGTCGCGGAGGTAGTAGAGCTTTGCGCGACGAACCTTGCCCTCGCGCACGACCTCGATACGGTCGATCTTCGGGGCATGAACGGGGCACCTACCCTCACCGCCGACAGAGAAGCTCACCTTCCGCACGGTGAACGTCTCCCCCCCCCTCTCGCCGT
>URZP01000071.1 GCA_900552365.1 uncultured Coriobacteriaceae bacterium
CGTCATGAGAACACGTCATGGAAGAGGGAATCATGCACATCGATTTCGTGAAAATGAACGGTGCGGGCAACGACTTCGTGATGATCGGGGACTACTTCGATCAGCTTCATCTAAGCAATGAACAGGTTCAGTGGATTTGCGACCGACATTTCGGTGTAGGAGCAGATGGCGTCATCGTTGTGAAGCCGTCGATCAATCCCGATGCCGTTGCGTTCATGGATTATTACAACTCCGACGGAACCAAAGCGGAAATGTGCGGCAACGGCATTCGCTGTTTCGCGAAGTTTCTTGTTGACGGTGGCGTTGTCGAGTCTGGTTCGGACTCGTTCGCGGTGGACACGCTTTCGGGTAAAAAGGAAATCTCGATCCTTCGCGATATCGAGGGGAATATGCAGTTGGCCACGGTGGACATGGGTGCTCCAATTTTGGAGCCTTCTCAGGTGCCCACTACGCTATCGGGCGTTCCGACGGAATGGGGATCGGTTGCGCTTGAGCAGGAAATCGTCGTCGATGGCAAGACTTACCAGGCTACGTGCGTTTCCATGGGCAATCCCCATGCGGTCATTTTCGTGGATGACCCGGTGACGTTCCCTGTGACTGAAATCGGTCCCAAGATCGAGACGCTGGGGGTATTCCCCGAAAAGACCAACGTGGAGTTCGCCCATGTTGATGGCGACGTTATCACCATGCGCGTTTGGGAGCGCGGCTGCGGTGAAACCCTTGCATGCGGTACCGGCTGTTGCGCGACGGCGGTCGCTGCGCATATGACCGGGCGTGCGGGTCGCAAGGTCACCCTTAAAGTGCTTGGTGGCGAGATCGGCATTGAGTGGTCCGAAGAAGGCGGCGACTTGGGTTCGGTCATTATGACGGGTCCAGCCAAGAAAGCTTTTGCAGGCTCGCTTGAGATTTAGCGGCGATTTGATTTCTGGCGCGTTTGGTTTCGGTTCTCATTAACTGGATCGAAACAAGACTGCAATCGTTCGGTAGCAGTGCATTCGTATTGTTGTATCAACGGGCTGGGTGTTTGTTCCTTCGGTCGGTGCACCCTGGCTCGTCGAAGCCGGACTAGCAAGGTTTCACTCCTTGCGTCCGGCTTTTCTATACGAGAAGGGGGATGGGTGTGTCGAAGATGAGGCAACTTAACTCGAGGCGAAACGAGCAGCTTGGTCTTTACCGCAGCGAATTCGAACATGACGCGTGCGGATTGGGCGCGCTAGCTCAGCTTGACGGTCTGAAATCGCATCAGATGCTAGACGATGCCCTTTCGGTGCTTATTAACCTCGAGCATCGTGGTGGCGTCGGCCTTGAGCGGAACACCGGCGATGGTGCAGGCGTTCTGTTCCAGGTGCCGCATCGTTTCTTCCGGAAGGAAGCGCAGAAGTACGGGCATATCCTTCCCGAAGAAGGCGACTACGCGGTGGCGATGGTCTTCCTTCCTCAGGACGAGCAGGGAGTCGCCGATGCAATGCGCGTTTTCGCTGACGGTTGTGCGGCGAACGGAATTCCGCTTTTGTTCTGGCGCGATGTCCCCACCGATGCCCACGGTTTAGGCGAAACCGCCATTGCGTCGATGCCCGTCATCAAGCAGGCCTTTTTGGGCCGACCCGCCAATTGCGAGACGCGCGATAACTTCGAGCGTGCACTCTATATTTGCCGAAGGGAGATCGAAAAGGCTGGAGACGTTTCCTCGGAGCTGGCAGAAAAGATCTTCTATATTTGCTCGATGAGCTCGCGCACCATCGTTTACAAGGGAATGTTGTTGGCTACGCAGATGCGCGGTTTCTATTCCGATTTGGCCGACGCTTCAACTGAAACGGCCATCGCGCTTGTTCATTCGCGCTACAGCACCAATACCATGCCTGCTTGGGAACGCGCTCATCCTAATCGCTACATCATTCATAACGGCGAGATCAACACGCTGAAGGGCAACAAGAATTGGGTTGCAGCTCGCGAACCCGAGCTCTACTCGCCGGTTCTTCAGGGCGATCTTGCAAAGACCCTCCCGGTTATCAATCGCGAAGGGTCGGACTCTGCAATGCTCGACAACGTTGTTGAGTTCCTGCACATGAACGGGCGCTCGCTTCCGCGTGCCATGTCGATGCTTGTTCCCGAACCGTGGGATCACAACCCGGCTTTGTCCGAGCGTCGTCGCGCATGGGACGAATATCAGTCGATGTTGACGGAAGCGTGGGACGGCCCTGCTGCGTTGGCGTTCACTGATGGTGTGATTCTTGGCGCAACCCTCGATCGAAACGGTCTGCGTCCTGCGCGTTATTACGTGACTAAGGACAACCGTCTGGTTCTTTCGAGTGAGGTGGGCGTTCTTGATGTTGATCCTGCGAATATCCTGGTCTCGGGAAGTTTGGGCCCTGGGCAAATGCTCGTGGTGGATCCTTCACGCGGTCGCGTCATGTTCGACGACGAGGTGAAGAACGAGCTGGCAAACGAGCGTCCCTACCGCGAGTGGATCGACTCGCGCATGATTGAGATGCCTTATCTGTTGGAGAAAAACGCTGCGTTTGAAGGAGACGCTGCGGTTGATGACGGCATCGATCTGACGCTTCGCCAGGCGGTTCACGGATTCCATTACGATGACATGCAAGAGGCGATTCTTCCTATGGCCCGTACGGGGAAAACCCCGTTGGCGTCGATGGGCATGGATGTTCCGCTTGCTTGCTTGACCGATAAGGACCGCCGCCTGTTCGACTACTTCAATCAGCTGTTTGCTCAGGTTACCAATCCGCCTATCGATGCTCTTCGCGAGTCGTTCATCACGTCAACGCTTCTGTATTTGGGCAATCATGGCAATATGTTCGAGGATGCTCGTGAGAACTGCCGTTTGGTGAAGCTGGAGACCCCGCTTCTTACCAAGCGGGAATTCGACGCGCTGGCGCATATCGATGAGCAGGGATTCAAGGCTACCACGCTTCATGCCGCTTATCGTATTGGCGACGGAAAGAACGCGCTGCGTGAGGCGCTTGAGCGCTTGCATAGCGAGGCGACCGCTGCGATCGAATCCGGCGTTAACATCCTTGTCATTTCCGATCGCGCGGGTCAGGGTGAAGTTCCTATCCCGTCGCTGTTGGCTGTCGCAAGCGTTCACAACCATCTGCTTCGTTGCGGTGTGCGCACCAATGCGGACATCATCGTCGAAACGGGCGACGCCATCACGTCGCACGATTTCGCAACGTTGGTGGGTTATTCTGCATCGGGCATCTTCCCGTACCTGGCTCATGAAAGCATCGAGAATTTTTGCTCGATGCATGTCATCGAGCAGGACTGCGCGACGGCAATCGCCAACTACAACAAGGCAGTGGTTGCGGGCGTGGTCTCCATCATGTCGAAGATGGGCATCTCTACCATGCAGGGGTACCACAGCGCTCAGGTCTTTGAAGTGCTTGGTTTATCCGACGAGGTGATCGACGAGCACTTCACTGGAACTGTCAGCAGGATCGGCGGTCTTGGCATCGACGATATCCAGCGCGAATGCGATATGCGTTATGATCGCATGGTTGCGCAGGCGGCTTTCGTTGCTCCGTCGGTGCTTTCGAGCTCGGGTTTGACTAAGTGGCGTCCGAATGGTGGGGAAGAGCATCTCATCAATCCTACGACCATCACGCTTTTGCAGCAAGCCGCCCGCGAGAACGATTTCGACACGTTTATGGAATTCAGCGCTGCGATGCATCCTCAAGGGCGTGCGGTCGCGTTGCGCGACCTGCTTGAATTCGATTTCGAGCATGCCGATTCCATCCCAATTGATCAGGTGGAGCCTGCAGCCGAGATCGTCAAACGCTTTACCACGGGCGCAATGAGCTATGGGTCCATCTCCAAAGAGGCCCATGAATGCCTTGCCATTGCCATGAATCGACTTGGTGGTAAGTCGAACACCGGCGAGGGCGGCGAGGACACGGCTCGCGAAACGCGTCTTCCCAATGGCGATAGCAAGTTGTCTGCAATCAAGCAGATCGCTTCCGGTCGTTTTGGTGTGACCAGCCGTTATTTGATGAGCGCTCGCGAGATCCAGATCAAGATGGCGCAAGGTGCGAAGCCAGGCGAAGGCGGGCATCTTCCTGGAAGCAAGGTTTGGCCGTGGATCGCGAAGACCCGCCGTTCCACGCCGGGCTTGAGCCTTATCTCCCCGCCACCGCATCATGACATCTATTCGATCGAGGATCTTGCCGAGCTTATCTTCGATATGAAGAACGCCAACCCAAGCGCCAGGATTTCGGTGAAGCTCGTTTCCGAAGCGGGCGTCGGAACCATTGCCACCGGTGTCGCCAAAGGCGGCGCGCATAAGATCCTGATCTCGGGTTCCAACGGCGGAACCGGTGCGGCTCCGCGCGACTCCATCTATCATGCCGGTCTTCCGCTGGAACTTGGATTGGCGGAAGCACAGCAGACGCTCCTTCAGAACGGCTTGCGTTCTCGTGTCGTCGTAGAGGCCGACGGAAAGCTGGTTGATGGTCGTGATGTTGCGATGGCCTGCTTGCTGGGTGCTGAGGAATTCGGTTTTGCAACTATGCCGCTGATCGTCATGGGATGTTTGATGCAGCGTGATTGTCAGCAAGACACGTGTCCGGTTGGCATTGCCACGCAGAATTGCAAGCTGCGTGGGCGTTTCAAGGGCAAGCCCGAATATGTCGTGAATTACATGCTGATGGTCGCCGAGCATCTTCGTCATATCATGGCGCGGCTTGGTTTCCGCACTGTTGAGGATATGGTGGGTCACCCCGAGCTTCTGAAGCAGACCGCTCCGGTAGAAAGCTGGAAGGCGCAGCTGCTTGACCTTTCCCCGGTGGTGTATCAGGCGAAAACCGAGATATGCGCGGATGTTCTCGGCGCCGATTGCCGTCATAGCCTTCCGGCCTTGGCTCCCGAGGATGTGCTTCCCTTCACGCTCGATGCCACATTGCTGGTGCCGTACACCAAAGAGGCGAGGGAGCATCTGGGCACTCAGCGTTTCGGCGTCGACATCGCCAACATCAATCGCGCGGTCGGCACGATGCTGGGTTCGCAGGTGACGAAGGATCACCCTGAAGGGATCCCCGATGACTCGATCGTTGTGGATTGCTCGGGGTCTGCGGGCATGAGCTTCGGCGCCTTCGTTCCGCGCGGTGTCACGCTTAATGTCATTGGCGAAGCGAACGATTACTTTGGCAAGGGTCTTTCTGGTGGAACGTTGACGCTTCGACCCAACGAGAACGCGGCTTTCAGGCCAAATGAGAACATCGTTGCCGGCAATGTTGCATTCTATGGTGCAACGGGTGGTAAGGCGTTCGTTAACGGAATGGCTGGTCAACGCTTTGCAGTACGCAATTCCGGTGCCACCTTGGTGGTTGAAGGTGTCGGCAACAACGGATGCGAGTATATGACGGGCGGCAAAGTGGTGATCCTGGGCGAAGTCGGGTTGAACTTCGCTGCGGGCATGAGCGGTGGCGTTGCGTACGTGTTCGATGGACAGCATACGCTTGCGCAACGGTGCAATCGCGATTTGGTCGACATCGAACAGCCCGATGAAAACGAGCTCGCTGAAATCGAAGAACTTCTTCGTGAGCATGTCGATCGCACGGGGAGCCCCTTGGGAATCAAGATGCTTTACCGGTTCGCTCGAATCAAAGCGAATTTCAAACGTGTTATCCCGCGCGACTACAAGCGTATTTACGATCTGATCGCGAACGAAGAGGCGAAGGGCTTCTCGCATGAGGAAGCTGCAGAGCGCGCGTTCGAAATGTTTAGGGGGAACTAGCATGGGAAAACCGGGAGCATTCCTTCACGTTGAGCGCATAGCCCACGGCGTAGCCGATGCCCGCGAATCGGTTGCCGGTTACAACGAATTCGTCATCCCTCTGTCGTTGTCGGATCAGGAGGTTCAGGCGAGCCGCTGCATGGACTGCGGCGTTGCGTTCTGCCAATGCGGCATTGTCATCGGTAAGGCAAAGAAGCCGACGGGCTGTCCTCTTCACAACCCTATTCCCGAGACAAACGATCTTCTGTATGAAGGACGTCTTGCAGAGGCGGCGGCACGTCTTTCGACGACTAATCCGTTTCCCGAGTTCACAGGTAGGGTTTGCCCGGCTCCGTGTGAGCAGGCATGCAACTTGGGAGAACACGATCGAGCGGTGACTATCCATGACAACGAACGGGCTATTTCGGATGCGGCATGGGCTGCGGGTGTGAAGCCGTTGCCGATTCCTGAAGAAGGCGCAGCCAAGGTTGCTGTTGTCGGCTCTGGCCCCGCTGGCCTTGCAGCGGCATGGAGACTCGCATGCGAAGGGTTGGCCGTCACTGTTTTCGAGAAGGCGGATCGTGCTGGTGGATTGCTGATGTATGGCATCCCCAATATGAAACTGCCGAAGTCGATCATCGAACGTCGAATCGATTTGATGCAGCGCAGCGGTGTCGAATTCGTCTTCGAATGCGATGCAATCGATCGAGCTGATGAGATTCTGAATGATTTCGATGCCGTTGTTTTGGCATGCGGTTTCCGCAAGCCTCGTGCTATGGGGGTCGAAGGCGAAGATCTTGAGAACGTTCGCTTCGCTGTCGACTACCTGACCGAGGCGACGAAGTCACTCCTCGCTTCGGAAGAGCCGGTGGAAACGGCTAAAGGCAAGCATGTCATCGTTGTGGGCGGCGGCGATACGGGCGTCGATTGCATCGCGACGGCCCTTCGTCAGGGTTGCGCATCGGTTCATCAGGTGATTCGCGCTTCGGCTCCGAAAGATCCTGACCTCGAAACCGACTGGATGAACTGGCCTAATCCGCACGGACCTGCGAAAGACGGTTATGGTCAATTGGAAGCCGCGGCGGTTATGGGCGAGGATCCTCGCGTGTGGTCTACGGATACCCTTGCGTTCAAAGCTGGCGCAAACGGTGAAGATGTTGCCGTCGCTGTTCTTCAGGCTAAAGACGGAAGCGATCCCTATGAGGTTCCCGCTGATTTGGTTCTTATTGCAAAA
>URZP01000072.1 GCA_900552365.1 uncultured Coriobacteriaceae bacterium
AAACTATGCAGCGAAGATCTCGGCCGAGGCGAAGCGCCGCAAAGAGGTTAATTCCGAGATTATGAACAGCTTGAATGGCATTATCAAGTTCGTAAGCTGCATCATGTTCCCGCTAGGGTCTCTTCTGTTTGTTCGCGAGTATTGTTTTTCCCATACCGAATTCAACAGCGCGACTCTGTCTACGGTTTCCGCTTTGGTGGGAATGATCCCTGAGGGTTTGATCCTCCTGACATCTACGGTGCTTGCCGTGTCGGTCATTCGCTTGGCGAAAAGCAACGTTCTTGTTCAGCAGCTTTACTGTATTGAGACGCTTGCGCGCGTCGATACGCTTTGCTTGGACAAGACCGGCACTATCACGACCGGCGACATGGAGGTTGCCTGGACCGTCCCTGTCGAGGGTTGTTTGGATAAGGCCGAACTGGCGAATCTCGATCGGGCATTTTTCTCGATCGCGGCGGCTGATGAAGATCCCAACGAAACAGCTCGCGCGATTCTTGCTCACTACGGTGCGTGCCTGTCGATGAAGCTGCTTGAATGCGTTCGCTTCATCCCGTTTTCAAGTGATAAAAAATGGTCAGGTGCTGTGTTCGCCGATGGGTCTTCGTATGTCATGGGCGCCGCTCAGTTCGTGATGGGCGCCGCATTCGACCTTGTGAGCGAGCAGGTGGGCGTGTTGTCTGCCGATGCCCGCGTGTTGCTGCTTGCCAAGGTTGATGGGTTCGACGAAGAAGGGGAGATCGTCGGCGTTCCCAGACCGTTGGGCTTCGTTGGAATTCGCGATCAAATCAGGCCGACTGCCGCACAAACCATCGCCTACTTCAAAGAGGAAGGTGTTCGCGTTGTCGTGATCTCGGGCGACGATCCGCACACCGTTTCAGGAATCGCCGCGAAGGTCGGCATCGACGACGCCGAGCATTACATCGACGCCACCACGCTTCGAACCGATGAGGAGGTCGCGAGTGCGATTGAATCGTGCAACGTTTTCGGACGCGTGAAGCCCGAGCAGAAGAAAGCCTTCGTGCTTGCTCTGCAGAACGATGGTCATACGGTTGCCATGACGGGCGACGGCGTGAACGACACGCTGGCGCTGAAGGCGGCGGACTGCAGCGTTGCCATGGCGGCAGGATCCGATGCGGCACGAAACGTGGCGCAGCTTGTTTTGGTCGACAACGATTTCGCCAGTATGCCCAAAGTTGTCGCCGAGGGCAGGAGGTCGATCAACAACCTTCAGCGTTCCGCATCGTTGTTCTTGGTGAAAACGCTTCTTTCGATCACCTGCGCGGTTTTCTTCGTTTTGGCTCCGTGGCAGTATCCATTCCAGCCTATTCAAATGACGCTGATCAGCATGTTCACCATTGGCATCCCGTCGTTTGTGTTGGCGCTCGAGCCCAACCGAGACAGAATCAAGGGGCACTTCCTGGAGAACGTCATCGTTCGAAGCATTCCGGGCGCGCTGTGCTCTGTGATTTGCATCATTGTGGCTAACCTGTTCGGTTACGGGTTGGGCATGACGTATGCTCAGGTCTCAACTATGTGCGTGCTTCTAACCTCGTGGGTTGGCATCAACCTGGTTATCAGGCTTTCGATTCCGTACACGCCGATTCGCGCGGCGCTTTTGGTTGTCGTCATCGGGGGCACTGTTGGCGGGCACATACTGCTGCCCGGCCTGTTCAGCCTGACTCCGTACACGCTCCAGATGGGCGTGATCATCATCGTTATGGTCGCCCTTTCGACGATGGCTTTTCATACGCTGTACAAAAAGCTCGATGTGTGGCATAGGGAACGACAGGCAAAGTTAGTCTAGTCCTTGCTCCGATTTCACCTCGAAATTTAAACGCGCTGATTTATATTGGCGAGATCTTTCGTTTACCGGCCCTCCGTATATTCAAACCTATGAATAGGGGAGCAAATTCCCAGGTTTGGATGACAGGAGCTGATCATGGCCAACATGATGAAAATCACGGTTTCGAAGTTGAAGAGTTTCAGGTTGAACGCGATCTGCGTGGTGATGATCATCGCCGCGGTTGCAAGGACGGTCATGACAGGCGAGTCCATTTGGCTGACGGGCGTTTGCGCCGTGGCGTTGCCGTTTATCTGCCAAGCTCGTCGTTGGCCTCAGTCCCCCGAGGGCACCTCGAGGGTCGCCGATGCGACGAGCACGTTCCTTATGAATGTGGTGTTGATGGTTGCGTACTTGGCGATCTTGCTTGTTGTGGCTTATGTAGCTTGCACATGGGCCCCGTTTTACGTTGTCGACGAGCGCTTTTTCCAGAAGCTCATGCTCGTGGTTTGCGGTAATGTCGTTTTCATCAGCGCCCTTTGCCTGATCAGCCAGTCGCTTGACACGTCGCAGAGGATGTTGGCAGGCGTTGTTCTGTGCAACGGCGAACTTGGTTACTCGTTTATCATGGCAAAGGCCGTCGATGCTGGCTTGCTTGATGGGTGCTATATTCCGGCGGCTATCTTCTGTGCGGTTGTCGTGATCATGGCTTACGTGCTGTTGTTCTCGGGAAAGAAGATGGCCAGCCGCGAGAAGGATGCCGCAGCAAAGGCTTCGTTCAAACCCGCACGTCAGCATTAGGATTCAAGAGCGGCCCTTCGGGGCCGCTTCTTTTGAAGATGTTGCGAACTTAATGAGCGATAGGTTTTAGGGGTTGCACAGTAAGGGGTACGTGGTAATCTAATAAGGCTTGTCTTCGCCTTGGTCGGAAACCAAGGCACGAAAAGGAGAATCCCATGAAAGAAGGAATCCATCCGGATTACGTCGAGTGCACCGTGACGTGCAGCTGCGGCAACACGTTCAAGACGCATTCCACGAAGCCCGAGATCCGCGTCGAAATCTGCAACGAGTGCCATCCGTTCTACACCGGCCAGCAGAAGTTCGTCGACACCGGTGGACGCGTCCAGCGCTTCGCCGACAAGTTCGGCTCTGCTCAGGCTCAGGTTGCTGCTCGCGAGGCCGAGCGCAAGGCCAAGAAGGCCGCCGAGACCGCTGCCAAGGAAGAGGCCAAGAAGGCCGAGCGCGAGGCTAAGGCTGCTGCCAAGGCTAAGCGTGCCGAGGAGTACGCCAAGAAGGCTGCCGCCGAGGCTGCTGAGGCACCCGCGGCTGTCGAGGAGCCTGCTGCTGAGGAAGCTGCCACCGAGGCTGCTGCCGAGTAGGTATCCGCTTAATACGCGGTTTCTGGCCGTCGATCGAAAGGTCGACGGCCTTCGTGTTTTCTAGGGCCGACAGCCTTTGACGAGTGCTTGCGTTCTTCTCGTTGAAGGCAATGCAAGCTTAGAAAAGGTTTATAGTTTAACGAACAGTGCGCCTTTGCGCGCTTAAAGAACGATCGTTGACAGATGTGGGAGCAAAGATGTCTGACAATCTACCCAATGGATTCATCGGATTCAACAGCCATAAGCCCGGGTTCGAATCGGCTGCTGACGCTATGCGTAAAAACGCCCGTGCTGCTCAACTAGGCGAGGCCCCTTCGTTCCCGCGCAATCATGATTCCGAATCTAAGGTTGCTTCAAACAGCATGTCGAATCGTCCGGCCGCGCCTGTTCGCCCTGCTGTGTCGGGTCGTTTGGGCACCGGTTTCGATCAAGATGGTTTAGATGGCGGCGAACCTATCCCATTCGATATGGACAAGGTCGATGCCATTCCGGAAACCGACGAGCGTTGGGCTTGGGTCGAAATCGACCTTAGTGCCATTCGCCATAACGTGCTTGAAGCCAAGCACCATCTTTCCCAAGGTACTCGTTTGCTCGCCGTCGTGAAGGCGGATGCTTACGGCCACGGTGCAGTGGCGGTGGCGAAGATGGCCTTGAATTCGGGCGCGGAATATCTTGCCGTCGCCACGGTTCCCGAAGCCGTCTCGCTGCGCAAAGCGGGAATCACCGCTCCGCTGATGATCCTTGCTCAGCCTCCTGTGACTTCGATTCCCATTCTTTTGGCGTATCACATCCTTCCTTCTATTTACGACGCGGAATTCGCCATTGCATATGCCGAGATGGCCGACTTGCACAATATGCGCGCGCCTTTCCATTTGGCTGTGAACACGGGCATGAATCGCATTGGCGTCCGTTATGACCAGGTTGTCGAATTCATGCAGCAGGTTGCGTTTCATCGTGCGCTTGAACTGGTTGGCACGTTCACCCATTTCGCGACGGCCGACGGCGAGGACACGCTTGATTTCCAAATCCAGGCTCGTCGTTTCAACGAGGCTATCCAAAACATGCGTGCGGCGGGTATCGATCCGGGTATCGTTCATTGCGCGAACTCCGCCGCGCTTTACCGCTATCCCGAGGTCCATTTCGACATGGCGCGTCTTGGTATTTCGCTTTACGGATTCCACGCGTGCCCTGAGACGTATGCTATCTGCGATTTGAAGCCCGCCATGAGCGTTCATGCGCGCATCACCGATACACGCTTGGTGCCGCCGAGTGAGGGCGTAAGCTACGGGCTGAACTATCGTAGCCCTGGCAGCGTGAAGATCTGCACGGTTCCGTTAGGCTACGCTGACGGCTTGGTACGTGGGCTTTCTGGTAACACGGACTTCCTGTTGAACGGCCGTCGCGTACGTCAAGTTGGCAACATCTGCATGGATCAGTGCATGTTCGAGGTTGACTTGCGCAGCTACGGCACGAAATCTCGTCTTGACCCGCAGGTGGGCGATGAGGTTATCATCGTTGGCGCTCAAGGTGATTTGGAGGTGACCATCGACGAGATGGCCGCCAAGTTGAACACCATCCAGCATGAGATCGCGATCGGCTTCGCCCAGCGCATGCCGCGCCTGTACGTATAGAGGCAATTCTAATCATGATCAAACCGCATATTCCTTTGAACGAGCTGCGCGAGCAGGTGTCCGCATGCCATAAGTGCCCACTTGCCGAAGGCCGAACGCAGACCGTTTTCGGTGCAGGCAACCCGAACGCGCGCGTGCTGATCATCGGCGAGGCGCCGGGGAGGAACGAGGACTTGCAGGGCGTGCCTTTCGTTGGCGCTGCTGGCAAGAAGCTCGATGCCTTGTTGAAGATCGCTGGGCTTGATCGCGAGCGTGACGTGTTCATCGCGAATGTGCTGAAATGCCGTCCTCCTTCGAACCGCGACCCCAAGGCCGAGGAAATCGAGATGTGCTCGCCGTTCCTTAGAGACCAGACGCGCACCATCGACCCTCGGGTGATTGTCACGTTGGGTAATTTCGCCACCAAGTTCATTTTGAAGACCGAAGTGGGCATCACGCAGCTCCACGGCAAGGTGCAGCATGCCGGCAAGTTCACCGTTTTCCCGATTTACCATCCCGCTGCCGCTATTTACGACCGGAAGAAGCAGGTGGCGCTTGAAGAGGATTTCGCTACGTTGGGTCGCATCTTGAACGAGATGTCGGCTTCGATCGGTGTCGGCGCTGCCAAGCCGCTCGAACAGGGCGACGGTGCAATTAAAGAGGGTCAAGACGAGGCGTTCGACCCCGTTGCGTACATCAACGATCCCGCCTGGCATTCGTCTTGTTATGGGCTTGAGCGTATCGAATCGTTGCTTGATCGCATGGGCCGCCCTCAAGACAAGCTGAAGTTCGTGCATGTTGCAGGCACAAACGGCAAGGGGTCGACCAGCGCCTATATCAGCAGCATCTTGACGCAAGCTGGTTATAAAACCGGGTTGTTCACCAGCCCCTTCATCATCACGTTCGCGGAGCGCATTCGCGTGAACGGCGAGGTGATCTCGCTTAAGGATTTGCGCGAGGTCACGCTTTTCGTGCGCGAGCATGCTGAGGCGATTGCCCGCGAGACAGGCGAGCACCCTACCGAGTTCGAGCTTATGACGGCGGTTGCGCTTGAGCATTTCGCGCGAAGCGCTTGCGATATCGCCGTTTTGGAAGTCGGACTGGGCGGCACGCTTGACTCTACTAACGTGATCCCGTCGCCTGAGGTGTGCGCCATCACGCGCATCGGCCTTGATCATACGGCGCTTCTGGGCGATACCTACGAGCAGATCGCCTCGCAGAAAGCGGGTATCATCAAACACGGTGCATCGGTTGTCAGCTACCCGCAGGATGACGAGGGCGCCACGCGCGCTATCGCGGCAGCGGCGCAGGCGGCAGATTGCACGGTGACCATGCCTGATTTCGCACAGCTTGAGGTTGGCGAAGTGAATGGTCAGGCAATGCGTTCGTTCGATTATTGCGGCAAGGCGTATCAGACCAGCTTGCTGGGTTCGTATCAGCCTTGCAATGCGGCGATGGCAATCGAATGCGCGCTGCGTTTGCGCGAGCGCGGATGGAAGATCTCGGACGACGATATTGAGCGCGGCATCGCCCGAGCCAGGTGGCAGGGCCGTTTTGAGATCGTCGAGACGGGCGAGAGCGGCTTTGGCGATTCAGGCGATATCGCTGAGCAAGATGGCGAGATCAAGAGCGAAGGGGGTTGTCGTAAGGCAGGTCCGGCTATCTTGGTCGACGGCGGCCATAATCCTCAAGGGGCGCAGGTCCTGGCCGATTCGCTGCGCGATCTTTTCCCGAACAAGAAGATTCTTTTCGTCATGAGCGTTCTTGCCGACAAAGATTATCAATCTATGATCGAAAACGTCATAGATATTGCGGATGGGTTCATTTGCGTAACGCCTCCTAATCCCCGCGCGCTTCAAGCGCCTGAATTGGCTCGGGCTGTCGAAAAGGCGGCTTATGCGTGGCAGATCGAATTGGAGCGTGGCGTGAACGCGGCCGAGTCGTTCGAGAGGGCGTTTTCTGATGCGCGAGCCGTTTCTGCTGACGGCGATGTGATTTGCGCCTTCGGAAGTTTGTATTCGATCGCCGACATCAAAGCCGCTATTGAGGCTACGCGATAGGGTGGATTTCGATTTTTTGGATTTCCATCTTGAACTAGTTTTTGTTTGCTTTCCGGAACTCAGTTCATTTTGTGCGAACATCTTTCATTTGCACCGTCGAGCGCAGTTTGAGATTGCGTCGCTTTGTTA
>URZP01000073.1 GCA_900552365.1 uncultured Coriobacteriaceae bacterium
AGTGCAGGGGTTACCTTAAAGCGATCGGGTCATTAGCTCACGCGACCAGAGTTCATGCTGATCAGACGGTCAACAATGCCCATTGTCGACCCCCGATGAGAAACCAGGATCACTGTGCGCTTGCCATGCTCGTTGGCAAGGCTCCTCAAAATCGCAGCCTCATTGAGCGAATCGAGATTGCTGGTAGGCTCATCTAGCAACAGGAACGGCGAATCGTGAAGGAACGCGCGCGCCAAACCCAATCGCTGACGCTCGCCACCCGAAAGCGTGTCGCCCAATTCGCCGACCATGGTGTCATAGCCCTTTGGGAGCGTCAGGATGAAGTCGTGAATAGAGGCCGCCTTGCACGCCGCCTCGATCTGAGATTGATTAGCATCGGGCTTGGCGATCAGCAGATTGTCGCGGATAGTATCGTGAAACAGGAAGGTATCCTGCTCGACAAGAGCCTCGTTATCCCTAAGCGAAGCCGTGTTCACGCCGCGAAGATCTTCGCCTGAGATGCGCACCTCACCGGAGTCGGGATCCCAAAATCGCATGAACAGCCTGCACAATGTGCTTTTTCCGCTGCCGCTTTTACCGGCAATCCCAAGAATCTCACCTGGATGAACCTCAACGAAGACGTTTTCGAGAATCCGCTCTTCGTCGTATGAGAAATCGATATTGCGCGCTTCCGCACCATCAAAAGAAACATCGACGCCGTCTGCCTGCTCAACAACAACTGGCTCCTCGTCAAGAATATCAAGCACGCGCAAACCCGAGGCAAGCGTGCCCTGCAAGGTCGATCCTAGCGCAGCAAGAGCCGCCGTCGGGCCGAACGAACTGAACAAAGCCACCGTCCCAACGACAACCGCCTTGCCCGAAACCATACCCCGTTGAAACAAGAGAACGCCCACGATCAGCTGCGCGACGCTAAAAACAATCACGACCGCGTTCGATACGGCAGCGCCCGTTGCCCCTTTGTCGCTCTGGCGTTTCTGCGCGGCAACAAGTCGATCGGAAAGACGATTGAGCTCGCTCACGCGCACCTCACCCGAATTGAACTGCAGCACTTCGCGCAAACCGCGAAGGCTGTCCAGCACGTATCCGGAAAGCGCGCCCGCCATCTGTCGGCTTTCAATCCCCACGGCCCCCATTGTCCTATTAATGAGCAACGGCATGAGCAAGCCCACCGCAAGATAAGCCGCAAGGGCCACCAACCCGAAAACAGGATGCAACGAACCTAGAAAGAAGATCATGCAGACGCTGGTTATAATCGCGATGCAAACCGGCGAGATCGTATGAGCGTAAAACACCTCGAGAAGCTCGATATCGGCTGTCAGACGCGAAATCAAGTCGCCCTTATCGGCTCCGGCAAGCTTTGCAGGAGCAAGCTTGCGAAGGGCTCCGAAAACCCTGCTGCGAATAGTTGCGAGCAGCGTGAACGCGATGTAATGATTGCAGGTCTGCTCGACATAGTGAAGAACGCCACGAAGGATCGCGATTACCACCAAAGCGACCGCAGCACCCGACAGCGTGAACGCGAACTTCCCCGTCGCAATATCGCAAGCCACCCATACAGCGATAACAGGAAGGAACGTCGCGCACAGATGTCCTACGGCCCCCGACGTGACGGCAAGAGCCATGTATCCAGCCAAGGGTTTCACCAGGCCGATCATCCGTTTCATAACAGCGAACCCACTGCGCTTCATGCGCGCTCACCTCCTTTCGCGGTCTGCCCATCGATTGGAGCGATCCTGAACGCCTCCAGTTCAGATTGCTGCTCCCAAAGCTTGCGATAGGTCTCGCAGCGTTCAAGAAGCTGCTCGTGCGTACCGCGCCCCGCAACCGATCCGCGATCGATCGCGTAAACGACGTCCGCGTCAACCACGTTGGCAAGTCGATGAGAAATGCAGATCACCACATGGTTCCGAGACAAGCGCCCAACAACCGCCATGATAGCCTCCTCGCTTTCGACGTCGATGTTGCTCGTGGCCTCGTCGAAAATGAAGATCGGCGTATCGTGAAGGAGCGCCCGCGCTAATGAAAGCCGCTGCCGCTGCCCTCCTGACAAGTTCGCGGCTTCGCCTTCTAGTTGCGTGTCCAAACCCTCCTGCTCGCGAAGAAACGCACCGAGCGCGCATTCATCAAGCACCCGCCACATCTCGTCGTCACTGGCATCGGCTTTCGCTAAAAGCAGGTTGTCGCGCACGCTGCCGCGGAACAAGTACGCGTTCAATCCAACATAAGTCACCAAATCACTCAAGCTGTCAGCAGCGATTTCGCGAAGCTCGTCATTGCCGCAGCGAATCGACCCCTTATACGAATCATCCGCACCGGTAAGCAGCATGGCGATGGTCGATTTCCCGCTTCCGCTGGCTCCGACGATTCCAACCAACCCCTTATCGGGAACCACCAGATCAACGTCATGAAGCACATCGTTTCGATCGTCGTACGAATACGAAACGCCTTGCATGACGGGCCGGCAATCGCGCGATACGCGAGCCACCTTCCCCGAAGATTCGGGAAGTTCAAGCATGTTGAAGATACGCCGAGAAGAAGCCATGCCATTCATTGCGACATGAAAGAACGAGCCGAGCTGACGCATGGGGACGAAGAAGCTCGAGGAAACTAGAGCAACGAACAGGAACTGAAGCATCGTCACTTTGCCGGCAGACAACGCGAACAAGCACACGATCATTCCCGCAGCCGCGCCGCCAAGCGCCACGACGTCCATCACGATGATGGAATTGAGTTGCATGCGCAGCACCTTCATGGTCACCACACGAAAGCGCTCCGATTCCTCATCCATAGCCTTATGACGCAACAAGTCGCGTCGGTAAATCTTAAGCGTCGAAAGACCCTGCAGATTCTCGAGGAATCCGTCGCCAAGCGTCACGTACTCATCGAGATAACTGCCCAAAAGCTTGCGGGCAAAACCTTGGATAGCGCCGATGATCAAAGGGATCATCGGAACGAACACCAGCAACACCAAAGCCGTTGCAAGATCAATCGGCGCGATGACCAGGAACAACGTAAGAGGCGCCACCACCGAGTAAATCAGCTGCGGCAGATACTGACCGAAATACGACTCCAGTTGCTCGGTGCCGTCAACGGCCATTTGAACGACATCCGCCGTGCTGACATGCCTGGTGTAACTGGGCCCCATTCGGAGCAACTTTCGATACAGCGTCTCACGAAGGGATCGCTTCACATCGCAAGCCGCCTTGAACTTAAACGAAGAAGAAACCTTCGTGGACAACGCCTTCAATACGAGCGAGGCGACGCAAGCAAGAAGCGAAAGCTGCGGCGAAATGAAAGCCGAGCCAAGAACCAAAGATAGAAACCCAACCACGCCAAGCACCAGCAAGATGTCGCCAATAAGGCCTATCCACATGAACAAAACCGCAATGACCACATTGCGCAGCGCTCCAGGCGCCAAAGCTAGCAACTTCTTATCGAACATGAAAACCCCTCTTCATAGCCCGATTGCTGAACATCGAGCACAAACCCAACTAAGTGTGTCTAGGCGAACACAGTTAGTTGTGACGTATGATGTTCACCATAGCATACATTTTAGATACCGCCCCAAGAAAGTTGCAGTAGGCTAAAAGAAGGGCACCCCATCACATGATGGGGTGCCTCAAGAAAGATTTCGTGCCCATGCGCAACGCCGACAACAAACAACGACGTTGCGTAGCTAGCAGCAAGACCTATTTGTTGCCCTCGGCGCGTGCGGCCTGATACGCCTCGACCATCTTCTTCTGAACGTCAGCCGGAGCCTGCTCGTAGCCCTCAACCTCAATCTCGTACGAGCCGTTGCCGCGAGTCATGGAACGAAGGTCACGGGTGTACGTGATGACCTCGGCATACGGCACGCGCACAATGATGACGGTCTGGCCATGATCGGCAGAATCGGTGCCGATGATGCGACCGCGCCTGGTAGAGATATCGCCCATCACCGCGCCGGCGAATTCCTCGGGAACCGTTACGCGAAGATTCGCCATAGGCTCAAGCAAGACGGGCTGGGCTTTCTCGCATGCGGCGCGGAAGCCGATGCGGGCCGCCGTCTTGAAAGCCATTTCATTCGAGTCAACGGCGTGATAGCTGCCCTCGTAAACGGCTACCTTAAGGTCAACCATAGGATAGCCCGCAAGGAAGCCCTCGGCCATTGCTTCTCGGACGCCCTTGTCAACAGCAGGGATATACGCACGCGGGATATGGCCGCCAACGATCTCGTCGATGAACTCGTAGCCACCACCGGGATTCGGCTCAAGACGCAGCCAGCAATCGCCGAACTGGCCAGAACCGCCGGTCTGCTTCTTATGACGGCCCTGAGCCTCGGCGACCGTGCGAATGGTCTCGCGATACGGAACGCGCACGGGAACGATCTTAACCTCGATGCCAACCTGGCTCTTCAGGCGGTTCAGCATGGTGTTGATCTGCTCATCGCCCATAGCGGTAACAACGGTTTGGTGAGTTTCCTCGTCGCGACGAACCAAGATCGTGGGATCGTTCTCGGCAACACGGGCAAGGAAGGCACCGAGCTTGTCCTCTTCCTTCTTGTTCGCTGCCTCGATGGCGATAGGATACTGCGGCGTTGGAATGGGCATGGGGGCAAGCTTCACCTTGCCGGAAAGCGAGAGTGTATCGCCCGGACGCGTGTCGGTGAGCTTCGGAATGATGATGATGTCGCCAGCCTTGGCGCTTTTAACATCGTTGGACTCCTGGCCCATCATGATGTACAGATGGCCGACCCTGTCTTTCTTGCCCGTACGGGCGTTAATAAGGTCTTGACCTGGCTCAAGCACGCCAGAGAGAACCTTGACATAGCTCAAGCGGCCAACGAACTGGTCGGCAACCGTCTTGAACACGAAACCAGCAGGCTCGCCCGTCTCGTCGATGGAAATCTTGCCCGCATCGTCGGCAAGAGCATACGCGCAGTGCTGACGCGGGTGCGGGAAGAAGGTGCAAATATCTTCCATCAAGCCCTGAATGCCCTGCTTGATGATGGTGGAACCAACGTAAACGGGAACGATGAGCTCCTGATTGATGGCCTTGCCCAACAGGTCTTCGATCTCTTCCTGAGACAAAGGCTCGCCATCGAGGTACTTCATCATCAGTTCTTCGTCGGCCTCGGCAACGTTGTCGACAAGGCGGTCACGAGCAATTTGCGCAGCATCGGCGTACTCGGCAGGGATATCCTCGACACGTTCGACGATGCCGCCCTTGTCGAAATAACGGGCTTTCATGCGGACGATGTCGACAACACCCTGGAAGTCTTCCTGGACACCGATCGGGATGGTAAGAGGAACCAGACGAGAACCGAAACGCGCATGAAGCGCAGCCATGGAAATATCGAAGTTGGCGTTCTCGCGGTCGATATGGTTGATGAACACTGCACGAGAGATTTTCATGTCGGCTGCAGTCTGCCACAACTTGGTGGTCATGACCTGCGGACCTTCAACGGCGTCTACCACGAAGAGCGCCGTTTCGGCGGCATACATGGTGGCGATGGTGTCGCCGATGAAATCGGGGTGCCCCGACGTATCAAGAAGGTTGATCTTGTAATTGCCGTACGGGATGGGAGCAATGGAGGTGCTGATGGTGAACTTGCGCCGGATCTCTTCCTCGTCGTAATCGAGGTACGATTTCCCGTCATGAGTCGTTCCCATTCGAGGAGTGCGACCCGAGACGTGCAGCATCGCCTCAGCGAGCGATGTCTTGCCGGCGCCGTCTTGGCCGACAAGGACCACATTTCTCACATGTTCGGGAGCAGGAGCTGCCATGATGACCACCAACCTTCTGATTCGCGACCTAAAAACATGCTCATGCGGGATGAGATGGACGCCGAGGTGGCGCCAACCGACCCGCTCGTATGGTGAATAAGTTTAGCGCATTTGAAGGAATTGTGAAGCCAGAAGAAAAAGTGGGTTTACACCTGCCATTCGCGCAATGCGATGTGCTTACGACGAAGGATCACCGCTAAAACGACGCCCAGCACACCGAGTACTGCAAGCATCAGCATAACCGTGGTCAATCCGTATGCGTCTCCCGCTATGCCCAAAACGGGCTCGAAAGCGCCACCAATGCAGATAGCCACACCGTATGTCAAACCCGAAGCGGTCCCTAAATGGCGCGGAACATAACCCATGCCCTGCGCCACCACAGAAGGATAGAACAGGTCGACGCCAACGGACATAATGACGGAAATGATAATCGCAAGAAGCAGACTTCCATTGAACGTGAAAACAAACGCGGAGACGGTGGTGACTGTCAAACACGCAATGGCAAGCCTACCCGACCCAAAGTATTCGCCTACTCTGCCCGACAAAAGCGTGGCAATGGCGCCTACGATGGCAAACAGCGAGATCACAAGAGAGGAAGTCCCTTCGCTCTGACCGAACACGCCCATCAAGAACAACGGGATGAAAGAAATGAAGCCGTAACTCAGGATAGACCGAACGGACAAAACGCCCATGGTTAACCAGAACATGCCCCAGTGCTCGCGAGGCGCATCTCCCTCGCCTGAAGAAGAAACCGAAACTTGAGCGATGCCGAGGGCCCTGAATCGGCCGTTGAAGAAGAGAAGCACCGACGAGCAAACGATTACAGGAACGATGAACGCAATCGTGCCATGCAGACCGAACAAGGAAAGGAAGAAGGTAACCAGCAGCGGCCCCAAAAAGAAGCCGACATTACCGCCAACGGCAAAAATGCTCATGCCGTTGCCTTTCCTTGAGCCAGCTGCAAGATTAGCCAAGCGCCCGCCCTCGGGATGAAACATCGCCGTACCCGATCCGGTAATCAAAGCGCAAAGCAAAACGGCACTGAACGATTTGACATAGCCCATGCATGCCATACCCAATCCGGCCAAGAACACGCCGAGCGCCATGAACCACGGGCAGGACTTCCTGTCGCCAATCCACCCGAACAGCGGTTGA
>URZP01000074.1 GCA_900552365.1 uncultured Coriobacteriaceae bacterium
GCTGTGGGGACTGCGGCAGAGCGTAGAATTTGCCCGGGTTCACACGGGAGGGGATGCACCAGCTTGCCATCCTTGATTTCGTCGAACTCGATGGTGCAGCGAGCGAAGCGGGTGACCTTCGAGGGCTCGTCGCGGGTGATACAGCCTTCCTCAACCTTGAAGGCGCCCAGTGCGCGCTTCATCATGGGATTGAACATGACGTGCGGGTTCTCGTTTGCATCAAGGTAGGCGCATGCGCACCTCGTCACGCCGATTTGGTTTGCGGCCAGGCATGCGGCATCTTCGTGTGCGGCAAGCGTGTCAAGCAGATCCTGCGCAAGCTCGGCGTCTTCGGCGGTGGCGGGGGTGCAAGGAGTGCTCAAGATCTCCTCGTCGCGTACAAGCTCTTTGATCATGATGTCCCTCTCTAATAGGCGCTTTGCGCGCCGTGGATTTCTTTCAGTGACGGGCGAGATTGTACCACGCCAATCGCGTGTCGCGCTTCGTTATGGTATCCTGTGGACGTGCTGTGACTGACGGAATAACGTGGCTACCACGGGGGAGCAGCGCAACACATAAGCCGACCGTCTGGGCAAGTCACTGCATAAGCAGGGGCTTGCCTTTTTTCTTTGGGGCGAATAGTTAGACAGAAAGGAAGCGCATGCAGAATCTGGTCGATATCCTTAAGGGCAATCCTTATCCCGGCCGAGGCATTGTGGTGGGTAAGGACCGCGTGTACTACTTCATCATGGGGCGCAGCGAGAACAGCCGCAACCGCGTGTTCGTGAAAACCGAGGACGGCATCCGCACCGAGGCTCACGATCCTGCGAAGCTGGTTGACCCTAGCTTGATCATCTACCATCCTGTGCGCACGATGGGCGAGAAGCTGGTGGTCACCAACGGTGATCAGACCGACACCATCGTCGACGCAGGCGATTTCCGCGTGGGCTGCATGAAGCGCGAGTTCGAGCCCGATGCCCCGAACTTCACCCCGCGTATCTCCGCCGTCATCAACGAGGACGGCTCGTTCGAGATCTCCATCCTGAAGCATCAGCAGAACGGTCGCTGCTTGCGTGAGTTCTTTGCTTATGAGGGTGTTGACGAAGGCTGTGGCTACTTCATTTCCACCTATCAGGGCGACGGCAACCCGCTGCCTACTTTCGCCGGCGAGCCCATTGAGGTCGTCCTGGGCACCCCTGAAGAGATTTGGGCGGCTCTGAATCCCGAAAACAAGGTCTCGCTTTACGCGAACGTCGCTGGCAACATCACCATCTTCAACAAGAATCTGGGGGACTAAACGATGAACGAGCTCGAGCTTAAGTACGGCTGCAACCCTAATCAGAAGCCTGCACGTATCTTCATGAAGGACGGATCCGACCTGCCCGTCACGGTGCTGAACGGCCGTCCCGGCTACATCAACTTCCTGGATGCCTTCAATTCTTGGCAGTTGGTCCGCGAGCTGAAAGCCGCAACCGGCCTCCCTTCGGCTGCCTCCTTCAAGCATGTTTCTCCGGCTGGTGCCGCCGTTGCTCATCCTCTGACCGACATCGACAAGCAGATGTATTTCGTCGACAACGTTCCTGCCGACTGCGAGCTTTCTCCTATTGCCACGGCTTACATTCGCGCGCGCGGCGCCGACAGGCTTTGCAGCTACGGTGATTGGGCTGCTCTTTCCGATGTGTGCGACGCTGACGTTGCCAACTACCTGAAGTGGGAAGTCTCCGACGGCATCATCGCCCCGGGCTTCACCGACGAGGCGCTTGAGATCTTGAAAACAAAGAAGGGCGGCAAGTACAACGTCATTCAGATCGACCCGGACTATGTGTGCGCTCCCATTGAGCGCAAGGACGTGTTCGGCGTGACGTTCGAGCAGGGTCATAACGACTTCACCATCACCCCCGATCAGCTTGACAACGTCGTCACTCAGAATAAAGAACTCACTGATCAGGCGAAGATCGACATGGTGGTGGCTCAGATCACGCTGAAGTACACCCAGTCGAACTCTGTGTGCTACGTGAAGGACGGCTTGGCAATCGGTGTCGGCGCCGGCCAACAAAGCCGCATCCATTGCACGCGTCTTGCCGGCAACAAAGCTGATAACTGGTATCTGCGCCAGCACCCGAAGGTTTTGGGCCTGAAGTTCGTTGAAGATATTCGCCGTCCGAATCGCGACAACGCCATCGATGTTTACACGTCTGACGAGTACGAGGACGTTTTGGCCGATGGCGAGTGGCAGAAGTGGTTCACCGAGCGTCCCGAGCCTTTGACCTTGGCTGAGAAGAAAGAGTGGATCGCGCAGCAGTCCGATGTCACCCTTGGTTCCGACGCCTTCTTCCCATTTGGCGACAACGTCGAGCGCGCTCACAAGTCCGGCGTCAAGTACATTGTCGAGCCTGGTGGCTCCATGCGCGACGACGATGTCATCGAGACAGCCGATAAGTACGGTATCGCCATCGCATTCACGGGCATGCGCTTGTTCCATCACTAGGATCGGGCCGCGTGGCCAACCGCGAAACCTGTCATCTATGCGAAGCGCCGTTGATCAAGTTGATCAGCGGCGCTTTTTCATTGTGTTGAACGAGAGGATACCGATTGTTGCGGCAATGTTGTCAACCAGCCAGTCGGCGGGATCACAGCTGCGTCCGGGCACGAAGAGCTGGTGGAATTCATCGGTGGCGCCATATGCGCTAGCGAGAACAATGGCCAGGACGATGATGGCGACAGCCGGTGCCTTGCGTTTGCCAAGCGTTTTCGTAAGCGCGTTTTGCAGCGCAAGGCCGAAGACGAAGAATTCGCAGAAGTGACCGACGGGGCTTACGTCGATGTCGTGTCCCGCGATGGCGAGCGCAGCTTGGCTTAGCGCGTTCTTGATAACGGTGAAGACGCCTGTGTTGTTGTCAATCTCAAAGCCGCTACGAGCGCTCATCACGAAGATGAACATGGCCATGAAGGCTACGGCAAGCCAAGAGAACAGCAGGGCATTGCTTTCGATTTTTGATTTCAGTCGATTCATGTTTTCGAGTCTAGCGGGAAAAAGGGGTTGCGTGTCTGCGCCGTCACGATAACGTCATAGCGCACGGCTTTCCCTGAAACGGAATAACTTGGTTTGACTCCTGCAAGATAAGGGCCTTTCGCGGGGCGCTTGATCACGATCTTGCTGGGATTGGCGGAAAATGCGGCTTTCAGCAGAGGCTCTTCTTCCGAGCAAGGCGACTCCAGCTCATGCAGAAGCTGGAACTTCTTCTTCACCGATGCGCTTTTCGTTCGTTTGGGAAACATGGGATCGAGTAGGATCACGTCGGGCTTTTGATTGGGGCGGGCGTTCGCCCATTCGCCAAGCGCTGCGATGCTGTCTTCGGTCGAATGCGACATGCGGGAGATGATTTTGGCGATTGCCGGGTCGTTTTGCGCACGGGTTAGCGCGTCGGCAAGGAGGGCGGCAATCGTTTCGTCGCGTTCGAGCATGATCACATCGAATCCTGCAGCGGCAAGAAGGAAGGAGTCTTCGCCAAGTCCCGCGGTGGCGTCGATTGCAAGAGGGCAGCGGACGTTTTCGTCGGCGGAATCATTGGTCGAGCGTTTGATCTTCGCTGCCTTGATCAAGAGCTCCGTCTGAAGCTTTCCGGGCTTCACGCGCTTGAGCATTTTCGAGAAATCACCCCGAAGCTCCATGCCATCGGCTACAAGGGTAAGTCCATTTGGGGTTTGTTCCAAAGACACCGCAGACTGCGATTCGGGTTTCGCGTGTTTGATTGATGCAAGCTCATTTATCATTTGCCCAGAACCCACTTGTTACCTAGTTATTTCTGCTAGCTCGTTATTCTAGGTGACGTGAATGATTAGATATCGGTAAGAAAGCGAACGACAGTTGAATAACGAAAAAAGAAGTCGAGGTTTCATTACGCATACCTCGTTCTACTAGCGTGCGTTATCGTGACCGGTTTGCCCGGTGCCATGATCATGAATTGCCCGGGAGTGTTCTTCACGCCCGTGTCGAATTACTTCGGTGTGCCCAAAGCCGAGTTCACGCTTTATTTCAGCATCATCAATATCACGGCGATGGTGTATCTTCCGCTGTACGGCAAGATCATGGATCGCGTGAATTTGCGATACTTCATGTCCGTCGCGGTTCTTCTTGCTGGCGTCACGTACATCCTCATGTCTTCTTTCACGGCAATTTGGATGTTCTACGCTGCCGGGGTTGTTTTAGGCATCGCCCTCACACCGATCATGTTCTTGGGCACACCTTTGCTCATGGACCGCTGGTGTGTGAAGAACGTCGGTCTCTTTATCGGTATCGGTGCGGCTGCTTCCGGCATCGGCGGTGCGATTTTCAACATCGTTGGCGCGTCGCTGTGTTCTCTTTCGGTTGAAGGTTGGCGCATGGGCTACTTCGTTTTCGGCTGCCTGATTCTTGTTGTTGCTCTTCCTTTTGCGTTCTTCTTCATGCGCAGCCGACCCTCTGATTTGGGTATGCTGCCTTTTGGCACCGAGGAGCAGCCTGAAAACCAGGCGTCCGGGGAAGTTGTCGCAGCACCTGTGCTGGGTGTTTCTGCAAACACTGCAACCAAGACGATCGCGTTTTTGGCTATCGCGATGTTCTCGTTCGTGCTGTCGATTTGCCAGACTGTGTACCAGTATTTCGCGTCGTACTGCCAGGCATCGGCTATCCTCGAGGTCGTCGCGTCGGCGGGAGCGGTTGCCGCTGCGTGCATGATCGGTCAGGCGTTGGGAAAGGTGTTCTTGGGGTCGCTGTCCGACCGTCATCCTAAGCTTGGCATTGGCGTTGGCATCGCTTGTGGAATCGCCGGCCTTTTGATCATGTGGCTTGCTCCACTCGGTTTGGTTGCGGTGGCAATCGGGTCGTTCCTGTTCGGTGGCTTGTATTCTTGCAATGCCGTTCACGCCCCGCTCCTGCTTCGCTCGGTGTTCGGTTCGCGTTGCTTTGGCGAGCTCAATTCGCGTCGAATCGTGTTCGTGACGTTGTCCTTTGCATTTGCGACCGAGTTCTGGGGCGTCATCGTCGATATGCCCAATGGCTACGACCTCATGTTCGTCGCGGCGATTGCCTTCTCGCTACTTTGCGGCGCGCTCGGACTGTTCGCGTGCTCGAAGATAGGCGCCTATGAATGGACCGAGAAATAAGGTTCGGTTCAGCGCCGCTTGGCTGTTCCAGCTCAAAACAAAAACGGCCCATCCCATACTGCCGGACGTACGCGGTCCGAGCGTGGGGTGGGGCGTTTTTCCTGTATAAAGAGTGGTTTTTAGCGAAGGAACCCTTCGGCGATAGCGACCCAATAGGCTGCTCCTGACACCAAGGCATCTTCGTTGAAGGCGTAGCCGGGGTTATGGTTCACCTTTGAATCGCCGATTCCCAAGAAACCGTAGAAACTGGGGACGTGGTCGCCGTAGAAGGCGAAATCCTCGCTGGCCATCTCTTTGAAGCCAATGGGGTCGACGTTGTCGCTGCCCAGGCGCGGCGTGAGGATGTCAACCAGGCGATCGTGTAGCGCCGCGTCGTTAACCACCACGGCTCCATGGCGGATATGCTGGAATTCAGCACTCGCCCCATAGGATGCTGCTTGCATTTCGGCAATGGTTTTCACATGGTTCAGGATGAGCTCACGGCACTCGTGCGTTGCCGATCGAATGGACAGGTCGAGCGTCGCCTCGTTGGGGATGATGTTCTCGGCGGTGCCGGCTTGGAACTTCCCGACAGTGATGACGCCGGTATCGCGCGGATCGAGATTGCGCGAGATCACGCTTTGAAGAGCCATGACAATGGAAGATGCGGCAACGATGGGGTCGCATCCGGCGTGGGGGAATGCGCCGTGCGCGCCTTTACCGTGAACGATGATGCGAACGTGGTCTGAAGCGGTAAGAATGGGGCCGGCGCCTAAATAAACCTTGCCGGTTGGATATGAGGGCGAGTTGTGAAGGCCGAACATGGCTTCAACGGGGAAGCGCTCGAACAGCCCGTCGTCGATCATCTTCTGTGCGCCCGAGAAGTTTTCTTCGGCGGGCTGGAAAACCAGGGTTAAAGTTCCGTTGAGGTTTCCTGATTTGGTGAGGTAGTGCGCAGCACCCAGCAGCATGGCCATATGGCCGTCGTGGCCGCACATGTGCGAAACGCCGGGGGTTTTGCTGGTCACCCTGCAGGTTCCGTCTTCTTGGACGGGCAGCGCATCCATATCGGCACGCAGACCGATGGAGTGAGTGCCCGAGCCGCGTTTCAATGTGGCGACAACGCCGTTTTCACCGACGTTTCGGGTGACGTCGTAACCCCACGATTCAAGAAGATCGGCAACGTAGGCTGCGGTATTGACCTCATGGCCCGAAAGCTCTGCGTTTTCATGCAGCCAGGCAAACCATTCTTTCATGCGGGGTTCGATTTTGTCAAGCTCGGCGAACAGGGTTTCGTCCATCGCGGATTCCTTTCAGACGTTTCTTTACCGATTCCTTAGCCATCATGTAGTTCACAGTAATATGCTTACCTACTTCGCGGGCAAAATCCAAGAAAGTGAACTCCTTCATCCAATCATAGTTGTTCACTAGTTCAGCTCTGTTAGGAGCATCAGATTCGAAGTCCAAAAACTTAGCCAGTTGCTTTTTGATACAAGCCTGATTGTGACGCAGTGTTTCCTCATCCAGCAGATTGCGTTCGGCCGATTTACCCGAAGGATCGCCAATCATACC
>URZP01000075.1 GCA_900552365.1 uncultured Coriobacteriaceae bacterium
CGGGGGGGTGTGAGGGAGTGAATGCCCCTCAATCGACTCGGTAATGCATGCTGCTTATTGATGCTGTTGATAAGGCGGATGATTCGCGATTAGCCATTTTGGGAAAGGGCAATTAAGCTCAATCCTGGGCTCTTTGGCTAGGCTCGCGCGTGCGCCTTTAGAAGCGCCGGCGCGAGCCTAGCCAAGTAGAGCCACAATGTCAAGGCGAGTGACGTTTGCCATGGGCAAATTATGGGCAAAACGTTGTGATAGTGCCTGGATTAGACGATATTGAATAGAATTGAAAATGTACTGACCAGGTATAGCGTGCTTAGTAGACCGGTGGTTTTTCCTCATAATCCTTTGGTTCTCGGTTCGAGTCCGGGCGGGCCCACCAAAACAAAACCGAAGCCGGTGCGCTTGTCGCATCGGCTTTGCTGTTTTCGGGGGATGGAAAACGAACGGATCGCGTAGCGCCGTGCATTTCGCCGCGCCACCGCAGCCGCTCTTGAAACGCAAGCTAGGCTACGGAAGGAGCCGCCATGATCGACGAGAATTGCGTTTTCTGCAAGATCGCCACCCACGAGATCCCGACCAATAAGGTGTACGAAGACGAGCATGTCATCGCCTTCGATGACATGGAGCCTTTGATGCCCGTGCACACGCTCATCATCCCGAAGCAGCATTACAAAAACGTCGGCGACAACGTTCCCGTTGACGTGCTTGGCCACACCATGGCGGCAGTGAAGAAGGTTGCCGAAATCAAGGGTCTGACCGAGCGCGGCTACCGCTGCCTTATCAACACCGGCGACGATGCAAGTCAAAGCGTCAAGCACTTCCATGTGCATGTCCTGGGCGGCGGCCACATGCCCCGTCCGAATGATCAGGACTGGGGCGAGGCGGCAACCAACGCCGACAAGATCAACGTCGAAAAGAAGCTGCGCGCGGCCGCCATCGACTACGCCAAGACAATAGCTGCGGAAAAGGCGGAAAAGTAAGAAGGGCACCCGTTCAGCCTGTTGAAACAGCCGTTTGCGGTGACGATTTTCGGGATTCGGCCATTGTTAACCTTCCTGTTACTTTAGTCGATTGGAGTATTTAGTAGAATGAGCACACTCCACTATCGTGGGGCATTAGCGAACAAACCCTACACGCTGGCCACCATGCTGATTCGATGCGCCTTTCGGCCCACCGATTCGTAGGGAAGGAAGGAGATCATCATGAACAAGGAAGTAACCAGGCGCGGCTTTGTCGGTCTTGCTGCTGCTACCGGCGCCGCTGTTGTCCTTACCGGTTGCTCGGCCGGCGGTTCCGCAAGCTCGGGCTCTGCATCTGCTGCTGCTTCGGGCTCTGCATCTGCTGCGGCATCCAAGGGCGGCAACACCTTGCGTTTCGTGACCGGCGGTGAAAGCGGCACCTACTACGCTTTCGGTTCCGTCATCGCTCAGCACGCAACCAATAACGCCGGCATCAAGGTAACCGCTCTTGCTGGCAACGGCTCTCAGTCAAACGTCACCGAGCTCGAGGATGGCAACGCCGACCTCGGCTTCTGCCAGTCCGACGTCATGGCCTACGCCTACAACGGCACCAATCTGTTCGACGGCATGCCTGTCACCTGCTTCTCCACCGTTGCCTCCCTTTACCAGGAACAGGTCCAGATCGTCACCTGCAACCCCGATATCAAGACCGTTGCCGACCTCAAGGGTAAGAAGGTCTCCGTCGGCGCTGCCGGTTCGGGCGTGTACTTCAACGCTCTTGACGTCCTGAAGGCTTACGGCCTCACCGAGGCCGACATCAAGGCAACCTACCAGTCCTTCGGCGACTCCGCCGACGCTCTGAAGAACGAGCAGATTGACGCTGCGTTCCTCGTCGCCGGCGCTCCCACCACCGCCATCACCGACCTGTCCACCTCTAAGCAGGCTTACCTTGTTTCCATGGACGCCGAGCACGTGAAGAAGCTCATGGACGATGTTGATTACTACGGTTCCGCCACCATCAAGGCCGGCACCTACGGCGGCATCGACACCGACACCACCACCGTTGCCGTCAAGGCCGTCGTTCTTGCCAACGACACCGTCGCTGAGGACGACATCTACGCCCTTACCGCCGACATCTTCGACAACGCGGCCGATTTGGTTGAGAGCCATGCCAAGTACGCCGAGATCAACGTCGAGGAAGGCGCTTCCATCACTTCCGTTCCGTATCATCCGGGCGCCGCGAAGTACTTCAAGGAGAAGGGCTTCGACGTCGCAACCAAGTAGCACGTCGTTTGTTCGCAACGGGCGCTTTGCGCTACAATTGATGTTTCAAACGAATTTGGAAACCGCAGTGGAAATGCCCGCTGCGGTTTCCGTGGCAAATGCCAGGAGGTTAGACATTGCCGTTTTTTAAGAAAATGTCGGCAGCCGAAGAAGCGGCTGCAAGAAAAGCAGAACAGCAAATCGAAGCGGAAGCTGACGCAGGTCTTGCACGCGAGGCCTCGGGTCATGCCACCATCTCGGCGCATGTTGCGGAACAACCTGATTCCGACGTTAATGTAGACGAGGTCATGCGTAAGTACGACATCGAGTCGAACACGCGCATCTGGGAAGGCCATCCCAAGACCGTCATCTCCATTCTTCTGGCCGCCTTCTCGGTCTACTGCATCGGAATGACGTTGTTCTCCACGTTCTTGCCCGAAACCAAGCTGGCTATGTTCGTGGGCTTCGTCGTCATCATCGGCTTCGTCTTGTACCCCGCAAGCAAGAAGCATGTGCGCGTCAACCACATGCCGTGGTACGACATCGTGCTTATGGTTGTGGGTGCCGGCTGCTTCTTCTATTTCGCCATCAACGCCGTTGACATCGTTCGTTTGGCTACGCGCATCCAGCCCATTCACGTGGTGCTGGGTGTTGTCGGCATCCTGGTGCTTATGGAGCTCTGCCGTCGTTGCGTCGGCATTCCTATTCTGGTGGTTGTTGGATGTCTTATCATCTACACGTTCTACAACCAGTTCTCGTTCGGCGCCGACTTCTACAAGGCTCTCCGCAACGTCGTCTACAAGTTGTTCTACACCACGTCGGGCGTCATAGGCACGCCGGTGAATGTCTGTTACACGTACATCGTGTTGTTCATCATCTTCGGTGCGTTCTTGGAGCGCACGGGCATTGCGGCCTTCTTCATCTCGCTGGCTAACCGCATCGCCGGTTGGTCGTCGGGCGGTGCCGCAAAGGTGTCCGTCATCGCCTCTGCATTGTGCGGCATGGTTTCCGGCTCGTCGGTTGGCAATACCGTTACCACCGGTTCGGTCACCATTCCCATGATGAAGAAGACGGGCTACAAGCCCGAGTTCGCGGGTGCTGTCGAAGCGGCCTCGTCAACGGGCGGCCAGATCATGCCTCCTATCATGGGCGCTGCGGCGTTCCTTATGGCCGAGTATATGGGCATCCCGTACATCGAGGTTGCCGCCATGGCCATCATCCCTGCGCTTCTGTACTTCACGGGCATCTTCATCACCGTTCACCTCGAGGCTAAGAAGCTCGACCTGAAGGGCATCCCGCGCGATCAGCTTCCTCGCATTTCGTACCTGGTGAAGAACAGCTACCTTATCCTGCCGCTGGTTTTGTTGGTCTGGCTGGTTTCCACGGGTGCTCGCACCATGGCTTACTCGGCCGCCATCTCCATTCTGGGTGCGTTCATCGTTGGTGTCATCAACTTCTTCATCACCGAGGTTCGTTCGCGTGAAGAGGGCGAAACCGTCGCTCAGGTTGCGAAGAAGGTTCTGTTCGTTGCCCTTACCATGGCGTTCGAGTCCTTCCAGGCCGGTGCTCGCAGCTGCGTTTCCGTTGCTGTTGCTTGCGCCATGGCCGGTATGATCGCTGGCTGCATCACCGTTACCGGTCTTGCTTCCACGCTCATCAACTTCATCGTCAACTTCGCCGGCGACGCCACCATGCTTGGCCTGGTTCTTACCATGCTCACCTGCATCGTCCTGGGCATGGGCGTTCCCACCACCGCCAACTACTGCATCATGGCCGCAACCACGGCGCCCATCCTTATCCAGCTGGGTATCCCGGTTGTCGCCGCTCACTTCTTCGTGTTCTACTTCGGCATCGTCGCCGACATCACGCCGCCGGTTGCATTGGCCGCGTACGCAGGCTCGGCAATCGCCCATTCCGACCCCATGAAGACGGGCCTGAATGCCGCCAAGCTTGCAATCGCCGCGTTCATCGTCCCGTACATCCTGGCCTTCAACCCGGTTATGGTGCTGCAGGGTTCGTTCACGGCAATCGATCTTGGTGTTGTCATCATCACCTCCATCGTGGGCCTGTACGGCATTGCAGTAGCCTTGAACGGCACGGTGTTCACCAAGGTCAACCCGCTGTTCCGCATCGCTTTTGCTGCCGGCGGTTTGTGCATGATGATCCCCGAGCCTGTTTCCGACATCGTGGGCGTCGGTTTGGTCATCGGTCTTTCCGTTGTCCAGTACCTTCTTGCTAAGAAGAGGAAGGCTGCTGCAGCGGCATAGGCTTGCGCAGGTTTTGCGAAGGCTTCTGGTCGTTCGCTTGCCAACATCGGCATGGGCAAGTAGAATACACAGAGTTATTTGGTCGCTTGGCTCAGCGGGAGAGCATCGCCTTCACACGGCGGGGGTCACAGGTTCAAATCCTGTAGCGACCACCATGAACTTACAGGCCAGGGGCTTTTGCCTCTGGCCTTTTTCATCGTCAAAGCGAAACAGCCAGATGAATTCAGGGGAAGCGGCTGAAGAACCGTTATACTTGAACGGTTGCACCAGTTACACCTAGAACGAGAGATGGTTATGGCTGAATTTTCCGATACCTTCCTTGCAAGCAAGAACCGCTCCGACGAGATCCGCGCCGATCTTGCCGTTCATCCCGAGAAGTACACCATGCTCACCGGCGACCGCCCCACGGGTCGTCTGCATTTGGGCCATTATTTCGGCAGCATCCTTCATCGCGTTGAGTACCAGAACATGGGCATCAACTGCTATGTTTTGATCGCCGATTATCAGGTTATCACCGACCGCGACACCACCGAGCACATCCAGGACAACGTCTATAACATGGTGCTCGACTATATGGCGGCCGGCATCGACCCCGAGAAAACCCCGATCTTCACGCACTCCGCCGTTCCGGCGCTCAATCAGCTCATGCTTCCGTTCCTTTCGCTGGTTTCCGAATCCGAGCTTCAGCGTAACCCCACCGTTAAGGCCGAGCAGCAGGCTTCCGGTCATGCGCTTACCGGCCTTCTGCTGACGTATCCTGTGCATCAGGCTTGCGACATCCTGTTCTGCAAGGGCAACATCGTGCCCGTAGGCAAGGACCAGCTGCCGCATATCGAGCTCACGCGTCAGATCGCTCGCCGATTCAACGAGCGCTACGGTCAGGTGTTCCCCGAGCCCGACGGAATCCTTTCCGACGCCATCGAGATCCCCGGTCTTGACGGCCGCAAGATGTCCAAGAGCTACGGCAACTCCATCATGCTTTCGGCAACTGCCGAAGAGACGGCCAAGCTTATCAAGAAGTCCAAGACCGACTCCGATCGCTTCATCACCTTCGATAAGGAAAACCGCCCTGGCGTTTCTGCCTTGCTTACCACCGCAGCGCTCTGCACCGGCAGGACCGAGGTCGAAATCGCCGAGGAAATTGGCAACGATGGTTCCGGCGCTTTGAAGAAATATGTCACCCAGGCGGTGAATGAGTTCATGGCTCCGCATCGTGCTCGCCGTGAGGAGCTTGCTCAGGATATGGACCACGTCAAGGAAGTTCTGCACGAGGGCAACAAGCGCATGAACGAGATCGCTAACGAGACGCTTGGTGAGGTCTTCGAGGCAATGGGGATGGTTTACTAGCCGTTTCCGCCAGGGTAGGGCGCTCGAGGTGCTGAACGAATGCGTTTGCATCGACTGGCGTGCGTTGCTTGCGCCTCTGCGCTTTCGTTTTCGCGAAGGTGGCGGTACTTGCGTGCGATGTCAATTGTGAATTTCACGTGAGCGAAAATTACCCCTTGCGTCATTCGGGCGAATCAGTATAATAACTACTTGCGCATTTGAAAAGCGCAATGACATTCCTCGGTAGCTCAACGGCAGAGCATCCGGCTGTTAACCGGAGGGTTGTAGGTTCGAATCCTACCCGGGGAGCCATGAAACAACAGGTCATCGACATCAGTCGATGGCCTTTTTGCTGCGTTGGGCGTTATTGGTTAACCTTGAAGGTAATTCAACATCCGCCGCGCGGTTGCTTTGCTAACTTTTGTGTCGTCGCCTGCAAGGTAGGCGTAGACGTTGCCGAGATTCAATCCAAGATCTTTACAAAGTCTGTAACGCGTTACGTTTTTGCTCTCAAGGGCATCTGTGATTTTAGGACGCATCAAGCTATTTATGCGTCGATCGGCTGCCAAGGTGTCTCCCTGTGCATGAAAAGC
>URZP01000076.1 GCA_900552365.1 uncultured Coriobacteriaceae bacterium
ATCAAGACGAGAACACGCACCATGAGGAGGTGTGCACATGGGACAAGAATCCACGGCGAGCTTCTATGGCATGCTCGACGCACGTGGGGTTAGCCGTCGCAGCTTCTTGAAGTTCTGCGGTGGTTTGGCCGCTGCGGCTGGACTCACCGGAGTGGGGGCTCCGCAAGCTGTTGCTGCTACTCTCGAAAAGTCCGTCATCGGCGCAACCACGGGTAATCTCTATCCCGTAATCTGGATCGAAGGCGCTTCGTGCACCGGTTGCACGGAGTCCCTGGCACAGGTTGAGACCCCCGATGTCGGGTCGGTCGTCCTGGAGCTGCTGTCGCTGAACTTCTCCGACACGCTTTCCGCAGGCGCTGGCGATTCTGCCGAGCTCGCCAAGAAGCAGACCGTCGAGGCTGGCAACTACATCCTCGTGTTCGAGGGCGCTGTCACCCAGGCTTGGGCTGGTCATGCATGCCGTTTCGGCAACAACGCCGACGGCTCTGACTCTCAGACCGCCGTCGAACAGCTCGAGGAAGCCGCGCACAACGCGTCGGCAATCGTCGCGCTTGGCTCTTGCGCAGTCAACGGCGGATGGATGGGCGCCGAGCCCAACTCCGCTGCTGCCACGGGTGTTCAGGCTTACCTGAAGTCCGTAGGCATCGAGAAGACCGTCGTCAACATCCCGGGCTGTCCCGCGAATCCCGAATGGCTCATCTCCGTGCTCGTTCAGGTTCTCATGCTCGACGGCCAGACGCTTAAGCTGAACGCCGCCAACATGCCCGAGGACATCTTCGGCCAGACCATCCATGACAACTGCGAGCGTCGTGGCCACTTCGAGAACGGCGAGTTCGTTTACCAGTTCGGCTCCAAGGAAGAGGCTCTGGGCTACTGCCTGTACCCGCTTGGCTGCCGTGGTCCTCAGACCCACTCGAACTGCTCCGTCACCATGTGGAACAACCGCCGCAGCTGGTGCGTCCAGGCTGGTTCTCCCTGCCTTGGCTGCTGCGAGGCCGATCCGAAGGATCCGGGCCACAACTGGGTCGAGGTGAACACCCCGTTCTACAAGCGTCACCGCGATCTCCACATCGGCAACGTTTGGTTCCAGCCCACCACCGTGGCCTTCGGCGTCACCGGTATCTTGGCTGCCGCCCTGCTTGTCCATGGCTTCGGCATGAAAGCCGCTGGCCGTATGGACGGCGGTGCCGACTTCGAGAAGATCCGCAAGTGGGACGAGAAGCACCCCGATCAGTCCATCGGCGATTACTCCGCCGCTTGGGATCCGAACGCTCCTGTTGAAACCGAAGACAAAGAAGAGGGGAGGTAAGCCATGACCCGTTCCGTTATCGATCCGATTACCCGTATCGAAGGTCACATGCGCGTCGAGATGGAGGTCCAAAACGGCGTCGTCACCGACGCTTGGGCTTCTGGTGGCAGCTTCCGCGGCGTGGAGCTCGTCGTGCAGCATCGTGCCCCTGAAGACGCTGCCCAGATCGTTCAGCGCATCTGCGGCGTTTGCCCGGTTTCCCACGCTCATGCTTCCACCATCGCCGCCGAGAAGGCTTACGGCATCAAGATCTCGAACAACGCTCGTATCATCCGTAACCTTATCGAGGGCGCTCAGTTCCTGCACAGCCATATCCTTTGGTTCTACAACCTGGCTGCGCTCGACTACGTCAACCCCATCCATGGCCTCGAGGCCAATGCGGCTGATGCTTGGGACCTCGCTGTTGCAGCCGGCACGTCCACGAACTCCGACTTCGGCGCTTTGAAGGAGCGTCTGACGAAGTTCGCCCAGAACGGCCAGCTGTCCATCTTCTCCGGCAACTGGTTCGACGCCGAGGATGGCAACGCTTACAAGCTTCCTGCCGAGCTCGACCTTATCTGCACCGCCCACTATCTTGAGGCTCTGAAGATGCAGGCCCGCTCCTCCGAGATCGCTGCCCTGCTTGGCGGCAAGATGCCCCATGTCATGACCATCGTTCCCGGTGGCACCGCATTCGTCCCCACGTCTCAGAAGCTCGACGATCTGAAGTACCTGATCGATGAGGTTTACAACTGGGTCGAGGCAACCATGATCCCCGATACCTTGGCCATCGCTCCTTACTACAAGGACGCCCTGACCTTCGGCAAGGGCTGCGGCCGCTACGCCGCATGGGGCGTCTTCGAGGCTCCGTCCATGCAGATGAACGACCGTTATCTGCCGGCTGGCGTCCTGGACACCAACTTGAACCTCTCCGATGTCGACGAGAGCAAGATCGCCGAGTTCGTCGGCACCTCTTGGTACGAGGGCTCCGACGTTTACCCGGCTCCCGACTTCACCACGAAGCCGGCATTCACCAAGTACGACGTCAACGACCGTTACACTTGGTGCAAGGCTCCTACCTACGATGGCGAGCCGCTTGAGACCACGTCTCTGTCCCGTATCCTGGTTGCTTACAAGCGCAACGTTCCCTTCGTCAAGGAGAACGTCGACAAGCTGCTCGTTCAGCTTGGCGCTGCTCTGGGCACCGAGGTTCCGCTGTCCGCCGTTCAGTCCACGCTCGGCCGTGTTGCGGTCCGTCAGGTCGAGACGCTCTACATCGCCAAGCTCATGAAGGATTGGTGCGCCGAGCTCATCGAGGCCGTCAAGGGTGGCGACAGCGAGTACTTCCGCGAGCCTGCAACCACCACCGGCGAGGGTTCCGGCTTCTGGGAGGCACCGCGTGGCGCCCTCTACCACTCCGAGAAGGTCGTCAAGGGTAAGATCGAGGGTTACCAGATCATCATCCCGACCACGTGGAACATGGCTCCCATCAACCAGAACGGCGTTCATGGCCCCATCGAGCAGTCCCTTATCGGCTGCCCGGTCGAGGACATCGAGAAGCCCATCAACGCGCTGCGTACCGTTCACAGCTACGACCCGTGCGTTTCTTGCGCCGTCCACATCAGCGAGCCGGCAACCGGCAAGCATTTCGAGACCGTAACCAATCCGTGGGGGGTGAAGTAGAATGGCGCATCTCGCACACTATCGCGAAGCTCATCCGATGCCCTTTGTCATCACGCATTGGATCAACCTCGTCGCCATGGTCGTTCTTCTGGTCACTGGCTTCATGATCCATTTCCCGGTGGCAGGTACCATGGGCGTTTGCCGTGGCGCTCACATCTTCTTCGGCATCGTGCTGTTCATCAACTGCGTTTGCCGTGTCGTGATGGCCTTCTTCGTGCGTTCCGCTCCTACGGGCGGTACCCGCAAGACCGTCACCGACTACAAGACGTGGCTTCCGCAGAAGGACAACCGTCATCAGGGCGGCGCTTGGATCAAGTACTACTTGTTCCTGAAGAAGGATCACCCCTTGGCCGCTAAGCTGGGCGTTCCTCAGAAGATCTCCTACCTGATGATCCCGATTCTGATCGTGTTGATGTTCTACACCGGCCTTTGCCTGTGGGGCACCACGATGGAGTGGCCGATCTGCCAGGCTGGCATCGCTGCCCTCGGTGGCACCATGTCCGTCCGCATCATCCACTACTTCGGCATGTTCGTGTTCATCTGCTTCATGTTCATCCACATCTATCTGGCAAACGTCGAGGGTCTTGCCCCCACGTTCCTGATGTTCTTTCACAAGGAGCATGGCGGTCTGGTCTACGATCCTGACAAGCACGTCATCGTTGGCGAAGACAAGATGGAGCACTAATCGACAACCGTTCGATTCCATCTATGGATGTTTTCCAAGAAGAGGGCCCAATGGGTCCTCTTCTTTTGCTACATTCACCTTGCTTGTCTAATACGGCGTTCGTGCGATCAAGAAAGGAGAGGGATGGACCAGTTCCTTGAACTGCTGCTCTCGTCGGAGCCGTTCGCGGTTCCTGTGGGAGTCGAGTACTTCTTCGTCCTTGTCGGCGCGCTGACGGGCTCTCTTTACGCGATCGACCGTAAGCTCGATGTTATCGGAACCATCACTTTGGGTTTGATCACCGGCTATGGCGGCGGCATCATCCGCGACCTCTTGCTGCAAACCCATGGCGTGTACCTTATCGACCACCCCAGCCTCGTTGTGATGAGCACCTGTTTAAGCATTCTTGTATTCTACTTCAAAGGCATCTTCAGGCACTTGTCGGCCTCCATCACGCTTTGCGATGCCATTTCGGTAGCGCTGTTCGCGGCTGCCGGTGGCGGCAAAGCCATGTCGTGCGGTTTGGGAATGGTCATGTCCATTTTGCTTGCCGTTATCACGGCGGTTGGCGGCGGCGCGCTGCGCGATGTGTTCAGTGGCGAGACCCCGACTATTTTCAAGCAGGGCAATTACTATGCGGTGGCAGCTCTTTCCTCTGCCGTCGTGTTCGTTTTGATGCAGCGCATCGGCGCATCGCAGCTCGCTGCAACCCTGCTGTGCGTTCTTACCATGCTGTTGCTTCGCTATCTCAGCATCTACCGTGATTGGCGCACACATGTGGACACCGACTTCACGTCGCGTCTGTCTGCCTCGCTCAAGCGTTTCTGGCGTTATCTTTCTGAGCATGGCGATCCGTTCGGGAAAGACATCAGGCGCTAACCGTTTCGTTGCGGGTACAATCGGGGCTGTTTTAAACGCCGATCCGTGAAAGGTAGAGCATGGCAAGGGAACCCAGGCAAAACGAGCTTACGGACGAGCAGATCGCCGCGGAGAACGCGTTTCTTGAAGGCGTGCCGCGTTTGAATCTGGGCGCGTTTCTGATGCCTGGCATTTGGGGTCCGGCTCATGGGCTTTGGATCTGCATTTTGTTCTACCCCCTTTGGCTTTTTGCCGACAACACGTTTTATGCCGCGTTTTCCGAGCGCTCGCTGCTGGCTGTCGTTCTTGCGGCAATCGTCTTCGTCATGCTTTTGGCCGTTCATGTGGTTTTCGGCATTCTCTCGCAGCCGTTCGCGTGGCATCGCGCCGACGGTCTCGGCGTTGACAAGCAGACGTATTTGAAACGCGAGAAGATCTGGGCCGTTGCCATGGCTTTGGTGAGCTTGACGTTCATCGTCGTGGCCACGTACTACAACCTGGTGATTCGTCCTGGAATGGGGGCGTAGCCATGAGCAGCGAGAGTCCTATGAAAATCACGGTCTTCTGCGTGGGGAACAAGCTGTACCTTGACGACGGTCTTGGTCCCGCCGTTTACGAGGAAGTGCTCGAACGTTTCGATATCCCCTCGAACGTGAAGTTTCATGACGTTGGCTGTATGAGCATGGACATGATCGAGGATGTCGATAAGAACGACCTTATCATCACCGTTGATGCGATTGACGGCACCGATGCGAAACCGGGAACGGTGTTTCGTTACGTGCCCGAGGATCTTGCGCGCAACCCCCAGGTTCTCACCAGTTTGCATGATCTGCGCTTGGCCGACTTGTTCGATGCCGCATCTTTTTTGGGCTATCAGGCGCAGGGCGTGTGTCTGGGCATGCAGATCGAGAATTCGTCGCCGGCAGAGTTCGTCATCGGCCTTACGCCTAAGGTGTACGACGCCTTACCTCGGCTTATCGATGCGCTTCTAGCCGAGCTCGCGCATGCGGGCTCGCCGCTTATCGACAAGAAGACGGGCAAGCCCGTTACTGGTCCGACTGTTTAAGCGGGTTTATTTCTTGCTGCGCTTTTTAGGTGCGGCCTTTCCGAAACTGGGGCAGATGTCTGACAGGAAGCAATCGTCGCAATGTGGGCGTTGGGCGTCGCAGACCCCGCGGCCGAACAGCACCCATTCGTGGTTGACCGGCCCCCAGTATTCCTTAGGGTAGAGCTTCAACAGGTCTTGCTCGATTTTCGACGGGTCGTCCTGATTGGTGAATTTCAGGCGCTGGGCGATGCGTTTCACGTGCGTGTCGACGGCGATCCCCTCGACGATGCCGAAGCCGGTGTTCATGACGATGTTGGCAGTTTTGCGCCCGACGCCGGGCAGCCGCTCAAGCTCTTCGTACGTATGCGGAACCTCGCCTTCGAACTCGGTCAGCACCATTTGGGCGCACTTCACGCAGTTGCGCGCCTTCGCGTGATGAAAGCCGATGGTTCGGATGATCTCTTCGACGTCCTCGACGTTGGCAGATGCCAGGTCGGCGATGGTGGGGTAGCGTTTCCACAGCACCGGCGTCACCTTGTTCACGCCTTTATCGGTTGTCTGGGCCGAAAGAAGCGTGGCGATCGTCAGGTGAAAGGGGTCGTTGTCGAAGATCAGCGCGCAAGCCGCATCGGGGTAATGGGCGCCCATCCTGCTGGCAACCTCAAGCGCGCGCTCCCGCTTCGACTTCATCGATTCACGTGGCATGACCTTGTCCTTTCCCGTTTCTTTGCCGTACCAGTATAGCGATTGGGCGTGAACGGCATGCGATGGGTTTTAGGCGGCAGGTCATTGTTAAGAGCTCATTTCGGTTGTTTTGCTTCGAGGTTAACACGTTGGGGCAAACTAGAATGGG
>URZP01000077.1 GCA_900552365.1 uncultured Coriobacteriaceae bacterium
GGCGATTTTATGTACCGAGAAGGCATTCGTTGCCGAAGCGTTACTATAGACACCCTCTTGCGGCACAGTTTTCCGCACAACCCGAAAGAACAACGCTTCATCTAGGGTAAAACACCCCTAGCGTGAGCCTTGTCGTCTTTACTCGCTTGCGCAGCTGCGACACAGGAGCCGTGAACACAACCAACCCAACACGAATTGAAGGCCATGCAGCGCGACAAAATCAAACCGATCCTGTTCAGCATCATCAAGCATACCGATAAAGAAGAGCTCCGCAGGCAAATCCCAAAGGATATCGTCTCCGGCATCGTCGTAGCAGTAGTCGCACTTCCGCTTTCCATTGCGCTGGCAATTGCTTCGGGCGTCGCCCCTGAACAAGGTTTGTACACTGCCATCGTCGCGGGCTTCCTTATTGCGCTGTTCGGTGGCAGCCGCGTGCAGATCTCCGGTCCGACCGCAGCGTTCGCCACCATCGTAGCGGGCATTGTGGCAACGGATGGACTTGACGGCCTGATTGCGGCAACCGTCATCGCAGGCGTCATCCTTATGCTGATGGGCTTGCTGAAACTGGGCACCCTCATTCGCTTCGTGCCTTTCACCATCACCACCGGTTTCACCGCCGGCATTGCCGTCACCATTGTCATCGGACAGATAAAAGATCTGCTGGGGCTAACCTATCCCGCAGGCACCGTCACCATCGACGCAATCGATAAAATGACGGCCGTCGCGCAAAACATCGGCACCTTCAACGCGCAAGCCCTAATCGTGGGAGTGGCTTCCATCGCAATACTTATCGCGTGGCCCAAGGTGTCTAAGCGCATCCCCGGGTCGCTTGTTGCCGTCATCGTTGGTGCCGCGATGGTTCCCTTGCTTGGTCTTGACGTCAATACCATTGGCGACTTATATACCATCAACGCAGGATTGCCCACCCTGCATATCCCGCACATCAGTCTCGACCTGCTGCGCAATGAGCTTGCCAACGGCTTTACCATCGCGCTTCTTGCCGCCATCGAGTCGCTGCTGTCTTGCGTGGTTGCCGACTCCATGATCTCAAGCCACCACCGCTGCAACATGGAACTGGTCGCTCAGGGCATGGGCAACATCGGCTCGGCGCTTTTCGGCGGCATTCCCGCAACGGGCGCCATAGCCCGCACTGCCGCAAACGTGCGCAGCGGCGGGCGCACACCCATTGCCGGAATGGTTCATGCCGTAGTGCTTCTAGCCGTTCTGGTATTCCTTATGCCCTACGCCGCCCTAATCCCCATGCCCACCATCGCCGCCATTCTTCTTCAGGTTGCCTACAACATGTCGGGTTGGCGCAGCTTTGCCCACCTGTGTGCCACCACATCGCGCGGTGCCATCGCAACCCTGCTTCTTACGTTCGCGCTGACGATCGTATTCGACCTGGTAACTGCCATTGGCGTCGGCATGGTGATCACCGTGGTCTTGTTCATGAAGATGGTGAGCGAGGAAACCGAAGTCAAAGGCTGGAAGTACTACTGCGACGACGATTCCCAAGTCACGACTCTGCGCGAACTGCCGAAAAGCGTGCGCGTGTACGAGATCAACGGCCCCATGTTCTTCGGCATGGCCGACCGTATTTCAGACATCTCGGTAAAGGAATTCACTAAGTACTTGATCATCCGCATGCGCGGCGTTCCTTCCCTGGATGCAACCGGCATGAACGCGCTAGAGAACCTGTACAAATACTGCAGCGAGAACGGTGTGCGCCTGATCTTCAGCCACGCAAACGAGCAACCCATGAAAACCATGGAGCATGCAGGTTTCGTCGACCTGGTTGGTAAGGACAACTTCCGCGCGAACATCGACGACGCCATCGAATACGCCACGAAGCTCATCGAGAAAGAAGAGCAGGCGTAACCCTATTCGAACCACATTCGCCAAGGATGGCTTTACTCGAACCGATGCATTCGATGGATCCGAATTTCACCTTTCGTCAGGGCTTTCTTCTTTTTCATCAAGGCTGCCGGCAGTATTTATGAAAGAACGATTAATTAACTGTTACGAACTTATTTCACATAGCGCGATTTTAAAGATGATGCGACAATACTTCGTTATATCGGAAGGGGTTCCCAACCGAAAGCGTCCAAGCAAGGATGTGTAACAAGCAAGTTCGTACAAGTCAGGAGTCGCACATGAAAGACATACGTGTCAGTGACATCACGATGAAAGAGGCCGCTACCTCCAAAACGCTCTCCCTATCTTTCAAGGAGAAGCTAGAAATCGTGAAGATCCTAGACCGTATCGGTGTGGGCTCTATTGAAGTTGAGGGAATCGAATCATCCAAAGTCGACGCCCTGCGAATCAAATCCATTGCCTCTCTGGTGAAAAACAGCACGCTTGCCGTTCCGGTGAAGATGGACGAGCAGAATATCGAAGCCGTCTGGAACGCAGCTAAGGGCGCAAAGAGCGTTCGCCTGCAGGTGGAGGCGGCTGTAAGCCCCTCGTGCATGGAGTACATCCAGCGCAAGAAGGCTGACAATCTGGTTGCCGATGCTGCCGCGGCCGTGGCCAAATGCGCGCAGCTCACCAACGACGTCGAGTTCGTGGCCGTTGATGCCACCCGCACCGACGTTGCCTACTTGGCAAAGATCATCGAGGCTGTCGTCAACGCTGGCGCCAAGACGGTTACCGTATGCGACGCCGCCGGCTCTATGCTTCCCGAAGAGTTCGCCGAGTTCATTAGCAACCTCACCAAGGCTGCACCGCAACTGAACGATATCACCCTTGGTATTTCTTGCTGCAACAACCTGAACATGGCCGACGCTTGCGCAGTTGCCGGCGTCATGGCAGGCGCTTCCATGGTGAAAGCAACCTCCTACCCCATGGACGTCGTCGCACTTGACAACATCTCCCGCATTCTTGCCGCAAAGGCAGACGCACTTGATGCCCAATGCCATGTCCGTGTAACCGAGCTTAAACGAGCCATGAATCAAATCGCTCGCCTGTGCTGCGAAGATCGCTCCAAGGCGCTCAAATTCACCGATTCCGTTTCCGAAGCGGTAGAGGGACTCGTTCTTACCGCAGGCGACGATCAGGAAACCGTCATGCAGTACGTCGAGCGATTGGGCTACAGCCTTTCCGACGAAGACGCCGCGTCGGTGTTCGAAGCATTCAAGAAGATTGCTGCAAACAAAGAAAACGTCGGCGCCACCGAACTTGACGCCATCGTCGCCTCGGCCGCGCTGCAAGTTCCGCCTACGTATGTTCTTGAGGGCTATGTCATCAACACCGGCATGAGCTTCAAGGCTACCTCGCATATCTCGCTGCGTAAGAACGGTGAGATCCATGAAGCAGTGTCGCTGGGCGACGGCCCCATCGACTCTTCATTCAAATCCATCGAGTCGGTTGTGGGCAAGCACTACGAGCTTGACGATTTCCACATTCAGGCCGTTACCGAAGGCCGCGAAGCTGTAGGCGAATCCATCGTGAAGCTCATTGCCGATGGCAAGGTGTATTCCGGCCGTGGCATTTCCACCGACATCGTCGAATCCAGCATTCGCGCATATATTAACGCGCTGAACAAAATCGCATACGAGGAGCAGAACTAATGAAGCTTTCCTTTTCTACCCGCGGTTGGGCCGACCATTTTTGGGACGAGCTGGTAAGCACCGCCCTCGAAATGGACTTCTCGGGCATCGAGATCCACAACCCGCTGATCAATGAAGCATTCACCGGCAAGGGCGCCCCTCTTGACCGATACAACACCCAAGCCACTGCTCGCGCACTTCACGACAAGGGCCTGACCATCCCCGCACTTGACTCTTCCATCGATATTTCAGCTGGTGAAGAGCAAGTCCAAGAAGCAAAGAAACTTATCGATCTTACAGAAGCCGTATCTGTCGACATGGTTTGCGTTGTTGTCCAAAACGATGACGAAGCCGCCATCCATTTTGCATTGGAGCAGCTTGTCCCTTACGCAGAGGAGCATTGCGTCATCCTGCTTATTGAATCAAGCGGCATTTTCTCTAGCACCACGCGCCTGACCAGCATCATGGACAAATACGCCAGCGATTATCTGGGCGTTCTGTGGGACGTTCACAACGTTTATCGCGTGGGTGGCGAAAGCCCGGCAACCACCATCAAGAACCTGGGCGCTTACGTCAAGCACGTTCATATGCGTGATTCAGACGACGACGGCACGTTCAACCTGGTTGGCGAAGGCACCTTGCCCATCGACGAGGTTGTACGCGCTTTGTCTTCCATCGACTACGACGGCTTCGTGTCACTTGAATGGATGCCCGAATGGATGGAAGACCTTACCGACATGGAAGTCATCTTTCCCCACTTCGTGAACTACATGGAGCAATTCGAGGATACACGCGGCAAGCGCCGCACCCTGTACCTAAACCACGACGGCACAGGCGAGTACGTCTGGAAAAAGGACGAACTCATCGACCTCACCTTCTCTCAAGTTTTGGACAAGATGGTCGAGTGCTTCCCCGATCAATACTGCTTCAAGTACACCACGTTGGACTACACGCGTACTTACGAAGAATTCCGCGACGATGTGGACACCTTCGCACGCGCATTGGTTTCCATGGGCGTGAAGCCCGGCAGCAAAGTTGCCGTTTGGGCCACCAACGTGCCTGCTTGGTACATCACTTTCTGGGCAGCCACCAAAATCGGCGCCGTGCTGGTTACCGTGAACACCGCGTACAAGATCCACGAGGCAGAGTACCTGCTGCGTCAGTCTGACACGCACACGCTGGTCATGATCGACAGCGCGCTTGACTCGAACTACCGCCAGATCATCAACGAGCTATGCCCCGAAATCGCCACTACTAAAGCCGGCGAGCAGCTGCATTGCAAGAAGCTGCCGTTCCTGCGCAACGTCATCACCGTTGGTTTCGAAATGCCCGGCTGCCTGACCTTCGAACAGGCAGTGGAGCGATCCGAGCTGGTGCCGCTTGAAAAGATCCAACGCATGGCCGCGCTGGTTCGCCCCGACGACGTCTGCAACATGCAGTACACCTCGGGCACCACAGGCTTCCCCAAGGGCGTCATGCTGACGCATCGCAATGTCGTGAACGACGGCAAGTGCATTGGCGACCGCATGGGCTTGTCCACCGCCGATCGCTTCATGATTCACGTGCCCATGTTCCATTGTTTTGGCATGACGCTGTCCATGACGTCTTCCATGACGCACGGCACAACCATGTGCCCCATGCCTTACTTCAGCGCCAAGGCTTCGCTGCATTGCATCACACAGGAAAAGATCACGGCATTCAACGGCGTTCCCACCATGTTCATTGCCATGTTCAACCACGAGGACTACCGCAAGACCGACTTCAGCCACATGCGCACGGGCATCATGGCCGGCGCTGGCTGCCCGCCCGAACTGATGAAGCGTGCGGCTCAGCCCGACGAGATGAACATGACCGGCATCGTGTCGGTGTATGGTCAGACCGAGTCGGCCCCGGGCTCCACCATGAGCGCCTGGACCGATCCGCTTGACCTGCGCACCGAAACCGTCGGCTACGCCTTCCCCCATGTTCAGTGCAAGATCATCGATCCCGAGACCGGTGAGGAGCTTCCCGACGGCCACATTGGCGAGTTCTGCTCGCGTGGCTACAACATCATGAAGGGCTACTACAAGATGCCCGACGCCACGTACAAAACGGTTGACGAAGACGGCTGGCTGCATTCCGGCGACTTGCTGATGCGCGACGAGCGCGGCTGCTTCATAGCTACCGGCCGTTTGAAGGACATGATCATCCGAGGCGGCGAGAACATCTACCCGAAGGAAATCGAGGACTTCGTCATCACGCACCCCAAGGTTAGCGACTGCCAGGTTATCGGTGTGCCCGACAAGAAGTACGGCGAGGAAGCCATGGCATGCATCATCCTGAAAGAGGGTGAGACCATGACCGAGCCTGAAATCCGCGAGTTCATAATGAACAACATCGCGCGCCACAAGGTGCCTCGCTACATCAAATTCGTGGACTGCTACCCCATGAATGCGGCTGGCAAGATCCTCAAGTACAAGATGAGGGAAGCCGCCGTCGAAGAACTGGGGCTCTAGAGCCTGCGGGATCGGCGCATTCATCAGTGATCTATTTTAAGGACCGTCCTAGACGGTCCTTTTTATGACCACCAATACCTTTGAAAACAAGAAAGGCCTGCGGGAATCCGATAAACGGAAGCCCGCAGGCCTTTTATTACTTGCAGCAATCTCGGAATAGACCGATGGTCCCTGGCTTAACGCTGACTCTTACGATGCAAAGCTACGAAGGCAAGAACGGCAGCTGCCGTGGCTACAGCCAGAACAAGGGGAATAGCAAATGCGTTCACATCGCCCGTAGTTGGGAGGATTGGCTGTGCTTCAGGAGCCTTAGTGTTATCGATT
>URZP01000078.1 GCA_900552365.1 uncultured Coriobacteriaceae bacterium
GGGGGGGCACTGCCTGAGCGTTGTCGTGGCCGAAGGCTGGCGGCGCAACGAGGGGCCGTATCTCCGGTGTATCGGGGAAAGGGCCATCCCATTTTTCGGCCGGCCCCAGCTGTCCGCGCTGCTGCGCCTTGGCTATGCCGACGGAACGGTGGAGACGGTGGAGGCCGACGAAAGCTGGCTCTGCGGGACGGGGGAAATCGTCAGCGCCCATCTGTTCAACGGCGAGACCACCGACCGGCGCCAGGCAGTCCCCGGTTGGAACCGGGCGGACGGGGAGCCGAAGGAATTTCAGCCGGCGCGGCGGGTGCCGCCGCCCGGCGGCGTCCCGGAGGTGATGGAGCTGGAGCCCATCCGGGAGCAGGAGCGGGTTCCCGCCCGCTCGGTCACCCCGCTGCGGGATGGGGTGTCCATCGTGGATTTTGGGAAAAACCTGGCCGGGGTCTGCCGCCTGAAGCTGCCTGACCGGCTGCTTCCCGGGCAGGAGATTGTGCTGGAGCACATGGAGTTTCTGGACGAGGAGGGCGATCTCTATCTGCCCACCCTGCGGGGAGCCCGCTGCCGCGATACCTATATCGCCGCCGGGGACGGACAGGATCCGGCCTTCTGGCAGCCCCGTTTCACCTATCACGGGTTCCGCTACGCCCGGGTCACCGGCCTGCCGCTGGTGGATAAGGCGGACATCCAAGCGGTGGTTCTGCGCACCGACGCGGCGCCCGCCGGCGTTTTCACCTGCGGCAGCGGCCTGGTGAACGCCATCCAGGCCGCCATTGTCCAGACGGAACGCTCCAACATGCACAGCCTGCTCACCGACTGCCCGCAGCGGGACGAACGGATGGGCTGGCTCAACGACGCCACCGTCCGCTTTGAAGAAACCCCCTACAACTTCGACATCGGCCGCCTGTTTCCCAAGGTTATCCGGGACATTCTGGACACGCAGGAGGCCGATGGTTCCATCACCTGCACGGCCCCCCGGATTTACGGGGAACGCCCGGCCGACCCGGTCTGTTCCTCCTTCCTGGTGGCGGGGCTGCAGGCGCTGCTGCACACGGGCAACCTGGATATCCTGCGTCAGGCCTACGACGGCTTCGTGCGCTGGGAAGAGTGCCTGGAGGGACTGGCCGACGGGTATATCCTCCGCTACTCCCATTACGGTGACTGGGCCGGGCCGGTGTACGCCTGCGAGGGCGGCGACACCGACATCGACGCGGTGCGATCCCTGGAAACGCCCGGCGAGCTGCTGTCCACCGGCTATTTCTACTACAACCCAGCCCTCGCTAATACGCACGTGTGCTAAAATTACTAACCTATCATTGGCATAACCAGGCAAACGAAGTGGATACCCGAATCGAATCGTTGACTGAATCGATCCGTCTATTCGCCGACGTGACTTGGTGTGCCGTCTGCCCGATTTCTATTCATGATTAGGAGTGTGTGGTGGCTGACAAAGAAGAAAACTACGGCGCGGATGCGATCCAAGTCCTCGAAGGCCTTGACCCCGTTCGCAAGCGCCCAGGCATGTACATTGGCACTACCGGCCCCCGTGGCCTTCATCACTTGGTTTACGAGGTAGTCGATAATTCGGTTGACGAAGCCCTCGCTGGTTATTGCGACCATATCAAGGTGTTCATTCATCCCGACAACTCGATCACGGTCGTCGATAACGGTCGTGGCATCCCTGTTGAGAAACATAAAAAAGAGAAGATCCCGACGGTCGAGGTTGTTCTTACCATCCTTCATGCCGGCGGTAAATTCGGCGGCAGCGGATACAAAGTTTCCGGCGGTCTTCACGGCGTTGGCGTTTCCGTCGTTAACGCTTTGTCGTTGCGCACCGAGGTTCGCGTGCGTCGAGACGGCAAAGAATATGAGATCGCCTTCGAGCGCGGCAAAACCGTCGAGAAGTTGCACGAGATCGGCTCTGCTAAGGACACCGGCACCACGGTTACCTTCTGGCCCGATCCCGAAATCTTCACCGAGACCACCATTTACGACTACGAAACCCTGCAGGCTCGCCTGCGCGAAGTTGCGTTTCTGAACAAGAACATCAAGATCGAACTCGTTGACGAGCGTTCTGATCCTAAAGCTAACACCAGCTCTCTTCTGGCCGAGCCGCATTCCGAGACCTTCCAGTACGCCGGCGGCATCGTCGATTTCACGAAATGGCTGACCGAGGGTAAGGAAACCCTGAACAAACCTATCTATTTCGAAGCCGAGAACGATGACGGCACTGTTGAGGTTGCCATGCAGTGGACGTCGACGTATTCCACCAACATGGTGATGTCGTTCGCGAACAACATTCATACCATCGAAGGTGGTACTCACCTTGAGGGCTTCAAGCAGGGTTTGACGCGTACCGTCAACGAGTACGCTCGCTCTAAGGGCATCCTCAAGGAGAAGGATAGCAACCTCACCGGTGACGACACCCGTGAAGGCTTGGCTGCCGTAATCTCCGTCAAGCTACATGATCCGCAGTTCGAGGGTCAGACCAAGACGAAGCTTGGCAATACCGAGATCCGCCCGCTGGTTCAGAAGGCCGTTACGCAGGGTTTGGCCGAGTATCTTGAGGAAAATCCGACGGCTGCAAAGCGTATCGTGAACAAGGCAACCCAGGCTTTGAAGGCCCGCGAGGCCGCACGCAAAGCTCGTGAGAACACGCGTCGCAAGGGCGTTCTCGAGTCCCTTTCCCTTCCGGGGAAGCTCGCGGACTGCTCCAGCAGGAACCCTGCTGAGTCAGAACTTTTCATTGTAGAGGGCGATTCCGCAGGTGGTTCGGCCAAACAGGCCCGCGACCGCAAGCACCAGGCAATCCTTCCGCTTCGCGGCAAGATCCTCAACGTCGAGCGTGCCGGCTTCACCCGTGCGATCGGCTCTGACACTATCAGCGCGTTGATCACCGCAATCGGAACCAACATCGGTGACGATTTCGATGCCGATAAGGCCCGCTACCATCGCATCATCATCATGACCGATGCCGACGTCGACGGTGCCCACATCCGTATCTTGCTGCTTACGTTCTTCTACCGCTTCATGCCGGAGCTTATCAACCGCGGCTACGTGTACATCGCGCAGCCGCCTATCTTCGGCATCAAGAAGAAGAATTCGCGATCGCCGAAGATCGATCGCTATATCTACGACGAGAAGGCTCTGAGCTCTGTTCTCGCCGAGTATCCCGATCCCGACAAGATGGCTGTCCAGCGTTACAAGGGTCTTGGTGAGATGGACCCTGATCAGCTATGGGAAACCACGATGGAGCCCGCCACCCGTACCTTGCTGCAGGTTAGCATCGACGACGCCGCTGAAGCCGAGCGCGCCGTCAGCGACCTGATGGGTGACAAGGTCGAGCCCCGTCGCGACTTCATTCAGTCGCATGCCCGTGACGTCCGCTTCCTCGATATTTAAGGAGACCATCTAAATGAGTGACGAAACCAAAGATGGCTTTGAGTTCGACGACATGGATGCTGAAAACGAATCGACCGACGATATCCTTAACGATGTTGAGGAAGATGACGAGGAATTCGTAGACGAGGACGAGGACGCTTCCTCCGACGACGCTATGAGCCACTTCACCGCAATCGCCGAAGATGATGCATTCGTCAACATGCCGAACCCGCACGGCGGCATCGTGAAAGATGCCAACGGCGGCGAAGGCACGATCGTTCGCACCGCATACCTCGGCAAGGAAATGCAGACTTCGTTCCTGGAATACTCCATGAGCGTTATCGTCTCGCGCGCCCTGCCTGACGTCCGTGACGGCCTCAAGCCGGTACATCGTCGTATTCTGTACGCCATGAACGAGTCCGGCTACACGCCGAGCCGTCCTCACATGAAATCAGCCCGTACCGTCGGTGACGTTATCGGTAAGTATCACCCGCATGGCGATATCGCCGTTTATGACGCCATGGTTCGTCTTGCTCAGCCGTTCAGCATGCGCGTGCCGCTGGTTGACGGCCACGGCAACTTCGGCTCGATCGACGGTGACTCGGCTGCTGCAATGCGTTATACCGAAGCTCGTCTGGACAAGGCGGCTATGGAGCTGCTCCGCGACCTTGACAAGGAAACGGTCGACTTCCAACCCAACTACGACGAAAGCTTGGAAGAACCTTCGGTTCTGCCTGCCCGTTTCCCGAACTTGCTGGTTAACGGTTCTGCTGGCATTGCAGTTGGTATGGCCACGAACATTCCGCCGCATAACCTTGGCGAAGTGATCGACGCTACCTGCCTGCTCATTGATGATCCCGATGCCACTACTGAAGAGCTCATGAAGGTTCTGCCTGGTCCCGACTTCCCCACGGGTGCCGAGATCATGGGGATCGGCGGTATCAAAGACGCGTACGAGACCGGTCGCGGTTCCATTACGATCCGTGCGAAGTATGAGATCAAAGAGCAGAAGAATGGTCGCAGCCAGATCGTCATCAAGGAGATTCCGTATCAGGTCAACCGCCAGAAGCTCCTCGAGAAGCTTGGTGAACTCGTTCGTGACAAGAAGCTTCCCGAGATCAGCAACATTCACGACGGTGCTGACCGCCACGGTATCGACATCATCATCGATCTGAAGCAGAACGCCCTTCCTCAGGTTGTCATCAACAAGCTGTTCAAGCACACGCAGTTGCAGGTTGGCTTCGGTGTCATCATGCTTGCTCTGGTCAACGGCGTGCCGCGCGTCCTCTCCCTGAAGGAAGTTCTTCATCACTACATCGTTCATCAGGAAGAAGTCATCGTTCGCCGTACTCGTTACGAGCTGGCGAAGGCCGAGGAGCGCGCACATATCCTTGAAGGCCTGATCATCGCTCTCGATAACATCGATGAGATCATCAGCATCATCCGCTCTTCTTCGACCGACCGCGAAGCTGCAGCTCGCATGACTGAGCGCTTCGGCCTGTCCGACAAGCAGACCGAGGCAATTCTCCAGATGCGCCTGCGTCGACTGACCGGTTTGGAGCGTCAGAAGATTCAGGACGAGCTGGCCGAGCTTCTCGAGCGCATTGCTTACTACAAGCGCGTTCTGTCCGATCAGAACCTCGTGCATGAGATCATCAAGGAAGAGATGCTCGAGATCAAAGATCGTTTCAACACGCCTCGCCGTACCAAGATCGGCGCAGACGCGAAGGAAATCGATGTCGAAGATCTTATCGCCGACGAGAACATGGTCGTTACGGTTACGAAGGCAGGCTATGTGAAGCGTCTGCCTGTAGCTACGTATCGCTCGCAGAAACGCGGCGGAAAGGGCACTCAGGCCGTTAACTTGAAGGACAACGATTTCGTTGAGCACCTTTTCGTCGCCAGCACCCATTCGTACATGCTGTTCTTCAGTTCGTTGGGTAAGGTGTATCGCCTGAAGGTTTACCAAATTCCCGAGGCGTCGCGCCATGCACGCGGCACCGCGATCGTAAACCTGTTGCCGCTTGAAAAGGGCGAGACCATCGCGGCGGTTATTGCCACGAAGGACTTCCCCGAGGACGAGTACCTTATGTTCGCTACGAGCCAGGGCATGGTCAAGAAGACCTCTATGGCTCTATATAACCGCACGCGTCGCGACGGCCTGATCGCGATCAACCTCAAGGACGGCGACAAGCTGATTTCCGTTAAGCGCGTTCAGCCCGGCGACATGGTTGTCATTGCTGCCAACACCGGCAAGGCAATCAAATGGGATGAGTCTGAGGTTCGCGCTATGGGTCGTGGGACGATGGGCGTTCATGGCATCAGCCTTCCGGTTGGTGCGGAGGCCCTTGGTCTTGAGATTGCCCGCGAAGATTCTGAGCTGTTGGTTATTACCGAGAAGGGCTACGGCAAGCGCACCCCCATCGAGGAGTACCCCACGCAACATCGTGGTGGTCAAGGTGTCTTCACCATCAACATGACGGCGAAGAAGGGTATGCTCGCTGATGTGAAGATCGTTAACCCAGGTGATGAGATCATCATCATGTCCGAGGATGGCCTTACCGTTCGCACCCCTGTTTCGGGTATTTCCCAGCAGGGACGTTCGACCCAGGGCGTTCATATCATGAACGTTGCCGATGAGGACAAGGTTTCCGTTATCGCTATTTCGAAGCGAGCCAAGAAGCGCGTTCACAAGAATGAACTTGGTCAAGAGGAAATCGAAGCCGATGGCAAGGATGAAATGTCGGAAGAGGATCTTGACGACTAAGTCATTAATCGACTGAGGCTGATATAACGCCAGATGAACGGGAGCGTTTCACGTGAAACGCTCCCGTTTCCATTTGTTGAGCAGGGTATTACCTCCGCCACAAAGAGTTTTGTGAGCGGAGTGGTGGTGGAATACATCGACTTC
>URZP01000079.1 GCA_900552365.1 uncultured Coriobacteriaceae bacterium
CTGATTACTAATTTATTAGCAAGCGCTAATCTTGAGAGTGTTAAATGGGGCCAAGGAAGCCGGATCCAACGGGCTTGCTCGCATCAATCCAGGAAATCGGTCTGAATCCTTCCCAGGTCGCTTATATTGGTGACTCGGCTGGCGATATGAAGACCGCAAAGGCAGCTGGCACGATGGCGATAGGGGTCTCCTGGGGCTATCAAACCGTCGATCGTTTGGTCTCTGCTGGTGCGGATATGGTCGTAGACGATCCTCTTGCTATTCTCGATCTGGCTTAAGTAGAATCATCAAGTGCATGATGTTTCACGTGAAACATCATTCGGGAAACGCAACTAGATACCTAGTTGAACGAAAGGAATCTAATATGACTGATCCGCATCAGATGCTGGATTTATGGCTTGAGAAAGTTGAAGATGCCGAGCTTAAACGTGAACTTGAGGATCTTAAACGATCTGGCGATGAGGCCGCGATCGCAGATGCGTTCTTCCAGGACCTCTCGTTTGGCACTGCAGGTCTGCGAGGGATCATAGGCGCTGGAACTAACCGTATGAACGTTTACACCGTTGGTCGTGCGACGCAAGGTTTTTCTGATTACCTGAATGCCCATTTCGAAGAGCCTTCAATTGCAATCGGTCGCGATAGTCGCAACATGGGCGAAGAATTCGTCCGTCGTGCAGCAGAGGTGTTTGCGGCTAATGGAGTGAAGGTATTCGTTTATCCGCGTATCGAGCCGGTTCCTGCATTGTCGTTTGCAACCCGTGATCTTAAATGCTCGGGCGGGGTTTGCGTTACCGCAAGTCATAATCCTGCACCGTACAACGGTTACAAGGCGTATGGCCCGGATGGTTGCCAGATCACCACGCAGGCGTCAAAGGACATATCTGACGCAATTATAAAAGTTGATCCGTTCTCTGATGTTCGTTCGATGCCGTTTGATGAGGCTCTTTCTGAAGGGATAGTTGCATGGATCGGCGAGGACACGATGGAGCGTTACATCGAGGCTGTTCTAGACCAGTCGGTTGTCCTTGACGACGACTCCGAGAACAAAGCGGCGTTAAAGTTGGTTTACACACCTCTAAATGGCGCGGGAATCGAATGTGTTAGCAAGATTCTTGATCGAGTTGGTATCACGGACGTCACTGTTGTCCCTGAGCAGGCCGAGCCGGACGGAGATTTCCCTACGTGCCCGTATCCGAATCCTGAGATTCGAGAAGCACTTGAACGTGGCATTCAGCTTTGTGAACAGGTTAAACCCGATTTGCTTCTTGCGACTGATCCCGACGCAGACCGCGTAGGTACAGCCGTTAAAGACGGCGATGAGTATGTATTGCTTACCGGTAATGAAATGGGCGTTCTGCTGCTTGACTATATCGCACGCGTCAAACAGGCGAAGGGCGAGAACCTGACAGATAAGTTTGCAGTTTCCACCATCGTTTCATCAACGATGATCGATGCTCTGGCAGATGAGTACGGTTTCGCAATCAAGCGCGTGCTAACGGGCTTCAAGTACATTGGTGAATTCATCGGACAGCTTGAGCAAGCAAACCAGGCTGATCGCTTCATGTTCGGCTTCGAAGAGAGCTACGGGTATCTGAACGGTACTCATGTTCGCGACAAAGACGCTGTTGATGCGTCGATGCTGATTTGCGAAATGGCGCAATATTATAAGCAGCATGGTATGAATCTCGCCCAAGCAATGCGCGCTCTGTACGAGAAGCATGGCTTCTATCAGAATAAGACCGTCTCATATTCGTATCCCGGTGCCGATGGTCATGAGCGCATGGATGCGATTATGGGGGCATTGCGCACGGTTTCCCTTGCCAATATCGCTGGCATTGAGGTATCTGGCGTTGTTGATTACTCGCAAGGAATTGACGGTCTTCCTGCTGCGAATGTGATTGAGTTCCGTTTGAATAATGGCGACAAGGTGATTGTTCGTCCGAGCGGCACCGAGCCGAAGATCAAAGCTTACCTGTTCGCCCGTGGAGTAACGTATGAAGCGGCGAATGAAGCTGTTGGAAAGTACGAAGCGGCTGTCGAAAAGCTGTTGGGTTAATACCGACGTAGTGATGGCTTGAATCCCATAGCCAGGGAAACGCCAACAAAAATTTGAACGTTAGACAAGAAGCTCGCTTGGGTGAACACGAAGAGCCCTGGCGAGCTTCTCTATTGTTTGAAGTCGCGGGCTGGATCCACCGGTTTCGATGCGATAGATGGAGCTTGCTCTCAAGCCGGTCAGTCGCCCAAGTTCGTTACGTGAAAGCCCTTGCTCTTTGCGAAGTTGAGCAACATTAAGTCCCAAAGTTTCATTTAAGCTGATCGGCATGCTGGAGCCAAGGCCCATCAAAGAGAGGCCAGAGTCATTCGCGTCTATCTTGAATTCCGTTTCGGGCATAAGAAAACGCTACTCGAAAAGCGTAGAGACGAGTGGAGTAAACGACTGAAAATCGGTGACTTCTGAAGTCGTATATCTTAAATGATACAGGTGCGCAAACCGGTGCTGACGCAGGGTGCTTAAAAGGGAAAAGGACCGATATGACGTCGGATCGACGCAGATGCATGAAGCCAGAATCCAGAGAGGGCGGGGAAAACGCCAACGGCCGACGAGAGATGCCCGATTAAAAAGCACCAACCTGGGGGCGAGTTGGGCACTAACGCTTCCTAATGGTGACGAAATCGATCGAGGTGTGCGTCAAAAAGGGGCTTGACATGCCTTTTTTATGTCGCAAGGGCGTAGATGGTAGAATTTTAAGGTCATCTTCGAATCCGAGGAGGCCAGATGGCATCGAGGAACGATCGAAACCAGCGCCCCAGTGCGCGTCAAAATACCAGCGCAGCCGCAAGGCCGTCGCGCGATGGATGTAGAGCTCCCCAGCAAAACAAAGCACCCCGCAATGTAGCCCCGACGCACAATCCCGGGGATTATTCGAGCTACTCTCGCTCGTCTTACGGAACGAGACCCGATGGATGGAACAGCGCTCAAACGCCAAGGTCTCAGTCGGGAGCATATCGTTCTGCCTACACACCTGATGCAGATTATCGTGGAAGCAGCGCAGCAGTGCAGTATTCGCGCAATGCAGCTCAGTACCGCGCAAGCAAGAAGCGCGGTCGCGGAAAGAAAATCGCCATCGGCGTCGTATCAGCCCTGGTTGTGGTGCTTATCGGTGTGGGTGTCGCTCTGGCAACCTACGTGAACGGCATCAACAAGGAATTGCAGGGCGACAAAACAAGTGAAGAACTCAAGGCAATCGATCAGGAGCTCACTCGCATCACCACGTTCACTAAACCTTTTTATGTCATGCTTATCGGCTCTGACGCGCGCGAGGGCGACGACGAGATGGGTCAGCGTTCTGATACCAACATCGTTGCTCGTGTGGACCCGTCAACCAACACTGTCACGATGGTCTCCATTCCCCGTGACACCATGACCGAAATCGACGGCGTTGGCACTGCTAAGTTCAACGCTGCGTACTTCTACGACGGCGCGGCGGGTGTTATCCGCGAGGCAAAGCAACTTACGGGTATTTCTATCTCTCATTACGCTGAGATCAACTTCGAGGGCTTGACTGCGTTGGTTGATGCGGTTGGCGGCGTTGATGTTGTTGTTGACGAGCGTATTGACGACACCGACGCCGATAACACCACTGATTTCCCTGAGAACCCGCGCATCATCATCGAGGCAGGCGAACAGCATCTTAACGGCGAGCAGGCATTGGTGTTCGCGCGCAGTCGCGCTTACACTGACGGTGATTTCACCCGTGTCGCAAACCAGCGGAAGCTTATTCAGGCAATCGTCGACAAAGTCATGTCTATGTCGCCGACTGATATCCCGGGCGTGGTAAGCGCTGCTGCCAAGTGTGTGACAACCGATCTAACGGTTTCCGATTTGGTGAACCTGGCGCTGCAAATGCGTGACGGCGGCGAGATGACCATCTATTCGGCGACCATTCCCTCGGCAACGCAGATGGTAGGCGGCGTTTCGTATGTAATCGCTGACAAGGCGAATACGAAGGAACTGATGAAGGTCGTTGATTCCGGCGGCGATCCTACTTCGGTTAGCAACGGATATCTTGCCAGCTATTAGTCGAATTTGAAATTAACTGCGCAGCTTGCGTAGAGACCGGAACGGCCTCCGATGGTGATCGTCGGAGGCCGTTCTGTTTGAGTGGGGTTATGTTTGCGAGGGGCCTGGATGCTGCAAGTGTTATCCAGGCGTATTCGCAGGCAATGAAAAAAGTGAGTCAGCGCTTTACCGGCGATTGAATACAGATAAGCGCTGACTGCGGAAGTTTATTTCGTGGCGTAACCGTCGGGATTGGTGGACTGCCAACGCCAGCTGTCCTGGCACATGCGATCGAGGTCGTATTCGGCAACCCAGCCAAGTTCGGTGCGGGCTTTGTCGCATGCTGCGTAGTTCACAGCGATGTCGCCAGCGCGGCGAGGCTTGATCTCATAGGGGATCTCCTTGCCGCAGGCCTTGGAGAACGCGCGGACAACGTCGAGAACGCTGGAACCTGTGCCAGTGCCCAGGTTGAAGATGCCAACGCCGTGGCGGCTGCCATCTGCATCGGCGGCACCCTGGATGGAGCCAAGGCCGATGGCCTCGCCGGTGCCGACCTTGCCGCCCATCCAATCAAGCGCGGCAACGTGGCCGCGGGCAAGATCGACAACGTGGATGTAGTCGCGAACACCGGTTCCGTCGGGGGTGTCGTAATCGTCGCCGAACACGCCGACGCAAGCAAGCTTGCCGACGGCAACCTGTGCGACATACGGAAGCAGGTTGTTGGGGATGCCCTTCGGGTCTTCGCCGATCAGACCGCTTTCGTGGGCGCCGATGGGGTTGAAGTAGCGAAGAAGAACGACGTTCCATTCGTCGTCGCCGATGTAAAGGTCGGTCAGGATTTGCTCAAGCATGCTCTTGGTCTGACCGTACGGGTTGGTTGCGTTGTGCTTCGGGCAATCCTCGGTGATGGGGACAAACTCGGGCTCGCCGTATACCGTAGCGGAGCTGGAGAACACGATGTTCTTGCAGCCATGCTCGCGAGCAACATCGCACAGCACCAAGGTGCCTGCGATGTTGTTCCAGTAATACTCGAGTGGTTTCTGCACGCTTTCGCCAACGGCCTTGAAGCCTGCGAAGTGAATGATGACGTCGATGTCGTTCTCGTCGAATGCTTTGGTCATAGCGTCGCGATCGAGGATGTTGGCCTCGATGAAGCGCAGGCGATCGTCCTGAACACCAGTGATGGTGCGGACGCGATCAAGCGCGACTTCGCTTGAGTTGCTGAGATCGTCGTAAACAACAACGCTGTAGCCTTTGTTCAGAAGCTCGACGACGGTATGGCTGCCAATGAAGCCTGCGCCGCCGGTAACTAGCACGCAGGTTTCCTGAGGGGCTTTCGCCAAAGATTTGTTGGACATAATTCCTCTTTCGTTTGATTCGAATCGGCTTTTGTCGGCAATTCGACGAGATCACAGTAATGGTATCAGCTATCAGGCGATGGGGCGCGGTTAAATGATTGTTATGAATGCTTCGCGAAAAGCTCCAGCGAATTTTTGCTGATATCTTGCAAAACCCCGGCACCTTTTCGTTCTAATGCTACTTGAGCTGCTATTTCAAGCGCTTTGCGTACATCTTGATAGGAAAGGTCGACTCGAGGCTCGCCAGTTGTTGGATCGGGCGTCGCGCCTTCGTTGGTTGGCGGATAATCGGTTTCCAGAAGCAGTTGCTTTGCAGGTATGACCTTGATGTATTCGCGCCCACGGCGCGAGTTGGCCATGAAAGGACCTACCGAGAAATAGCAACCGCTTTTGATTGCCCTATGGAGCTCGTCGTTTGACCCCGAGAACCAGTGGAAAATACAGGAGCAAGAGGTCAGCGAGCCGCTTGCTTCGAGCATATCCAACACTGCATCGGCGGATTTTATCGCGTGAAGGGAGATCAGCTTCCCGCCTTGTTTGCCGCATGCTTCAAGAATTGTGCGAAGAACCACTCGTTGGGTTTCGGCGGTTTCGATTTTTTTCTTACCGAAGTCGAGTCCGATTTCGCCGACGAAGTTCGTTGAATCAAGGCTCGAGAGAAGCTGTTCGACTTGCGCATCTGCATCGGCGATGTACCACGGATGCAGGCCGATGCCCAGGTGGATGTTGCTGAATCCCGCAAGCAGCTCGCGTGCTTGCCGAAAGCCTGCATGCCTTTGCGTATCTTCAGGCTCCATTTCATCGGGACGAAGATTTCCATCTTCATTTCTTCAAGCTGCTTGTAGGC
>URZP01000080.1 GCA_900552365.1 uncultured Coriobacteriaceae bacterium
TGTAAGAAAATGAGAGGGCAAGACGCTGATGGCGGCTTGTCTTCTCATGCGTATTGAAAAGGAATTGTATGGAGCAAGAAACTCAGCAACAAAAGACCGTTGCCCCCAAGAAAAAGGCGGCCGCGCGCAAACGCGCAAGTAAAAAAACCAATAACAGCACCCCTGAAAGCAAAAGCTCGATCAAATTCGTGAAGCTCGAGCATGAACGCCCCGTCCTTACCAAGGGCGAGCAGGGAAGCGACAGTGCGAAAAAGCATGGGCAGGGCATGCCCCGAAAGCGCAAGCGCACTTCTTCCAAAAAATCGAATGGTTCCAAGCTGCGCGTTATTCCTTTGGGCGGTCTTGGCGCAATCGGCAAGAACATGACCGTCTTTGAATGCAACGGCGATCTGGTGCTTGACGACGCAGGCTTGATGTTCCCTGACGATGATCATCCTGGTATCGACCTGATTCTGCCGGATTACACCTACGTGTTGGAACATGCCGACCAGCTAAGGGGCATCTTCATCACGCATGGTCACGAAGACCACACCGGTGCGTTGCCTTATTTGTACAAAGACCTCGATCGTCCTGTGCCTATTTACGGCACCAAGATGACCCTGGGCCTTATCGAGGGAAAATTCAAAGAACACCGCATCAAGAACGCCAAACTCGTCGAGATCAAGGCTGGCGACGTGGTTAATATCGGCTGTTTCAAGGCAGAGTTCTTCGCCGTCAACCACTCTATCCCTGGTGCTGTAGGCGTGTTTCTGCAAAGCCCGGCGGGTAACATTCTTCATACGGGCGACTTCAAGCTCGATCAAACCCCTATCGATGGCGTGACCACCGACTTCGCTGCGCTCGCTCGTTTCAGTGAGATCGGCGTGGATCTGATGATGTCCGATTCGACCAATGCCATGCGTAAAGAGTTCACTCCCTCTGAAGCAGAGGTAGGGAAGGCCCTTCGCCCGATCATCGCGCAAGCTAAGGGTCGCGTCATCATCGCATCATTCGCCAGCCACATCCATCGTCTTCAGCAAATCTGCGATGCCGCCGTGGACAATGGCCGCAAGGTTGTCGTCACCGGCAGGTCCATGATCCAGAACACCGACATAGCCCGTAAGCTTGGCTATCTGAACGTCGACGACAAGGACCTCGTCGATGCCTACGAACTAAAGGGTATCCCACCCGAGAAGATCGTCGTCATGTGCACCGGTTCTCAAGGCGAACCCCTGTCGGCACTTTCTCGAATCGCAGGCGGTCTGCACAAGACCATCACCATCGAGGAGGGCGATACCGTCATCATCTCCGCCACGCCCGTCCCCGGCAACGAAAAAGCGGTCACGCGCATCGTGAACCTTCTTTCGAAAATCGGCGCGGATGTTTACGACAAGTCTCGGGCAATGGTTCATGTTTCCGGCCATGCCTCGTCGGAAGAGCTCAAACTGGTGCTCTCGATCGTGAACCCCAAGGCGTTCATGCCCGTCCACGGTGAATCGCAGCATCTGCGCGCTCATGCCAACCTCGCAATCGCAACCGGCGTTCCCGAAGAGAACGTCTTCGTTCTTGAGAACGGCGAATCTCTCGAACTCGATGGGAACGGCGTCAGGATCGGCGATACCGTTCAGAGCGGTGTCGTTTACGTCGACGGCCTTTCTGTTGGCGACACTTCTCAAGACGTTCTCGACGATCGCGTCAAGCTTGGCGCTCAAGGTTTCGCTGTTGCCAGCGCCGCCATCTCGTTTACGAGCAATAAGCTTGTCGGCAACGTTGACGTTGAGATGCACGGCATCACGGGCGGTGACGATCCTTATATCGTTGAGGAACTTCGTAACGCCATTGAAAACGCCATGCGAAAGGGTCTCGAAAAAGGCGCTACCGAAAAAGACCTTCGCAAGCTTGGACGCGATGCTATCCTCAATTTGCTTTGGGATCGCATCAAACAGCGCCCCATGGCCATCATGAGCATCATCACCGTCTAAGATATCCTTTTGAAACCTTCGGGCAAATGGTGCCGTCTGCACTATTTGCCCGAACCCCGAAACGCAGCAATTAAACGCAGTACCAAAGGAGCAGGTTTGGCTCGTTCCACGAACAGCGCTCGCGAAGGAAACAAGCAGCGCAAAAGCACTCAACCGAAGAAGCGTCAAACCGCGCAAGCTTCAAGGAAATCCCGCGCATCTTCTCCTTCCGACAAAAAAGCACAGCGCGCAACGAAAAACGCAGCTTCTGTTCAAGAGGAGATCGATTTCTCTCGCGAACCTATCATGGACGAATCGACGCGTCGGAATGTCGCAGGTATCGTATTCATCGTAGCCGCGATTGTCTTGATGCTCATCGTCTTAGCGCCTTCCGGTGGCATGTTCACTTCCTTTGCTAGCCAGGGCTTTCGGCTTTTGCTCGGTATAGGTGCATATGTCTTGCCTTTGCTTCTTATCATCGTGGGCATTACGTTCATTGCCAAATTCGACGAGGAGCGCATCTCAGCTCGCGCGACCATCGGCCTTGCGCTGATATTCGTTGCGGTACTGGGACTGTTCGCGACATTCACGCCGCTTTCCCTTGGCGATGCTACCGTTCCCAGCACGCTTTTCAGCAATGCGCAACTAACCGCCCGAGGCGGTTACGTTGGCGCCGCTCTTGCGTGGATCGGCCTTTCCCTCATGGGCCTTCCCGTCACCGTAGTCATCATGGGCGGCGTCATTGCAGTTGGGCTGGCCATCATCGGTTTTTCGGTGACCAACCTGATAGGGTCGATTGCCGAAAAAGCCCGCGCGCGACATGCCGCAGAAGAAGAGCAACTGGGTGTTTTGGGCGCGAACCCGTACGAGAATGCCGTTCCCACTCCCAACCGCGATAGGGTAGAAGCCTCCACACGCGAATCGCTTCAAACTCGTCCGCTTTCTCGATCAGGCACTGCTGAAGGGCAGGGGCAATCGCGTGCTCTCACTCGAAGACTCAGCGATTTCGCGCGCACAACCGATAGAACCGAAGAAATCTCAAGTCGAAAAAGCGAAAGCAACGCCAAGAAAAAGGATGATTCCGTTACTGCAGCTAAAGGCAGCAATAAGTCTGGGGGCACTGGCGAAGACGGTTTCAAGCTTCCCGATTTCGAACTTCTGCATGCCAGCAAGCCAACGAAACGCACAAAAGCGATGGAAGCCGAACTTGCCGAGACCGCTACGAATCTGCAGCGCACGCTCGAGGACTTCGGAATTCTCGCACAGGTTGTGGACTGGGTTGCCGGCCCAACCGTCACGCTGTTCGAAGTCGATTTGCCCCCAGGTGTTCGCGTCAGCAGGATCACCGCGCTCAACGACGACATCGCTTTGGCGCTTGCAGCGCCCGGCGTTCGTATTTTCGCGCCAATTCCCGGCACTCATTATGTCGGTATCGAAGTGCCCAACATCACACGCGAGAACGTGTTGCTTGGCGACGTTCTGAAGTTTGCCGACGGAGGTCCGCTTGACATGGCCATCGGTAAAGACGTCGAGGGCAATCCCGTCGTCTGCGATTTGGCAAAAATGCCGCATTTGCTTATTGGCGGCACCACAGGCTCGGGCAAGTCGGTCGGCATCAACTCGATGATCATGTCGATGATCATGCGTGCAACCCCCGATGAAGTCCGCTTCATCATGATCGATCCGAAACGCGTCGAGTTTTCACCTTACAACGGCATCCCACACCTCTACGTGCCTGTCGTAACCGAGGCCAAAGAAGCCGCGAGCGCTCTTTCTTGGGGCGTAGCCGAAATGGAACGTCGCTTGAAGGTCTTCTCAAAAGTCAGCGCTCGCAACATCGGCGAGTACAACGAGATGGTCGACACTGGTGCGCTCGAAAACGAATCTGCCGCGAAACTTCCGTTCATCGTCATCGTCATCGACGAGTTGGCCGACCTTATGATGAACGTCGGCAAAGAAGTCGAATTCTCAATCAGTCGAATCGCCCAGCTCGCCCGTGCCGCCGGCATTCACCTAATCGTTGCAACCCAGCGTCCTTCCGCAAATGTGGTCACGGGCCTTATCAAGGCAAACATCACCAATCGTATGGCGTTCAACGTTGCATCTGGTTTGGATAGTCGCGTTATCCTGGACGTCTCTGGCGCCGAGAGCCTCATCGGCAAGGGCGACCTTCTTCTGTCCAAACCCGAATACGCGAAACCGCGGCGTATTCAAAGCTGCTGGGTTTCCCCTGAAGAGATCTCAGCGGTCGTTGAAGCCGTCAAATCGCAGGGCGAACCTGAATACCATTCCGAGATTCTCAAGACGAACCTCATTACCCTCGGCGATTCCATGCCTGACGGATCGGGAGGTAGCGTTACCGACGACGACCCCTTAATTTGGGATGCAGCCGACATCGTGGTTGCAACTGGCATGGGTTCGACATCCAATATCCAACGTAAGCTCAAAGTTGGGTATTCGAGAGCAGGTCGTATAATGGATATGCTCGAAGAAAAGGGCATTGTAGGACCCCCCAATGGTTCCAAACCGCGCGATGTTCTGGTTGATGCCTTGGAACTCGAGGCTCTAAGGGCTTTCGAGGACAACGATGCACAAGAATAGGAGGATGTGATATGGCTCAAACTACGTGCGGATCAGTCTTGCGTTTCGCTCGTGAGAAAAAGGGCTACGGTCTTGAAACCGTTGCCCGTAGATTGCGCATTCGCCCTGACATCCTAGAAGCAATCGAAAACAACGACTTCAGCAGCATGCCGCCTCGCGGTTATACGCGTAACATGATCAACGCATATGCGCGTTTCCTTGGGTTGAATCCCACTGAAATCGTGAACATGTATCTTGATGACGTCTCGGCTCATCAAGTCAAGAACGTGCGTGCGGCAAAAGACCCCCATGCGAACTTCGAGATCGGCCACGAAAAACGCCTCTCCAGGAATCGTGACAAGGAAACCGAAAGAACTTCGTCGCGTGAATCTCGCGAGTCAAGGGATGCCATTCGTTCCAGCGAGCGAGCAGCGTACAATTCCGCTTCCGGCGGTTATCGCACACGCATGGGTCGCGATCTATACGACGACAGGACCGAGTATGCCCGAAGCGGCTACGGCGCAAGGAAGCACACTGAAAGCGAGCCATTCACTGACGAACCTGCTTTTTCGCGCGCTAAAAACGAACGAACTCCTTCAGCAGACGCCTCCACCCGCAGTGACGGCACCACGCGCCGCCGTACTTCGCACCGCAGCGAAACCCCCAGCGTCTCACAGGGACTAACCACTGCATTCGGTGCCGTTGGCGGCGTAGCCAGTGATTTTCTTTCGAGCGCCTCTTCCCGCAAAAAAGGCCCATCGTCTGTCAACAGCACGTACGGAAACATGTACGGCGGCCGCTCGAATAAAGGACTCGTCGAGCATATGCCTATCATCGTAGTGGCTGGCGTCGTGCTCATCATCTTGATCGTCGTTCTTTCCATTGTCATCGGATCGCGTGGCAATGCCCAAACTGACGTTTCCACACTTCCGGTTACCGGTATTTCCGATACCACTACCGAAGAAGATGAAGAAGTCACACCAGTTAAAGAAGTCGCGCCGACCAGCGTAACGGTCAAATACGACGTTAAGAACGGTCAGAGCGCTTATGTCGAGATCTTTGTCGACGACGGAGACGCCCAGCCTCTGATGCTTACCGGCCCCACATCTCAAACCGTAGATGTTACCGGCAAGTGGACTATTGCTACCTGGGCAAAAGATGCCATCACCTTAACCGTTGATGGCGAAAAGGTCGACATGCAAACCAGCCAGGATCATGGCGGCATGTACGCATACACCGTTGACTTCAACAAGGTCCTTGACGAATGGAACGCCACGCACAACACGAAAACCTCTTCGAGCTCCAGTTCCAGCGCAAGCTCATCCAGCTCGAGTTCTAGTTCGAACTCGTCAAGCGCCACCGGCACCCCATCTTCAACGAGCAGCACCAACTAACAGAAAGGCCCGAACATGGCTAAAGAATCCAGCTTCGACGTTGTTTCTTCCGAGATAAAACCATTGTTGGATGCATCTCTCTTTTCGGTGGAACGGCCGAAGTTAAAAGTGCCGGCGGTATCAAACTACAGCTGAGCGTCAAAGCTAAAACTCAGGGGCTCAACATGCAGTTTCCGATTCGGAAGTATTACCCGCAGGGAAGCTATTCGGCGAACGACAAGAGCCAGGTCATATCCAGT
>URZP01000081.1 GCA_900552365.1 uncultured Coriobacteriaceae bacterium
GTTATTGGTGTCGGTGGGGAAACGGATAAGCGAAAGCCGTTCAGCCTGCTTATAATCGGGGGAGTCGATTCGAAAGGACATCCCTTGGACATCGTCCTTATGGTTATATACGCAACCATTTGCCTGGGCTTTCTTGTGCTCATTCACGAAGGCGGGCACTATCTTGCGGCGCGTGCGTTCGGCGTGCGCGTTTCCGAGTTCATGTTGGGTCTTCCCGGCCCTTCCGTTGGGTTCACCCGTGGCGACACGCGTTTTGGTGTGACAGCTGTTCCTCTTGGCGGTTACGCCCGCGTTTGCGGTATGGAGCCAGGCGAGATGAGCCCGCATCTTAAAGCAGCCATGGCGTCGGTCTACGCTCGTGGCGAGGCTCTTATGGAAGACGTCGCCGCCGATTGCAGCATTTCCGATGACGAGGCGTACGACACGTTGGAAGAACTGGTGGAGTGGGGAAGCATCACGGGCCCCACGAAGAAGGACGAGTTCAACATGTATCGCACCCCTGCGGTCAACCCCACGCGCAAGGAAATCCGTCGTGCTCGGTCGGCGGGCGACCCCGTTCCTCAGAAGCTCGCAGGCGGCACGCCGCGCCCGCTTTCCGACGTCGACGCGTTCTTCGTCGCCGAGTATAAGCATCAGTACCGTTCTTTGCCGTATTGGAAGAAGTCGGTCATCTTGCTTGCGGGCATCACCATGAACATCCTGTTCGCCCTACTGGCGTTCGTCATCATCTACTCGGTTATGGGATTCGATTACCAGATCGTCGCGACGGGCGAGATCACGCATGTCACTGTTTCGCCGTGGCGTGCCATTCAAGCGGGCTTCGTTTACATCGGCATGGTCGTCCAGGCCGTCGTCGGGCTGTTCAATCCGGCTACCGTTGCCGACACTGTCTCGAACTCCACATCCATCATGGGAATCGCCGTGCTTTCGAAGTCGGCGGCCGAGCAGGGCTTCGAGAGTTTCCTGTCGTTCACGGCAATGCTCTCGGTTTCTCTTGGCATCATGAATCTTTTGCCCATCCCGCCACTTGACGGTGGTCGCTGGGTGGTCGAGACAGTTGCGCGCATCAGGCGCCGCTCCGTGTCCGTCAAGGTGCTGAATACGCTGTCCATGGTGGGCATGGCGTTGTTCGTGTTGCTGTTCGTAGTGATGATGAACCAGGATATCCAACGGTTCGTGTTTGGGAATTGGTAGCCTGCGGACGCGAGTTCGTTAGAACGAGCGGGCCGCGCAGCCCGGTTGCCAAGCCCGCGGACGCGAGCGGGCCGCGCAGGCATGTCGCCAAGCCGCGTGGCATCACAGTACGTAGGATCAAGATCGAGAGGGAGACCATGGCTTTGCCGCATGAACTGACGCATCGCGTGATGGTTGGAGACGTCCCTGTTGGCGGGGGTGCGCCTATTGCCGTCCAGTCTATGTTGAACGTGCCCGCTGAGGATGCCGACGGCAACCTCGCGCAGATCGAGCGTCTGGCCGAGGCCGGCTGCGAATACGTTCGCATGGCCGTCCCGCGTAAGAACTGTCTTGATTCCTTCGAGAAGGTGTGCGCGAAATCGCCCCTTCCCGTTGTTGCCGACATCCATTTCGACGCGCAGATCGCCATCGAGGCCGCGAAGCGCGGTGCAGCCAAGCTCCGCATCAACCCCGGCAACATCGGCGGTTTGGAAAAGACGGACGCCGTTCTTGACGCAGCGCGCGAAGCAGGCATTCCTATTCGCATCGGTGTGAACGCCGGCTCCCTCGACTCCGATCTTGCTGCTCGCACCGACCTCACGCAGCCGCAGAAGCTTGCCGAGTCGGCTGTGCAGTACGTAACCTACTGCGAAGAGCACGGCTTCACTGATCTGGTTGTTTCCGCCAAGGCTCATGACGTCATGACCACGGTGCGCACGTACCGCCTGCTTGCCGAGCGCATTCCCCAGGTGCCGCTTCATATCGGCATTACCGAGGCGGGGACCCAGTTCCAAGGGCTTATCAAATCGGCATCGGGTTTGGGTATTTTGCTTGAAGAGGGTATTGGCGACACGATGCGCATTTCGCTGACGGATGACCCGGTGAACGAGATTCGTGCTTGTTGGGCGCTTCTTTCTGCACTTGACCTGCGTCATCGTGGTGTCGAGCTTATCAGCTGCCCCACGTGCGGGCGCACGCAGGTTGACCTTATCGGCCTTGCCGACCAAGTCGAGCGGCGTCTTTTGAACGTCGACCGCCCGCTGAAAGTGGCGGTTATGGGTTGCGTGGTAAACGGCCCCGGCGAGGCGCGCGATGCCGATATCGGCGTTGCATGCGGCCAAGGGTCGGGCGCCGTGTTCCTTCACGGCGAGGTGATCCGCAAGGTTTCTGAAGAGGACATCGTTGATGCCCTGATGGAGGAAATAGACAAGCTTCCCAAGTAAGGCGCGACCTGCGGTAGAATCGCAGGGCGAACAAATGCGCGACACGCAACGAAACGTGCCATTGCGCGCTTATCGATAATCAAAAAGGAGACGACGATGACCAACATCCTGCGCATGAGCGAGTTCTACGCTCCCACGCTCAAGGAAGACCCGAACGGTGCCGAGCTTGCCAGCCATAGGCTGATGCTTCGCGCCGGCTACATTCGCAAGATGGGTTCTGGCTTGTACTCGTTCTTGCCGTTGGGCATGCGCGTCCTGAACAAGGTCACCGCCATCGTCAACGAAGAGGTTGAGTCCACGGGCGCTCAGCAGATCCTGTTGCCGTTCGTTCAGCCGGGCGATCTGTGGCATCAGTCCGGCCGCTGGAACGACTACGGCCCCGAGCTAGCCCGCATCACTGACCGTCATGGCAACGAGTTCTGCCTTGGCCCCACGCACGAGGAGATCGTCACCGCCTTGGTTCGCTCCGAGCTTCGTTCTTACAAGCAGCTGCCTACGGCGCTGTATCAGTCGCAGATCAAGTTCCGCGACGAGATCCGCCCGCGCTTCGGCCTTATGCGCAGCCGCGAGTTCGTCATGAACGACACCTACAGCTTCCATGCCACGCAGGAGTCGCTTGCCGAGTATTACGATCAGATGGGCGACGCTTATGCGCGCATCTGCGATCGTACCGGTCTGAAGTGGCGCGGCGTCGAGGCCGACACCGGTCAGATCGGCGGTAAGGTTTCGCGCGAGTACATGGCTCTTGCTGACGCCGGCGAGGCCGAGCTGGTCTACTGCGACTGCGATTACGCAGCCGACACCGAGGCCGGCGCTTGCCTTCCTCATCCCACTCAGCACGAGCTTCCTGCCATGCAGAAGGTCGAGACGCCCGGCGTTCACACCATCGAGGAGCTGTCTGCGTTCGTTGGCATCCCCACTACGTCGTGCATGAAGGCATTTTCCGTGAAAGACGCCGAGGGCAAGATCTACGTTCTGTTCGTGCCCGGCGATCACGAGATCAACGAGATCAAGGCCGGTCGTGTCATTCCCGGCTTCGAGCCCCTTACCGACGAGGAAATGGTTGCTGCGGGTCTGCATAAGGGTTCCATGGGCCCCGTTGGCCTGCCCGAGGGCATCACCGTTGTTGCCGACAACAGCCTGAAGAACATCGAACAGTGGGCTGTCGGCGCCAACGAGGACGGCTTCCATTATCTTGGCGCCCGTCTTGGTTCCGACTTCACCGTTGATGAATGGGCCGATCTCTGCCTGGTCAAAGAAGGGGACTCGTGCCCCGAGTGCGGCAAGCCCCTTCATAGCGCGCGCGGCATCGAGGTTTCCCAGATCTTCCAGTTGGGCACCAAGTATTCCGAGACCATGGGCGCTACGTTCATGGCCGAGGACGGCACCGAGCAGCCGTTCATCATGGGTTGCTACGGCGTTGGCGTCACGCGCTTGATGGCCGCCATCATCGAGCAGTGCCACGACGACAAGGGCATTTACTGGCCTATGTCCGTTGCTCCTGCCCATGTCTGCATCATTCCGCTTACTGTGGGCGACGATGTGGTCGAGCCGGTTGCTCAGCAGATCGCCGAGGAGCTTTCCTCCATTGGCTTCGAGGTTGCCATCGACGACCGCAAGGAGCGCGCGGGCGTTAAATTCAACGACGCCGACCTTATCGGCTGGCCGCTTCAAGTTGTCGTGGGCAAGCGCGGTGTCGAGGCCGGCAACGTCGAGGTCAAGCTTCGCCGCACGGGCGAGCGCAAGGATGTTTCGCTTGCGTCGTTCGCCGAGCTCATGCGCTTCGCTCGCAGCGTCATGAAGGAACACCCCGCAGGCGAAGGCACCTTCAACGGCCTGTTTGCGGATTAGCCCGCAAATGCGTGCACCCGAGCGCGCTTTCTTGAAAGCGCAGCGACAGGTGCCAGGTTCAGAACCCGAGCGCGCTTCCTCGGAAGCGCAGGCGACAGCTTAAAGCCTGCGTTGCTTTGGCCATTCGCATTTAGTTTCTAGTTCGTCTGCTTGCGGCGTCGGCTGGTGTCGGCGCCGCGTTTCTTTTGAAGGGAGCTTCATGGCTTCGGTTATCCTGCCCTCTGGCAAAGAGACGCCCGTCTCTGCAGTGCTGTTCGACAACGACGGTACGCTGGTCGATACGCACGACCTTTTGCTGACGTCGTTCCAGTACGCCACTAAAGAGGTTTTGGGGAAGGTGTTCCCTGAAGAGATGTACATGAAGGGCGTCGGCACCCCTTTGGCTGATCAGATGTTCGACTTCACCGACGACCCCGCTGAAGCCGAGGAGCTTCTGAGCGTTTACCGCAAGTACAACAAGTCCATCCATGATCAGATGATCAAGCCGTTCGAGGGCATGGATCAGGCGTTGACACAGCTGAAGGACGCCGGTTTGAGGCTTGGCGTGGTCACGTCGAAGCTGCATTCCCTGGCATGGCATGGCCTGGAGGTCACGGGCTTGTCGTCGTATTTCGATTTCCTGATTGGCCCAGACGATTTCCCCGAGCACAAGCCTGAGCCTGGCCCGGTTCTTGAAGGGTGCCGTCGTATGGGATTCGATCCTGCGAACTGCGTTTACGTAGGCGACAGCCCCTTCGACATCCATTCGGGCAACGGCGCTGGTACCACGACTATCGCGGTTCTTTGGGGTATGTTCACGCGTGAGAAGCTGGCGGTTGAAAATCCCGACATCTACTGCGAAACGGTGTCTGATTTGGCCGAGGCTTTCAATTTGTAGGCGCTTTGGCCGCGCTTCACGGTCGTTATTTCGACAAGCCAGTAACAACTATTCGCCAAATGGGGTGTAACTCTTGCCCTTCCGCTTTTGTTGGTGCATGCTCGGATCATATTCATTTCGATGAAGGAGGTTCCCATGGCTGGAATTCAAGACGGCGTCAACAGCATCGGCGAAGGCTTCAAGAATGTGTTCCTCGCTGGCATCGGCGCGCTTGCCATCGGCGGCGAAAAGGGCAAGGAGCTTGTCGATACGCTGGTTGCCAAGGGTGAGATGACTATCGATCAGGGCAAGCAGATCAACAGGGAACTTCAATACAAGGCTGACGAGGCTACGAAGACCGCCCGCGAGGCCGCGCTTGAGGCCCGCATGAAGGCGATGTCGCCCGAGCAGCGCGAGGCGTTTGCGGCCAAGGCTGCTGAGTTCGCCGCAGCTCAGAACGCTCAGGAAGCTGCTGCGGCTGTCGAGGTCGAGATCATCGACGACGACGAAGAAGCAGCCGAAGAGCCTGCGGCTGTCGAAGAGGCCGAAGAGCCCGTCGCAAAGCCGGCTGAATAGCCCATTTTTCGAAGCGGCCTTGTCGTTTGACGGGCCGCTTCTTCATATTCACGTGCATGATTGCAACCAGGAATCGATCCCGGTTGTTTGGTTATTGATGGAACGAGGACGTTCATGGCCGAGAACACTCTGCTCAATTATTTCTTCGAGTCGGGCGGAGCGCAGAAGGCAAGCCAGTTCGGCTTGAATCGCAAGTCGCGCTCGAAGCGCATGCGCGAGATCATCTCCATTTTGCATAAGCACAAGTTCCTGAATCAGCTCACCCCCGAGGAGTTTCGCGCCGCGTTCGAGGAGCTTGGCCCCAGCTTTGTGAAAATCGGGCAAACGCTCTCCACTCGCTCTGAGATACTTCCCAAGGCGTACTGCGAGGAACTTACCAAACTTCAGACGGAGTGCGATCCTTTGCCGTTCGAGCAG